>DAOWET010000245.1 GCA_030638335.1 Nitrospirota bacterium
ACATCTTCTGAAAACGATTGAGGCTGGTGCCCCCAGTTTAAAAGGGGCCCGTGGCCCCCTTTGCTGGATATGTTGAAAACGCTTGAAGCTGGACGCTCCAGTCTAAATGGGGCCCGTGGCCCCTTAGTCTATCTTGAAGTGGCTGATGATGGCCTTCAGCTCGTCCGAAAGCTTTGCGAGATATTCCGATTCCTCTGTTGTCTTTGCAGCGCTCTTGCTGGTCTCTTGCGAGGTCTTTGCGATGCTGCCCACGTCCATGGTGATCACCTCCACCGTGGTAGACATCTCCTCCGTGGCAGCGGCTATTTGAAGGACCTTTGAATGCAGGTCCGTAACACTCCCAAGTATCTTCTCCAGGGCCTCTCCGGCCTGTCTGGACAGTGCGGTGCCGGTCTCGACTCTCTGGATGCTTTCACTCATGGACATTATGGCAGCGCTTGTCTCGTCCTGCATGGAGGTGATCATGTCGCTTATCTCGCTTGTGGCCTTGCTTGTCCGCTCCGCAAGCTTCCGCACCTCGTCGGCCACCACGGCAAATCCCCTGCCCTGCTCGCCTGCGCGCGCGGCCTCGATGGCCGCGTTTAAAGCAAGGAGGTTGGTCTGGTCGGCGATGTCGTTGATCACGCCTATTATCTCGCCTATCTGGTTCGAGCGTTCTCCAAGCGAGGTCATGAGGAGCGAGGACTCGTTCATGGTCTTTGATATCTCCTGCACCTCCTCCACAGTGCTCTCCACCACTTTTGCCCCGTCCTGGGCCACTGTCATGGTCTCTGTGGCGCTCTGTGCAATGTTCGAGGAGTTCTGCGCTATATCGATAACAGTGTGCGAAAGCTCGGTAGAGGCGCTTGCCACCTGGTCTGCCGCGCTGACCTGGCTGGCAGCGTCATGCGAGAGCCTCTGCATGTCCGTCTGTATCTCCTGGCTGCATTTCTGCACATTGTCGGCAGAGGCGATTATCCTGATGATGTCATCCTTGAGCTTTGCGGCCATGAGCTTCATCTCGTTGTACAGGCTGCCGCTTCTTGCCTCTATATCAAGGTATACGTTAAGCTCGCCGGCTGATATCCTTTTTGAGGCCTCAACGATCATGGCCGGCTCACCGCCGAGTTGTTTGAGGATGTCACGGGTAATATAGTACGAGAAGAAAAGGACAGCAAAGAGCGCGAAGAGCGTAACCGCGAAATCTATGATCAGCGCATTGTACGCGGCCCTTAAAAGCTCATCTATCCTGAACGTCATGTCCTCAGACAGATAGGTCTCCACCTCCTTCAGGAGGTTTATCTTGTCCGTCTTTACCTTGAACCATTCCGTGGCGTCAACGCCGAACCCGCCGGAGTCTCCCTTTAGAAGCGCGATACCCCTCATCCACTGCACTTCTTCCACTGCGGGGTTGTTCATCTTGTTCCTGAAGAAGACCTTCTGTTCCTGTGTGGCAAGGGAGAGAAACACGGAAAAATACGTATCCTGGACAGCAACAAGGGTGTTGAACTTCAGGAGCATCCCCTGTGCAAAAGCGTCGTTAGAGAAGGTGTTGCTGAGCACAGCCCTTTCGATCCCGGCGCGCTCCTTGCCCTGTAGCAGGTTTATATAAGCGGCAGAGCTCTTTACCAGCTCAGGGTTCGCGCTCAGCTTGGGAAGGAACTCAATGACCTCGAACAGGGTCGAATTCAGGGATGTGTAGAAATCCATGGCCTCCTCTGCCGTGATCTGGCGCGACAGCACCCTTGAGCGCACACCACCGAGTTGCTTGAACTTGTTCTCAAATGTGGCCAGGTGGTCTTTTATCTCTATAACTTCATCTACCAGGTCCAGACCGGCTGCCTTGTTCCTCAACACCAGCAGATTGGATTCGGTGTTTTTCTTCTGTACCTCCAGGCTGTCGGCAAAATCACCACCGCTTGCTCCGAGATATCCGGATGTCATCCCCCTTTCCTTCTGGGTCTCATGGATAAGGTCGGCTATACTTATGGAAAGCTCTGAGAGTTCTGAGAGGTTCTTCAGGTCATTAACACGGTTGAACTGCTCCACGATCCATGCCTGCGAGAAGAAGAGCAGTCCGGCCAGGGGAAAGATCAGCAGCACGATAAGTTTGTTACGAAACTTTATCTTGTCTATAAATTTCATTTCCCCCCGCGTCTGGTCTTTATTCTACTAAAAATCATACCACAATCTTTCTACACTACCATAAGATATATCATATTGGCATGTGCGGCTGCCTCGTGAACCCCCCGGAAAGCCACCTTGCCGCCCCCTGGTCATCACCCACGCAAAAACCCTGCAAAGGCCCTTATGGCCCGGCCCCTGTGGCTCATTGAGTCCTTTTCCTGCCCGCTCATCTCGGCAAAGCTCCTCTCATGCCCTTCGGGTATGAAGACAGGGTCATAGCCAAAGCCGCTCCGGCCCTGCGGCGCCACGGAGATCATCCCCTCGCAAACCCCTTCAAAAACATACTCCTTGCCATCAGCAAGGACAAGGGCCAGGGAACATACAAAGCGTGCGCTCCTGTCATCAGGGGGAATGCCCTCAAGCTCCCTGAGCAGCTTTGAGGTATTGTCAGCATCAGATGCATCCTCTCCAGCATACCTGGCCGAAAAGACCCCTGGCCTGCCCTCAAGCGCGTCCACCACAAGCCCCGAGTCATCGGCAAGCGCGGCCCTGCCCGTGCATGAGGAGACCTCTCTGGCCTTCTTGAGCGCATTGCCCCTGAAGTCCGGCGCGTCCTCCACCACTTCGGGGCATTCCCCCGCCTCGTCCAGGGTGAGCAGCTTTATGCCGGTGCCATCGAGCATGCGCGCGATCTCGCCCACCTTTTTCAGGTTTCTTGTCGCCACAACGATCTCGCCCAAACCCTCAAGCATGCGTCCTCCTTGCAGTTGCCATAACATTACTATACGAACAACTTCTATACAAACAACGTGAATCGTTTACAAATAGAATACCCCAATGTTATTATTATCTTGTATGGCCTCCGTCAGTCTACTTAACAGAGCCGTGTCCAAGGGCATGGACCTTGTGATCGCGCTGGCCGTTGCCGAGGCCCTCCCGAGGGCCGGATGGGTGGCGGCAGTGCTATATATCCTTGTGGCCGACGGCATAAGCAACGGGGCTAGCGTTGGCAAGAGGCTCCTTGGCCTGCGAGTGCTCAGCGCAAGTGGAGAGCCCTGCGGCCTGAAGGACTCCATCATGAGAAACCTGATGTTCGGGATAGGGGTTCTGTTCTGGACAGTGCTCCACCCCATACTTGGATGGCCCCTGCTTGCTGCTGCCATCGGCGTTGAGTCCCTGGTCCTGATGGGAAGCGACAATGGCAGACGCCTCGGCGACGAACTTGCAGGCACTCGCGTAACATACGAGCCCGGCCACGAAGACAAAGAAGAAGCCAACAGCGAACCCTCTGAGGAGGAGGAACTGGAAGGCGGAGATATAACTGAAGGGGAGAATTCATCTGAATGAGCATATTCGGCATATTTTCAAATGACATGGCGATCGACCTGGGGACTGCAAACACCCTGGTCTATGTAAAGGGCAAGGGCATAGTATGCAACGAGCCCTCTGTTGTCGTACAGCATAGGGATTCGAAGAAGTGCATCGCAGTGGGCATTGAAGCAAAGCGCATGCTCGGCAAGACGCCGGCCAACATAGTGGCGATCCGCCCCATGAAGGACGGCGTGATCGCGGACTTTGACGCCACGGGGGAGATGCTCAGATATTTCATCAAGCAGGTACACAACCGCAGGAGCTTTGTCTCACCAAGGGTGATCATCGGCATACCCACGGGCATAACACAGGTCGAACAGCGCGCCGTGAAGGACGCGGCACACGCCTCGGGGGCCCGCGAGGTCTACCTGATAGAAGAGCCCATGGCAGCCGCCCTTGGCGTGGGGCTTCCCATATCAGAGCCCTCCGGCTCCATGGTTGTGGACATAGGTGGAGGGACCACGGACATCGCGGTCATATCCCTGGGAGGAGTCGTATACGCCAAGGCCACCCGGGTGGGCGGAGACCGCATGGACGAGACCCTCATATCCTACATAAAACGCAAATACAACCTCATGATAGGTGACCGCACGGCCGAGCAGATCAAGATAGAGCTCGGGAGCGCCGCGGAGTCCCCGGACGAGGCTCCCCGAACCATGGACATAAAGGGACGGGACCTTGTGAGCGGCATACCAAAGACCATACCCCTGAGCGAGGACGAGGTCCGTGAGGCCCTGAGCGAGCCCGTGAACACTATCCTTGAAACCGTAAAGGTGGCGCTTGAGAACACCCCGCCGGAGCTTGCCGCGGACATCGTTGACAGAGGGATCGTGCTTGCTGGCGGAGGGGCGCTACTGAAGGGGATGGACCAGCTCATCACCGAGGCCACCGAGCTTCCGGTGGTAGTGGCCGAGGATCCGCTTACCGCAGTCGTGCGCGGGGTTGGAAAGGCATTAGACGACCTGCCACTACTGAAGCGAATCGCCGTGGGCTGATGTTTACACGGCATTTCCGCCTGTACCTGACCGTCGCCCTGCTTTCAGCCATACTTATGACCTTTCAGAGCGCACGGGGGCCTTTTAAGCCTTTTGCCTTCTTTGCCCGCGGCATAAACAATATCAACAATACCATCACCCTCACTTTTTCCTCGATTGCCGGGACCATGCGGGCCATAGGCCAGGACATGGACGACATGGCCCGGACAAGGGCCGAGATCCGCGACCTGAAACTCAGGCTCATGGACCACAACGAACTCAAGAAAGAGAACATGCGCCTCAGGGAGATGCTGGCGTTTAAAATATCAGAACCCCGGCAGGTAGCCGTCGCAAAAGTCATCTCACGCTCAGCCCTGACCTGGTCCAGTTCCATGATGATCGACATGGGGACCTCTGACGGAGTGAAAAAGGACATGGCCGTCATCACACCCGACGGGCTTGTGGGCAAGATACTTGACGCCAGGCTCTACTATTCAGTGGTGCTGCTCATCACTGACTCACGTTTTTCCGCTGCAGTGCGTCTTCATGGCACGCGTGAAGACGCCGTGCTTACAGGAGACGGCTCCGGCGGATGCGTGATCAAATACCTGAACAGGGGATATCATGTCAACGAGGGTGATACCGTGCTGACCTCCGGCCTTGACGCCCTTTTCCCGAACGGAATCCCAGCCGCAAGGGTGATTGCCACAAGCGGCACTGAGAAGGAACTGTTCCATACTGTTGAGGCAATGCCCCTGGCCGGCCTTGACACCCTTGAAGAGGTAATAGTGGTGGAGCGATGAGAAGGCTTGTGATCCCAATATTGATAATTCTGGCCTTTGTCCTCGAGACAAAGGTACGGGTGCTGGGAATAGGGCCTAGCCTTTCAGTGATGCTTGTTTATTTCGTAGGCCTCAGGTACGGACATTTAAAGGGGCTGGGGTTCGGCGTGGCAGTGGGAGCGCTTGCGGACGCTGTCGCCGGAAACTATCTGGGCCCCGGCCTGCTGGGCAAGGCCACTGTGGGGTACCTGGCCCAGTATCTGAGAAAGGGCCTCTTCATCTGGACCCCTGTGCTCGGCGTAATAGGCCTTGCGGCTTTTACCGCCATGGACGCGCTTATTTCATACTTGAGCATTGCACTTTTCTTCGAGCCGCCCACAACGGCTGGGAGGGCAGCCACCATCATAATAATCCAGGCATTATTTAATGCGGCTTTCGGCCTGTTCATAACCCCTGGAGAGGAAGACCCGGATGCGGAACCCTGAGACAAGGATACGGCTGGTTACGGCGGTGATAATCCTGATGCTGATGGTCCTTGGGGCCAGGCTCTGGGAACTCCAGGTGGTCAGGGGCGAGCAGTTCACGGAGCAGTCCTTTGAGAACCGCCTGCGCATCGAACAGGTCCCTGCCCCCAGGGGGATCATCTACGACAGGCGCGGCAACCCCCTTGTAAAGAACGCACCCTTTTATTCAGTGGCCCTGGCGCCTGAACTACTGCCGGAGGCTGACCTGGAGGCGATAGCGGATTTCCTGGGCATGGGGGTCGCCGAGGTTGGGAGCATTGTGCAGCGCAACCGCAATGCCATCGAACCCGTGAGGCTCAGAGGAGGCCTGCGCTTTGACGAGGTCGCGTTCATAGAGGCCAGGATATCCGACTATCCGGCACTTGTCATTGCCGTTGACGAGACGAGGCATTACCCTTATGGTGAGACCGTGGCACATGTTGTGGGCTACCTTGGCAAGCTCGGCCCCGAGCAGATACGAAAAAAAGAGTTCCGCGACGTTCCGCGCCAGAGCTTCATAGGCCAGTGGGGGGTGGAGAAGATGTACGACTCCCACCTCCGGGGTAAACCGGGCCGCAGGGTCTTTGAGGCCGATGCCGTAGGCCGCAAACTGCGCCTCATAAGCGAAGAGACCGCGCAACACGGCAATGACCTG
>DAOWET010000198.1 GCA_030638335.1 Nitrospirota bacterium
CCTGCGAGACTTTTTTACCCCTGCGCACTCCACGGGAGATCTTTTGCAGGTGTCCGTAGCTGGTGGTGTAGCTTCCGGCGTGCTTGATGATAACGAGGTTGCCGTTTATGCCCTTCCATCCGGCAAAGGTCACTGTGCCGTCTCCAACTGTGGATACCGGGGTGCCGGCCCTTGCCGCATAGTCCACGCCAAGGTGCGGGCGCACGGTCTTCAGTATGGGATGGTACCTTCCGTAGCTGTAGCTCGAACTTATGCGCCTGTATGAAAGCGGGGCTTTTAAAAACGCCCTCCTTACGGACTTGCCGTCTTCGCCATAGTGGCTGCCATTGCCCTGGCCCGATCGGGGGGTGAACCTGTATGCCCTGTGTTTCACCCCGCCATTGACGAACTCCGCGGCAAGTATCTTCCCGTAACGAACGCGCTTGCCGTCCCTGTAAAGGGCCTCCACCACCGCCTTGAAGGTGTCTCCCTCCCTGAGCCCGGTGGCAAAGTCAATGTCCCATGCGAAGACGTCGGAGAGCGTAAGAGCGACTGCCGGATTTTCAACGCATGAGATGAGGTTGTCCCTGATGACGCCGCCAAAATGGGCAGTACGCCTCTCATATGGCATCGCGATCTCTTCGGCCGCAAATCCATCGCCCTTGCGCGATACCTTTAGAAGGTTTTCCTCATCATACTGGTATGTGAATGCCTCAACGCTCCCTTTGCCGCTTATGTCAAAGGAGTAGGGGTTGCCCACCCTAAGGCGTGCAAGGTCGTATGTCTTTCTGGCTGTGGCAACAACGGGGTTGACCTCCATAGGGTCGAGCCCATGGGCCTCGAATATCACTGATAGTGTGTCACCGGGGCGTACCAAGCCCCTGATGGAACGCGTCTCGATCTCCGGGGCCGAGGCCTCCGCCTCTGAGACCGCCTCCACCTTGCCCGTGGCGAGCATGGAGTTGTCAGGCTTTTGCCCTCCCCATCCAATAAAGAACGTGAGCAGGAGGGCCGCAAAAATGAATGGAATGCTCTTTATTATTATGGACTTCATATTACGTTGATTATACCAGAAACCCTCCCAATGCCAGTAAGACGAAAAACGGCCCTGCCGTTTGGCAGGGCCGTTTTAAAATATGATCCCATACGGTGGAATCCGCTGTCAGGATTATTTCGGAGCGGTTTTTTTCTTGGCCGGGGCCTTTTTCCTGGCCGCTGCCTTCTTTTTGGTGACGGCTTTTTTCTTAGTCGGCTTTGCCGGCTTTGCCGGTTTCTTTCTCGCCTGGGCCTCAAGCTGGCCTATCTGCTCCTCTATCTTCCTTATCTTCTCAACAGTGTCCTTGACCTTCTTGCTTGAGTCCACCGAGCCGCCGCTGTTTACGATCTCATACACCGTGGCCCCCAGTTCCGATATCTGCTTGTGGGCCTTGTGCTTGTGCTCATAGATCTTGTATTTCTTCTTGCTCTCCTCGGCCACCTCTTCTGATTTGCTCTTCAGGAAGCTGAGGCTGTCCTTGTATCCCTTTTGTATATCTCCACGTACCTTGTCCCAGAATTCTTTGGCCATGACGGACCTCCTTGACGTAAATGGGTTCTAGGGAATCTCTAGTTCATTATATGGCTGAAAAGGTGATAGGTCAATGAAAAAACAGGAAAGGATTTTATTCCCAGCTTGAGACGTCCTTGTTTTCTCCGGTGCCTCCGGGGGAACCGTCGAGCCCGAAGGTGGTGAGGTCGTAGTCTCCATGAGAGCCCGGAGACTGGAAGGAGTAGGGTCTTTTCCATGGGTCCATGGGCACGGCCTTGCGAAGATATGGGCCGTCCCATCCATCCGCACCAGGGTTTGTCCTGAGGGCCTCAAGCCCTTCTGATGACGACGGGTAGCGTCCGGTGTCAAGACGGAACTGGTCCAGGGCCTGCCCGAGCAGTTCTATCTGGGTCTTTGCGGTGGTGATCTTGCTCTTTGTTACGTTCTTCCAGATGCGCGGGCCCACAAGGGCTGCCAGGAGGCCGAGTATCACCATGACCACCAGCAGCTCCATGAGCGTGAACCCGGCGCGTTCGGCTAATATCTCTCTGAATTTACGCATATGCTTATTATACAGAACCATAGAGCCTAAGGACAAATAAATTACCGGATGGGCTTAAGGATGGCCCAGGGCTTTGTGAAAAGAAAGATCACACTGGTGTGTTAGAAGTAATACTTGAGCGATAGATAGCAGGTGTCAGGATATGAGCCGAACTCCGAGCGCGGCACTTCCGCCTCAGGCTCGTCCCCTGTGCCCAGATACGCCCCTATGGATGCAGAGGCATTGTCTGAGACACTGTATGTAAGCGAGGGCGCAAGAAGCGCTGAGCTGTCGTTTATGTTGATAAGGGCCGCGGCCTCGGCGCTTAAAAGAGGGTTTATCTCGACCCTGAGGCCGGGGGCAAGGTAGTTTCTGCCAAGCAGATAGACCGATCCCTCCAGGTACGCGGCATTAAGGACGTTAAGAGCGTAATCCTCCGGCTCATCGGCACCGGGGCCGTTAAAGTGATACTCGATATATCCGTATACATCCCCCGTAAAGGCCATGTCAGCTCCGATGGAAAGGCGCGTATAGGACGAGTCGTCCGTGTAGTAAAACTCTTCCGCGGGTTCCGTATATGTGGCCTCCACCCACGCGCTTGCCTCTCCAATGGCCCGCGCCACGTCAATGCCCAGCATCATGTTCTGGCCATACCGCATGACCATGAACCCAATGTCCGTCTCATTGATATAGCTCTTGATGCGCATATAGGCCGCGCCCTCATCCTGCTCTGCGTTGTCCCCAAGCACTATCGCAATGTCCAGTTCAGAGAAATCCCCTGTGGGCACGCGCAGCCGGAAGGCGTCTATTCCGGTCTTTTCCTCCTTTGCCAGTGTCTCGTACGTGAAGGGAGCCAGTACGTCCGTGGGGTTTATCACGCGGGCGCTGCCAAAGGAGATGGGCTGGCGGCCTGCCGTGAGGTCAAACTCCTCCGCGGCAAAACTGATAAATGCCCGGTCAAGGTTCTGGGGCACGATGAACCTGTCGCCAGGGCCGGGCGAGGAAGGGTAGAGCGTGCTGTCAAGGTCGTCAACCCTGTAAGAGGGGCCCTCGGCCGGATCCGAAAGTCCATCAGCCGCGTCCGAGTCGCTATAGGAAGGCACTGCCTCGTAGGCAAGCTCGAACCTCAGCCGGCTTGATACTTCCCCGGAGAGTTTCAGGCGCAGCATTAACAGCGCCTCTGCCGTGTCCATGCCGTCAGGGTATTCAGTTGAGACAACGTAGGCCCTCACCGACCCGCCTGGGGTAAGGGAATCAAGTGCGAGGGCATTTAGAGGAACAAGAACGATCAGGAACAATATGATGCCTGCCCTCATGGTCTATTCCTCACGCCCGCCCTCATGGTCTATTGCTCACGCCTGATGTCAGAGTGGATCTGGCCGTCCTTCAGGGTCACCAGCCTCCTTGCACGCTCCTTTATCATGTCGTCATGGGTCGAGAACACGAAGGTCATGCCGTGTTTTTCGTTAAGCGCATGCATCATGTCCAGAAGCCCGGCCCCTGTTGCGGAGTCCAGGTTCGCGGTGGGCTCGTCGGCAAGTATTATCTCGGGCCTTGATACCATGGCCCTTGCCACTGCAACACGCTGTTGCTGTCCGCCGGACAGTTGCATGGGGAGCCTGCCCTCCATTCCCTCAAGGCCCACGTCCTCAAGGATGTCGCTCACCCTCCGGGCGCGCTCGTCCTTTGAAACCCCCTGCAGGAGCATGATGTACTCGATGTTCTCCCTCACCGAGAGCACCGGGATGAGGTTGAAGGACTGGAAGACGAAGCCTATATGGTCACGCCTGAAGTCCGAGAGCTCGTTTCCTCCCATGCGGCTTATGGGTTTCCCTGCAAGCATCACAAGCCCTTCATCAGGAGAGTCCAGACCGCTTATTATGTTCAGCAGCGTTGTTTTTCCGCTCCCTGACGGCCCGGCCACGGCGGTGAACTCTCCGCGTTCTATGGACAGGCTCACCCCGCTGAGCGCATGCACCTCCACGTCTCCCGTGATGTAACAGCGCTGGATATCCTCCACTTTTATGACTTCCTTAATTACATCCTCTGGCATCCTCTACCACTCCCTTCCGTTCATATTACATGCTCTTTCTCATGGCCTTTGACGGCGTGAGCCTTGCCGCGTAAAAAGCGGGGTATATGGCCGCCACCAGCGAGAAGGCCATTATCATTGCCGGGAACACCGTGAACTGCACAGGCCTCATGACCGTGTATATGGGCTCTGTCATTGTGACCCCTGCAAACTCTATCCCGCTGTAATCAATTCCAACAACACCGAATAATGTATTTAGAAGCCAGCCGATGACCATGCCTATCACGATGCTTATTATTGCCAGCGACACGGCCTCGAACACTATTATCAGGGCCATCTGAACGGGCCTCGTGCCCACCGCGCGCATTACTCCGAACTCGTACATGCGCTCGTAAAGGCTCATGAACAGCGTGTTCATGATGGTGAGGGCTACTATGCCGAAGACCAGTATGCTGGTAAGAAACGTGCTGAAGCCGGAAAGCTCGTGTACGGCCTTTAGCTGAGGGAGCAGGCCGGGCCAGCCCAGGGCCTCGTTGCCGCCTCTTGAGTAGCGTTCCCATATTGCAAGCGATGTGTCTCCCGCAATTTCAATATTTTTAAACCTGAGGGCTATCTCGTGAGCTACGCTTCCAATGGCCAGCATCTCTCTGGCCCTGGAGATCTCGATAAAGACCAGGCTGGAGTCCACATCTCTTATTCCGTAGTGGAATATGCCCCCGACCCTGAACATCTCCTGCGAGAGCTCTCCTGTGGCAGCCTGTGCCATTGTGAGCACAAGGCGGTCCCCGAGTGACGCGTCCAGAAGTTCGGCTGCCCTCGATCCTATTAAGATCTTTCTGCCTGATCCAAGATACTCGCCTTTGATAACCGCCTCTTCAAGTAGCGAAACCTTGCCTTCGCCCTCCGGGTCTATGCCGTATGCTGCCACCGGGAGCACGTCCGAGGTGGAGGTGAGCATGGCCTGCGCGATGGTGCGTGGTGTAAGCCCTGTAATGTCCTCCTCGCCTTTAAGCGACTCCATCACACTGTCAAAGTCCCGTATTGTGAGTTCTGTCTCAAAGGTGTCCCTGAACCCTTCGGCATGTATCTGCCCCTGTCCCATGAAGCTGTCCGTGGCAGTGCGGACCATGGAATTGAGCATGCCCACCATGAGGCCGTTCACAAAGATAAGCGAGGCCAGCCCTATGCCCACGGCAAGGCCCGAGAGCACGGTGCGCCGCTTGTTTCTGAATATGTTCCTCCACGCGAGTTTTACAAGTAACATGGCTCAGATGTCCCTCATTGCCCTGGTTGGAGATATCCTTGCGGCCCTGAGTGCTGGCGGAATGCTCACTATAAGGGCTGAGACGAGTATCACCACCGAAGGGAACCAGATGGTTTTAAGCGTTATCTTTGACAGGAGTTTCTCAAAGAGCACGCCCCCGTATTCCAGCGGGGTGGGGTACGTGATGCCGTGTATGCTGAGTGCCCAGTTGGCAAGCAGGCCCCCCGTGTTGCCAACCACCAGGCTCATAAGGGCCAGCATGCAGGTCTCAATCACTATGAGCTTCATGATGTCTCCGGGCCTTGTGCCCAGGGCCTTCATGACCCCGAACTCGCGCGTGCGCTCAAGTATTACCATCAGCACCGTGTTGAGCACGCCAAGGGCGATGATTATTGTAAAGACTATGATAGTGACGTAATTGCCCTTGATGTCGGCCTGCATTGCCGTGTAGAACTCGCTCTCCACCACCTGCCACGGGTCTGCCTCGAACTCCTCCCCAAGCAAGCCCTGCAACTGTGTTGCCGCCTTTCTGGCCTTCTCATGGCTTGTGAGCATTATCGCTATCTCGTGTGCGCCCCCATCAAGGGCAAAGAACTGGTCAGCCGTGCCTATGGGCATGTAGAGGCGTGACGAATGATAACCGCTGCCGTCAGAGTTCACTATGCCAACCACGCGGAAGAGCCCGTTGGCTATTGAGCCGTCGGCTGCCTGGGATATGAGCGCAAGCTCCTCCCCAATGCCGACCTTCAGCACGCGGGCGATCCTGTCGGATATGAGCACCGTTTCAAAGTCTGCTTTGGTCAGGAACCTGCCGGTCTTTACCCTGTTCCTGATGCCGGTAACTCCGGGCTCAAGCCCTGGGTCTATGCCCGTCACTGTGAGCCCCGTGGTCTTGGTGCCGGCAAAGGCCAGGGCGGGCACATGGGTGCGGGGTGCAAAGGCCAGGGCGTGGCGCAGTGAGAGGGCTTTTTTCCCCACTGCATAAGGGTCTTCGATCTTCTTGTATATGGTGGGCCTTTGGAGGTAGCCTCTGGCGTGCACCTGCACGTGCCCCGTGTGGTCGCGGGTGAAGATGGAGATGAGATTGCCGTAGCTGCCAGCGACTATTCCTATGAACATGGCGAAGAGGGCGCAACCGCCTGCCATCATGAGCCCGGTCAGGAGCGAGCGCCTCCTGTGGCGGAACACGTTCCTGTATGCCATTTTCAAAAGCATTATATCCTCTTCTTCAGGGCCCTGTGCGTGAAGATACCCTTGTCCAGCTCTTTGTCGAACTCCGCCTCGATATATCTTATTATCGTCTTCCTGTCCTTCTTGTTAAGCGGTATAAGTTCAATGACCGTAGGGACGACCTTTCCGCCCATGGGCCTTATCTCCTTGAGTTCCATTATGCGCATCTTTGTCCCGTCCTCGTCATAGAACTCCTCGCGGACCGGGATGTAATCGCTCCTTCTTGCGGTGATGATTATCTTTCCCCATACAATGGGGGTATCGGCCTTGGGGATAAGCTCCACGTAATAGTGGTCAGGGTCAGGGTCGTCGACCAGGCGGTAGTCGTAGTCCCTGAGCATGGAGGACTCTTTTACGAGATCGTCGTTCGTGAAGTCCGAGCCCATCCATGAGCTCATCATCATCGAAGGCGGCACCTTCATGACCTTGTTTATCTTTGGGAAGAAGTTCCACATCTCCGTGTGCACCCTGAGCGTGGCCACCCCACGGTCCTTTGGAGGGTCCAGTACTCGTATGAGGGTCTTGTCCAGTCCCTCGGTCCACATGTCCATGGTGAGGGTGCGCTTCCAGTTGGGGGTCTCGATGGACATCTCCATCCTGCTCACACTGGTATCGCTTCGGAGTATGCGGTCCACCCTGTCTATTATCTCTTCCACGTCCGGCATCTCTTCCACAAGCGTGGCTGGCCCTGCAAGCGCACCGGAGCTGCCCAGTGCCAGCGCAAGGAATATGGCAACAAGAGCAATACGTCTCATTTCGCACCTTCCTGTTCAAAGAGTTTGTCCACCTCTGCGATGATGTCTTCCACCGGGCGCGGCTTCCATCGTGAGTGTGAGAACATCCCATCTACGAGCACCCGCGCTGTACTTGCCGCAAGCCTCCACCGGGCGGGGTCGTCCGGACTCCCGTGCCCTAGCGAGCCATAGAAGAACATGTACATGTGAATGAAATCGTCCATTGTAAGGCCTGGGGCCAGCTTGTGTTCTATCCCCTCAAATACCTTAGAGGCGATCTCCTTGTAATAAGCATGGACCATCTCCGTTGTAACGCTTTCCGAGAGATATGCGGGGTTGCCAAGCATTATCTCCATCAGTATGGGCCTTTTCTGTAGATAGTACAGCCCCCCGACCATGTCCACGTAGATGCCCTTCTTGAGGTCTCCCTCGCGGGTTATCATATCAAAGGCCTGGGATATTTCTTCTGTGTGGTAGGAGATGAATATCTCGTGGTAGAGCACGTCCTTGCTTCTAAAATAAAGGTAGAAGGTCCCCTTGGCTATGCCTGCGGCCGCAACGATCTCGTCAATTGATACCTTGCGGTATCCGTAGCGCTCGAAGAGCTTCTCTGCCTCCCGCAGGATGGACGCCCTTTTTATGTCTTTCTTTAGTTCTTTCATTAAAGTGACCTAAATGACTAAAATGGTTATATAGTCAGTTTAACTCAAAACTTGTACCGTGTCAAGATGTAATACATGCGATTATGATGACATGGTATCACAAAATGCCGGCTCGGGCGGGACCATGTATGTGGGCCTTCGAGACCGGCCAAAAGAAAACATTGACTGTTTGTTTGAGTTTGGTTTAATATAAGATAGCTAAAGTAGTGGATTAATAATATCCGCTAACTGTATGAAATATTGAGGTCATGGACCTGTTCAGGATTTAAAGAGGGAGAGTCTGATGGGAGTGAAAAGAGGTTTAGCTGGCATAGCGGTTCTCTTGGCGGTAATGCTGCTTGGCGGGTGTGTCTCCAACAAGCTCGTTGACAACAATGCGGCGAACATCAGCATCGTTGCCAACCGGACCAACAACCTCAAGGCAAACGTGACCGACCTGCGCTCGCAGGTGGACAAGCTTATTATCCAGGTCACCGGGCTCAACGAGAAACTGGACTCCCTTGCAGGCACGCGCACGCCAGAGGGCAGTGCCCCCACTGGAGCATCTCCAAAGCCCGAGAAGGTCGATCGGGAAGTGATCCTTCTTGAGCAGGAACTCTCCATCGTGGAGCGCAGGCTTGAGAACCTGGAGCAGGCAAAGAAGTCTCCGGTTCCAAACATCAAGGTGCTTGCCGGCACCACGGACCTCCAGGCGGCCAAGGACATGGCCGCGTTCCTGACACGAAACGGGTTCCTTGTGAGGGCGGTGGATTTCGCCACCACGAGCGGTTACAAGTACGACACCGTGTACTATGCGGAGGGTTTCGAGTCACACGCGCAGCAGCTTGCAGAGGCCCTGGGCGGCAAGACGATAATCAAGCCCCTTACGTGGCAGTCCGTATTCGATGTCATAGCTGTAAAGGGCGGGCCCCAGTAAAACAAGGGGTCTGGAGAGAAACTACTTTGCCCTGAGAAGCGTCCTTAGTTCGTCCATGAACTCTGTCACGTCCTCGAACTCCCTGTAGACCGAGGCGAAGCGCACGAAGGCCACCTTGTCAATATCCCTCAGGCAGTTCATCAATTCCTCGCCTATCTGCGAGCTGGGTATCTCCTTGTGTCCCGTGGCAATTATCTGCCGTTCTATGGTGTTCACCACGTTCTCGCGCGTGGCAACGTCCACAGGGCGTTTCTTTAGAGCGGTGTCCAGGCCCCTCATGATCTTGTCGCGGTCAAAGGGCTCCCTGCTGTTGTCCTTCTTGATGACCATGGGCAGGACCTCATCAACGCGTTCGTAGGAGGTGAACCTGCGCTCGCAGCCAAGGCACTCCCGCCTGCGGCGTATGACCTCGTTGTCCTTGCCAGCCCTTGAGTCTATGACCTTGTCATCAATGTGTCCGCAAAATGGGCATTTCATTGTTCTCTTTCCCCCCTAAAAAACCATCTAGTAGATAGGAAACCGTGAACAAAGGTCCTTGACCTTGTTGTTTATCACGGCCAGCGCGCTGTCGTTGTCCATGTTCTTAAGCGCCTCGTCAATGAACCCTGCTATCTCAGCCATCTCACCCTCTCCCATGCCGCGCGTGGTGACGCACGGTGTGCCAAGGCGCATGCCGCTTGTTACAGCGGGCGGGCGCGCGTCAAACGGGATCGCGTTCTTGTTCACGGTGATCCCGGCCTTGTCCAGAGCCAGCTCGGCGTCCATGCCGGTTATGTCCTTGTTCGAGAGGTCGATGAGCATCAGGTGGTTGTCCGTGCCGCCGGAGAATATCTCGAACCCCCGGCCCTGCAGCTCCGCGGCCAGCTTGGCGGCGTTCGTGGCCACCTGCCGCTGGTACTGCCTGAACTCCTCGGAGAGGGCCTCCTTGAAGGCCACGGCCTTTGCCGCCACCACGTGTACGAGCGGACCGCCCTGTATGCCGGGGAATATGACCTTGTCCACTGCCTTGGCGTGCTCCTGGCGGCACATGATCAGCCCTCCTCGCGGCCCACGCATGGTCTTGTGGGTGGTTGAGGTAACGAAGTCAGCGTGAGGCACGGGCGAGGGGTGCACGCCGGCTGCGATCAGCCCTGCGATGTGGGCGATGTCAGCCATCAGAAGCGAGCCGTTCTCCTTGGCAATACGCCCGAAGATCTCGAAGTCTATGGTGCGCGAGTACGCGCTTGCCCCCACTATGATCATTTTGGGCTTGTGCTCAAATGCCAGCCTCTCAACTTCCTCGTAGTCGATATGTCCCGTGTCCCGGCGCACCCCGTAGGAGATGCTGTTATAGAGGGCGCCGGAGAAGCTCACCGAGGCCCCGTGGGTGAGATGGCCCCCGTGGCGGAGGTCCATGCCCATGATCGCGTCACCGGGCTTCAGGGCGGAGAAGTACACTGCCATGTTGGCCTGGCTGCCCGAGTGGGGCTGGACGTTCACGTGGTCCGCGCCAAAGAGCTCCGTTGCGCGCTCTTTTGCGAGATTCTCTACAATGTCCGCGTGCTCGCACCCGCCGTAATAACGCCTGCCGGGGTAGCCTTCGGCGTACTTGTTGGTGAATATGGAGCCCTGGGCCTCAAGCACTGCCTTTGATGTGTAGTTCTCGGAGGCGATGAGCAGTATCTTCTCGCTCTCGCGGACCTCCTCGTCATGGATGGCGTTATATATCTCAGGGTCGAAGGATTTTATGTTGGGCATGTCCATTTTCAGGAACCTTTGCTTTCCGACCACAATGCGGTGATCTTCTCTACGCGCCCTTGGTGCCTGCCGCCCTCAAAGGGGGTTTTAAGCCAGGTGGACACTATCTCTCCTGCCATAACGGTGCCTATCATCCTTGCGCCCATGCAGAGCACGTTGGAGTCGTTGTGCTCGCGGCTCAGTCGCGCGCTTACGGGCTCTGAGCAGAGCGCTGCCCTGATGCCCCTGAATTTGTTCGCGGCCATGCTCATGCCTAGCCCGGTGCCGCATATCAGAATGCCCCTCTCGGATTCCCCGGACAGTACTGATTCGGAGACCTTTGCCGCGAAATCCGGGTAGTCAACGCTGTCCGGGCCATTGGTCCCAAAGTCCAGGACCTCGATGTCCTTACCCTTAAGCATCTCAACCAGATGGGCCTTCATCTCAAAGGCTGCGTGGTCACATCCAATGGCTATTTTCACATGTACCTCCACATATGCTATATGTAGTATAGTCATATATATTAGTTGACATATATTGTGTATGTCAACAAACTTCCTGATTTAACGCATCTTCGTTGTTGCGCGACATTCGCGGTATTGTGATACAGGTCGTGAGCGACTCGTGCCGACTTCATGTCGCGGCACCTTGACCCTACATCAAATCAGAAAGCTTATGGCTCTCGGTCCTTTTTTTTTATGTGTTCGAGGTTAGAGGTTTTAATTGCTGCAAGCCTTTGATTTCTTGGCGTAAATCGGGCCTTGCCCGTGTTCGAGGTTGTTCGAGGTGTGTTGTAAATGCCACACCTCGCATTTTCCAGTTCCCGGCACAGCGTCTTATGGTAATGTTTGCCTGTCATATGGGCAAACATTACCATGTCTATACTGACATTGTCCATGTGACACGTGTCAGGTAAAATATGTCACAAACCAAAGTTAAAAATTAGCATGTAACTACTTAAAGACAAAAGATTCTTCCATTAAGAGAAAGACGTTTTTTATTAGCTTTGGTTAAAGTTTTGATCGAAATTAATTTGGATTCGTCCGTAATTATTACTAAACCATTATAGCATTCGTGCTATAATTTCTCTGGTGACAATATGAACTATAAAACTCACAGAAAAGAGCTTCTAAAGGACAAGGTGGTCAAGGCTGAGCTCGATAAGAACCAGCCTGAATATGAGCTTGCCAGAAGTATCATGGAGCTTAGGTTAAAGAAGCATATGACACAGGCAGAGGTTGCACGGAAGGCTGGTATGCCTCAGTCCACCATTGCCCGTATCGAGGGATTAACCCACGGCACACCAAAGCTCTCCACCCTCCAACGTATTGCAGATGCCCTTGATTCACGGCTCGTGGTTAAGTTGGAGCCTGGTGAGTGATTATGGCATCTGCTTGGATTTAGACGGGTAAAGACAAAAGACTCTCCCTCTAAGAAAAGGCGTTTTTTATTAGCTTTGGTTAATAATTTAATTCTGCAATTCAGAATTTCATTGACTTGCCCACGCACCTCAAAGTATACTCAGGCAATATTAAATTACAACTTGGAGGAATTAAATATGGACTTTCGCAACACACACGCTTGCAAGATAATGTCTGTCATCATACTCTTCTTTTTCTGCTGGAGCTTTGCTGGTCTTCGCGACGTAGCCTGGGCCGCCACTAATCCCGATTCCATGCGCACAATTAAGAAGACTTCCCCCTCTAATATAAATAAAAAGTCCACTGCCGCCGGTATGCAGAAGTCCATGGAGGACGTGCGCTCTGCCCTCAAGGACGAGCGACTTTCTTATAAGAAACAGAAGGCTCGCGTTAAGGAGCTGTATAGGCAGATCAAAGATTATGACAAGGCTCTGCGTCTGGAGTTCAGCCAGACTCGTGCCCGACTTGTGGACAAAGGGCTTTCTGCCAAGATACTCAAGCGGCATGACAGGTTTGTAGAGCGGTATGAAAAGAAGTCCTCGAAGTTCGACGAGCATCTGACGGGGTTATATAAGGCCCGCACAAAGAGCGGTTTTAAAAAGAGGAGCAAGGACGCGCTTGCCTTTATAAAGAAGCACGAGCCGCCCTCGCGCCATGTGCCGCTTGATCCCAACAAGCTCCCCCACAGGGCTGCAAAGGATAAGAAGACTCCCACAGGTGAGTGGGTTGCCCCGAAGCCCATGAAGCTCAAGCCCCGCACCGAGCATCATCCGCTTGTAAAGGATGCTCCATATGCTTCTCTCTACGAGCCATTTAATGGCTATCCAGTAGAGCCTATCCTCATTGCTTCTAACGGTTCTCTCTCTGGTCTCACGGCGGGCTCAATAAGCCAAGGCACTGCACCCTCTACCGAAGACCTAGCTGAGACCATAGACATTAAGTTCACACCCGCCATCATGGCAAAGGCGGCCGAGCTTGCCAGCACGCCACAGACGCAGAGCGGAGCACTTCCCATAGCCATCTACGAATGGGTCAGGAACAATGTTGAGTACGTCCCCACATGGGGGAGCATTCAAGGGGCAGACCACTGCCTTGCCACCATGAAATGCAACAGCTTCGATACGTCCAGTTTGCTCATAGCTCTGTTCAGGGCAAACGGTATCCATGCACGTTATGTCACACTCACGGGCGAGATATCCATAGAGAAATTCATGAACTCTATGGGTGGATTTACTGATGCACAAGCTGCCTTGGACTTTGCGGCAACAGGCGGTATGCCAGTTACAGGATTGGTGGAGGCTGGCAAGATAAAGTACGTGCGCTTTGAGCAGGTGATAGTCGAGGGCTGGGTGGACATGATTCCCTCATTCGGTGCCAAGCACAGGCAGGGTGATACTTGGATTCGCTTTGACCCAAGCATGAAGGGATACACTTACACTCAGGGCATGGACATATCCGAGGCGGTTCCATTTGATGCCGAAGGGCTGGTGGAAGACATCGTAGCCTCTGCCATAATAAACGAGACAGACGGCTCAGTAACAGGCATGGACTCATCTATCATCAACTCCGCCATGAGCAATTACAGAGCGCAGGTGGAACAATACATGGCAAGCAATAATCCCGATGCCACGGTGGGCGATGTGCTTGGGACAAAGAAGATAATGAAGCACGAGTTCCCTGTGCTCATGGGTACGCTTGTATATAAGACAAAGGCAGTTCACTCTCGCTACAGAGAGATTCCCGATAGCCTCAGACACAAGATAACCTTCAGCGTTGCTCCCACGAGTTCGAACTATTACGTAGCACCCTTTAGTATTACCAAGAGCCTCCCAGAGATAGCTGGGAAGAAGATAACGCTTTCATACAGCCCAGCCACTCAAGCAGATGAAGATGTGATAAACAGTTACCTCCCCACGCCACATGCGGATGGAACACCAATAGAGCCAAGCGAACTACCAACCTCTCTACCAGCATACCTAATCAACCTAAAACCTGAACTTCGTATTGATGGCAATGTAGTAGCAACTGGTGGGTCACTTACGATGGGCAGTGCGGAGAACATGAAGATGACCTTCCACGACCCCGTGCGGAGTGACGATATCGTTAGCAACATCATCGAAGCTGGTGAGTATTGGGGCATAGCGGTTGATGTCTCAGCCATAAGCAAACAGCAGATGGAGACAGTCAAGTCTCGTATGGAGACTACAAAGGCAAAGCTTGAGGCAGAAGACTTCACAGGACTTACAACAGAAGATATCTTTGGAGATAAATTATTTCTTGTGATAAGTTATTATTATGCTTGGCTTGATTATATAGACACGCAAAATGAAAATAAGTTTGGAATTAATAGTATTCGTTTCCCGTCCGAAGGTATTTTTAAGCATAAAATCATTTCAGAATACTCTTTTGGAACCCCTATATTCTCAAAAAGCAAAGGCTATGTTATGGATGTTGATAGAAATGTAAGCCTTGTGAAAGGAATAAGTGGCAATAGTAAGGACAGACTAAATTATCTCAGAACTTCAGGTATTATTTCTTCAGCATTAGAGCATTTAACTGTAGAAAGATTCCTCGGGAAAGAATCTATATCTGCTGTAAAGGCGTTAACATTAGCTAATGACAGCGGTATTCCAGTGTATGCTATTAATAGCGAAAATATTGAGGTGGTTGATTCCTTAGAAATATCAACAGAGGAAAAAGAGGATATGTTGAATTTTATCAACAGTGGTAACCTTGTGATTGCTTCTAAGAGTAAAGTGGATTCATATGAATACTCTGGAATGGGATATATTGTTTACAATCCCAATTCAGGCAATGGTGCATACCTGATTACAGGTAATGAAAATGGATCAACAACGGTTAGAGAAACAACTGAGATATTAATCGAAACAATTGATTCTGAAATTCTTGGACCTATTTTTTCACTAAGCCAACGTGGTGCAATAGCAAAAGAAAGTATATATGCACTTCTTAAGAAATACCCTAATTTTGCTGATGATGTTAATGATAAGTTTAATCAATGGGCGGTTGGTTTTTATGAAAAGATTATCGGCAAAGCCGATCAATGGGCAGTGAAGATACATCCAGTAACAAGAATAGAATGGGCGGCAATATTTTTACTAGAGCTTGAAGGAAAGCTTAAAGAGCTTGTTTGGGACTACAAGTGATAACATGAAAAGATATGGCTCATATTCATTAATATGTTTCTGTCTTTTTATTTTTGTTGTAATCGTTACACATGGATGTAGCAGGGAGGTTAATAACGAAATTGCTATAGATGCACATTTTATTGATGGTCAATTCTTTGAATATGAAGTTGAAACTATTCGCTCGACAGGTGAGATTGGCATAGATAAATCTGCATATAAAATAGTAAATAGTAAATTAGATGAATATATTATTTACTATTATCGATTTGATAATTTGTTTACTGAATATATTGTGGGGAAAGATGGAAAAGTTAAGGAGGCCATAAGTTATTATCCAAAGAAAAAACATGTCACTATTGGTAACAATGTGTATTCTCCTTTATGGTTGCCGACGAAAAACTTAAATATAGGTGATCGTATTAATGGTGTAAATATTATTAATCGAAAAGATATATGGGGCGACTGGAATGTTTTGGTTTTAGAAGGGGGAGATGGTTATTTAGAGTATTTTGACTATGAGACCGGGTATTTTGTTGGATCTACAAATGTAACAAATACTAAGTTGTTAATAGAATCCATGGGTGAACTTCCACAAAATTATATCGAAGAAGTTACTACAACACTTATCAATTCAAATATTAGTATTCCAATTGTTAAAGAGCATATCTACAATAAAGAGAAATAATAGCAATCCCAGCGGAAGTGGGGGGAGGAAATTAGGGACACACACCTATTTTCTCCCTTATTTATCAACGGCTTGGCATTAATGGGGACGTGCCCTACATAATTCCCCTTGGGAATTAAATGGGGGACAGACACCATTTAACAGATTCATCTATATCCCCCTCAAAGCTCACATCAACACCGCCTCGCGGTGCATCTGTCATGATTATCTTCTATATATTTCTCTTCTGTGCCCTACACGCAGCACGACAATGTCGCTGCCTTCGAGGTCAAATACTATCCTGTAATCGCCCACACGAAACCTGTACGAGCCGATACGAGAATCCATCAGCTTATCAGCATGATCAAGTGGGTTTTCCTTGAATTTAAGCAGGGATTTGCCAATACGTTTTCTGGTGGGTGCGTTCAGTTTCTGGATGTCCTTGGCGGCTCGTCTTGTGTAGACAAGCTTGAAGATCAATTACCAAAAACCTCGTCATGGCTCTTTGTGCGCTTGGCCTTGTAGTCAGCCCTTGCGTTCCTTATGCTCTTGAGGTAGTCAGGCGAGGTTGCCGCAAGCAGGTCTTCCAGGAAGGCTTCACGTTCCTTCTTCTTCATTTTCTTCACCGCCTCGATCATCTCTTCCGGCGATATTTTTACCTGCAATGTAGTTGGCATCTAAATATCTCCTTTGAAACGTATTCTAACACACCTTCCAAATAGGAACACATCCTATCGGGTGTTTTTCTTTTCCGTAGCTCCAAATATTTGGAATCCTTGTTTTATTTCTTCCGGCAGATGCAGTGCATTCGGGACATGCCTTATAGGTAGTAGATGAGGAGGTAAGATAGCAGCAACAGCGCGACCCATAAGACAGTGGAACCTATGGGCCAGTGCCTGATAACATCTCCGGGGTATGCCTTTTTTTCCTCTTCAAGTTTCTCCTGAAGCCTCTTTTGCTGTGTGGGGTCCCCGAAATGCATGAATATGGAATCCCTGGCCATCATTATCGCGCCAACGGGGTTCAGGCTGAACCATTTCAGTTTGCTTGGGACGGTCTTGAAGAGCGCTTTCTGTGTCACATCGCTGAAACGCTTCATTGGGCCCTCCACCATCCACATGAAGGCCCGCGCGCCCTTGCGGTAGAGCCAGTCCGCATCCAGGTTGATGGCCCTTATCTCTGCCGGGTACAGACCGGCAAGAATCAGCAGTGCGAAGGCCAGGCCCGAGAAGAACAGAAGCTGAAGCTGTGCCATGACGTGGGAGGCCGTATAGGGCACGTAGTCCACAGGGTATGGCAGGATATTATACAGAACGCCCGGGAACACCCCTATGAATATGCACAGAAAAGCGGCTATCCCCATTGCCAGGAGCATGTTTAGCGGGGCTTCCTTGCACCTTATTCCAGAGTCATGCGAGAAGAAGGAGAAGAAGGGTATTTTGATGCCCGCGTGGTCCACGACCCCTGCTGAGGCAAAGAGAAGCACGAACCAGACAAAGGCATACCCTTCCATAAGGCTTGAGGACATTACGAGGGACTTGCTCACAAAGCCGCTAAAGAACGGGAAGGCGGAAATGGACAGGGAGCCCACTATACAGAAAGCGGCCGTCAGCGGCATGGATTTGTACAGCCCTCCAAGGTCCGTGGCGTTGATTTTGCCGGTGCGAAACAGTACAGCACTCATGCTCATGAACAGAAGGCCTTTAAAGAGCATGTTGTTGAAGGCATGGGCCACGGCTCCGTTTATAGCCAGTTCAGTGCCGATGCCAATGCCGACCATCATGAACCCGACCTGGTTGATGATACTGTAGGAGAGCACACGTCTTAAGTTGTTCTCAATGACAGCGAAGAATATGGGAAAGACGGTCATTGTGGCGCCGATCCATATAAGCGCCTCGGTGCCGGGGAAGGTCCTTGCCAGCACGTATACAGCGGTCTTTGTGGTAAAGGCGCTTAAGAATACCGTGCCCGCCACCGTTGACTCCGGATACGCGTCAGGGAGCCACATGTGCAGGAAGGGCCATGCAGCGTTCATGCCGAAGCCTATGAAGATCAGGTAGGTCGAAAGTCCATGCAGCCCGATGACGCCGACCTCGGTCGTGCCCTGGCCGGTTATGTACATGATGATGCCAAACAGCAGTATCACGCCGCCGATTATGTGCACAAGTGCGTACCGGAGCCCTGCCTGCCTGGACTTCTCGGTCTTGCCGGCCCAGATAAGCATGGTCGAGCCGATGGTCATGACCTCCCAGAAACAGAAGAGGCTCAGCAGGTCGCCGGAGAACACGACCCCCAAGGCGCTGCCGGCATAAAGCAGCCCTGCCATGTATTGCATGTCATCTCGTTCGCCAAGGGCGAACAGCATCACTATGAAAGTGACTATGTTGAATATGTATCCAAAGACAAGGCTGAGCCTGTCCACCTTCAGAAGTGTCAGCTCAAAGCCAAGGAACGGTACGGCAATGTGAGAGCCTTCCGGGATCATGAGGAGGTTGATAAAGCCAACCACGGGAACGACGAGCAGCAGCGCGCTCTTGGCCCTGCCTTTGAACAAGGGCACCAGCATGGCTGCGAGAATGAATATGAGGGCAGGGGGGATATGGCTAATCATCGTAATAATCCTCTTTCCTCTTTGCTATGCTTCTTAGTATGTACTTTGCTGTAAACACTATGGTTATGTATGCCACCAGCCCGTAGGCAGCGAAGAACTGGGGGGCGTTCTCGAATAAAATATACCCGTGCTTTGGTATGAAGAAGTCTATGACGATAAGCAACGCGCAGACAGCATACAGGGCGCGGAGGAGGTTCCGTACGTTTTCGGGCTTGTCAAAGAAATGCTTCTTCTCCATCAGTGGCCTCCTCCTGAAACACTGAAGAAATGAGAGCCAAAGGCAAACAGCCACCCGAGGTATATGATGCCTGTGGCAAGGGCTATATAGAACACCCTCCTGTACCCTGGCACCTCCTCGTGCCTGGTCTCCATGAGTTCCCTTCTCTCGTGCGTAGTGTTATTGTCCATCTGTCAATAACCTCCCGTGGCCCCGGCTACGACAATCCGGGCCAGTTCAAGGAATACTCCGGGAAAGAAAAACAACCCCAGAGCGACCAGGGCTGTGAGCGTGAGCGGTATCACCATGGCTTTCGGTGCCTCGCATATCCCCTCCGCTGATTCGCCTTCAGGCGGTGAGAGGAAAAATGCCCTGTATATAATAGGCAGGAAGTATCCCGCGTTCAAGAGAGTGCTTGCGGCCAGCACAAGGAGTATGGGCAGGTGGTCTGCTTCTATTGCGCCCCCTACCAGATACCACTTGCTTATGAACCCTCCCATGGGCGGTATGCCTATCATGGATATGGCCCCGAGCGTGAACGCGGCCATGGTAAATGGCATTCGTTTGCCAATGCCGTCAAGCTGGCTCACGTTGGTCTTGTGGGTGGCTACGTATATTGCGCCTGCCGTAAAGAAGAGCGTTATCTTGCCAAACCCGTGCAGCACCATGTGCATGACGCTGCCTGTGATCCCCGAGGGCGAGAGCAGGGCCACGCCGAGCACTATGTATGAGAGCTGGCTTATGGTGGAATATGCAAGGCGTGCCTTTAAATTGTCCTGCCTGAGCGCTATCATGGAGGCCACGATTATTGTAAAGGACGCATAGTAGGCAAGGGCGGTGCCAAGCCCGATGTCTGCAAGCAACTTGATGCCAAATACATGGAGAACTATCTTTATGACCACGAACACGCCGGTCTTGACCACTGCCACGGCGTGCAGAAGCGCGCTCACGGGCGTTGGGGCCACCATAGCCGCCGGGAGCCAGGAGTGGAAGGGCATCATGGCGGCCTTGGCAGTGCCGGCCATGAAGAGTACGAATATGGCTATGGCCATGGCTTTCGATACGTTGCCGTCCAGTATGCCCTGGTTATTGAACTCAAGAGTGCCGGCTGCCGAGTATGTAAGCACGATGGCGAACATCAAGAACAGAAGCGAGGTGCCAAGCAGGTATGTGAGGTATTTCCTTGCGCCCGCCATGGCCTCCGGGGTTTCTTTGTGCCCGACCAGAGGGAAGGTGCAGAGCGTTATGATCTCATAGAATACGAACATGGTGAGCAGGTTTGCTGAAAATGCCACTCCCATTGTGGCCGAAAGCGCTATGGCAAAGCTCATGTAGTAGCGTGTCTGTGCATGCTCCTTTTCAGCGCGTATGTATCCGATGGAATAAAAAGACGTGATTATCCAGAGCAACGAGGCCATGAGGGCGAAGAACAGCCCGAGCGCGTCCACCTTGAAGGCGATCTCCAGTCCCGGGACAATTGTTACAAGCGTGCAGCCAAGGACTTTCCCGTCAAGGACAGCAGGCACCATGGAGGCCACTATGGAGAACTTTATGACCGAAGCCGCGATGGTCCAGAACTCGCGCGCGTTGGGGTTTCTCTCCGACAGCTTTATAAGAAGTACTGCCGCAAGTGAGACACCGATGGCGTACACCGGGGCCGCGCTCTGGGTTATGAATACGCTGCTCATTACATGCCACCTCCGCCAAGGAGCGCAGAGGCCGCAAGCCTTGCCACGGACACCGGCACAGAGGCCGCCACACCAAAGACCACGCAGAGAGCGGCCACGATCATTGTTGGCACAAGGAGCCCGGTCGGGCCCTTAAGGGTCACGTTTGCGGCCTTGCCAAAGTATATGCCCTCCACTATGCGCCAGAAGTACACGGCAGTCAGGACCGAACTCACCAGTATCACCGGAACCACATACCACATGCCTGCCTCCACCGCGCCAACGGCAAGGTACCACTTGCTTATGAACCCCACGGTGAGGGGCACGCCTATCATTGAAAGCGATGCTATGGTAAAGGCCGCCATGGTAAATGGCATGCACCTGCCAAGTCCCCTGAGCCCGGATATCTCCTCCACGCCCGTCCGGAATACGATGATGCCAACCACCATAAAGAGCGCCCCCTTCATCAGGGCGTGGTTGAGTATGTGGATAAGGCTTCCGGTAAGGGCCGTCTCGTTCAGCAGTGCCAAGCCGAGCACGATGTAGCCAACCTGGCCAACGCTCGAATATGCCAGCATCATCTTTATGTTCGTCTGGGATATGGCAAGCACGGAGCCCGCGATAATCGCCGCGCAAGACAGCACCAGGAGTATGCTCCCGAAATCCACGCTCCTTGAGAACTCGACGTCAAACACGGAGAGGGTGATCCTGATCAGGGCGTATGCCGCCACCTTTGTCCCTGTTGCGGCCATCAAAGAGCTTACGGCGGATGGGGCGTTGGTGTATACCTTTGGCAACCAGATATGCAGAGGGAAGAGGGCGAGCTTCAGGCTCAGGCCCACGGAGAAGAAAGCGAAGGCGGTCAGCACCACCTTTGAATCATAAATCTCCGGAAGGCGTGAAGCCAGGTCAGCCATGTTCAGGGTGCCCGTGACCATGTACAGAAGGCCCACGCCTATGATAAAGAAGGTAGCCCCGACAGTGCCAAGGATCAGGTAGTTGAAGCTGGCGGTGAGGGCCTCTCTCTTCTTGCCGGAGGCGATAAGGGCGTAACCTGCCAAAGAGCTGATCTCGATGAACACATACATGTTGAAGACATCCCCGGTAATGACAATACCAAGGAGCCCGGCAACAAGGAGCATGTACAGGGAATAAAAGGTCGTCTCCTTGTCATTGGGCACCTCGTCCCTGATGGTCCCCGGGGTATAGAGCGCCACCATCAGGGCCATGAAGGCCACCACCACGAGGACGAACCCGCTTAGGGTGTCCACAACATATTCGATCCCCCATGGAGGGGCCCAGTTGCCAAGCCAGTAGCTTATGGGGCCTGAGTCAAGCGCTGTGCTGAGCAGAATTATGGACACCATAAGGGTGAAGGCGGTCGAGACCACGGCTGCCACGGGCGGGATCCGTTTGTTTATGCGCCCAAGAAGCGGGATGCAGACCGCCACGATAAGCGGGGTTATCACAAGGAGCACGGGGAAGTTCGAAGTTATAATGCTCATTCCATATCCCCTTTATACCCGTTGCGCTTGATCTCGATTATCTTGTCCTCCTCGATGGTGCCAAATGCCTTCTGTATCCTGATGATAAGGGCAAAGGCCACTGCCGTGGTGCTTACGGAGACGACGATGGCCGTGAGAATGAGCACGTGGGGCAGCGGGTTGTCATAGAGAACCGCCTTGTCCCATACGATAGGGGCCGTACCGCCATGTACCTTGCCGATGCTTATGTAGAAGAGGAAAACGGCTGTCTGGAATATGTTCATCCCGATGATCTTCTTGATAAGGTTGCTCTTTGCTATCATGGCGTAGAACCCTATCATTGCCAGGGCGATGGCTATGAGGTAGTTGAATTTTCCGAGTATCAGCTCAACCATCGCCGCTGCCCCTGTCCTTGAGGTCATCCTTGTCGCGCTGGGCGGTCTCGAAGAAGATGGTTACCATTACCGCGGCCACTGTTATGCCCACGCCGACCTCGATGAAGAATATCCCGTAGTGGCTGGCAATATGCGCGTCGTGTCCTATGGGCAGCACGTTGTACTCAAGATATTTTCCGCCAACTATCATGGCAACAATGCCAACGCCGGCGTATAAAAGGACGCCGATGCTGCTGAACACGTCGGTCAGGCCCTGCTTGACCCATTGCCTCCCTGCCTTTGCGCCGAAGATGATGGCGTAGAGGATCACGCTTGCCCCGAGGATCACTCCCCCCTGGAACCCACCGCCCGGGCCGCTGTCTCCGTGGACTATGACGTAGAGCGCAAAGAGCTGGATAAAGGGTATGACGACCCTTGCCACGGTCTTTGTAACTATTATTCCGACCCTTTTACTCATTCTTTCTCCTCAAAAGCATCACAAGGCACATGCCTGCGGTGAAGATGACCGTTGTCTCCCCAAGCGTGTCATAGCCCCTGTAGCTTGCAAGCACCGCTGTCACCATGTTCAGAACGCCTGTCTCGTGCGAGGATTCGTGAATGTACCTCGGCGCAACATGTTGGTTGGCAGGCGCGTTCGGGTCCCCGAAGTTCGGTGCGTCAAGCAGTGCAAAGACGAAAACCGCGGTGGAGGCAAGCACTATGATGGACATCTGCACCTTGTGCCTGAAAGGAGAAGGGTCGTCCTCCCGCCTTTTTGTCCGGCTAATGGCCGCGATCAGCAGCACGGTCGTTATCCCCGCTCCAACGGATGCCTCCGTAAATGCCACGTCCACGGCATTGAGATTTGTCCATAGCACCGCCATTATCAGGCTGTAGCCCCCAAGCAGCACGCCGCAGGCAAGCAGGTCCTTCATGTGTATGGCCGCGATGGCTATGATCACAAGAATAAGAAGAAGGAGGATATCAATCGCCATTGCCGTCCTCCTTCTTGTCAGAGTCTTTGCGCCAGTATGGCACGCCCTTGAGGTGTGCGGCCTTGGCCAGGGCGTAGGTCGCCGTGGGGTTTGCAATGTAGATGAACACGATTATAAGGCCGAGCTTTACGCTTACAAAGGAAAATCCCTCGTAGACCATGAGCCCAAGGAGCGCAAGGAGTTGTCCCATGGAGTCGGCCTTTCCTCCCGGATGCATGCGGGAGTAGAAGTCCGGGAACCTGACCACCCCGATGGCGGCAACCAAGATAAGGAAGCAGCCGGAAAATATCAGGATGCCTGATATGATGACCCTTATCTCCATCAGTCGAGCCCTCCTGTGTCCATGTACTTGAGAATGGCTATGGTGGCGATGAAGTTTATCAGGGCATATACAAGCGCGATATCCAGGAAATGAGGGCGTGCGGATATGAAACCTATTATGGCCAGGAGCACGACGGTCTTTGTGCCGATTACGTTCACTGCCAGGACACGGTCATATATGGTCGGCCCCTTTACGGCCCTGTAGAGGACCAGGAACACGGCGATTAATATGAGAATAGCCGCCGCTTCAAACATCTCTGCCCTCTATATCCCTGACCCTGCGTTGCATTTCTCCGCTAAGGAGCCCATCCGCGGCTTCCCTGGATATGGCGTGCACTGTAAACTCCCCGTCCTCTGTGACGTTCATGGTGACCGTGCCCGGGGTGAGGGTTATGGAGTTTGCAAGTGTTGTCTTGCCCATGGCCTCTTTGATGTCAGTCCTGAACTTTATGACCACCGGGTCAATGGGCATGGACGGGTGAAGAGTGCGGTATATGAGGTCGACATTTGCCTTTACTACCTCAAGCAGAAGCCACGGGAGGTACATGGAGAATCTGACTATCCTTGCCGCTTCCACTTTGAGGCTCGTCCCCTCCGGCACGAAAAGCCTGTGGGAGAAAAGCGCCACAAGGAGGCTGCTGATGATGCCCGTGACAATGTGGAAGGCGTCAAAGAACCCGGACAGAAGTATCCAGAATATAAAAGAAACTATAGCGGTAACAATGAATCCCAAGGTATCTCTCCTGTAAAAAGGTTAAGAACTTGGTCCGCAAGCGCCGAAACAAGTCTATATTACATTTTTCCGCATGAATAATCCATACTATTACGTATAAATAAATGTAATAATCCTGATTAGAGTTTGAATATTATGACCAATGACATAGCGCATGGCCTGAATCAGGGGTATAATACAAAAACTGTAATTCTTACATATTTAGGGGACTTTTATTCCTGATGAGGGCGAGTGATGTCTGAGAAAAAGCATGAGAAACAAAATGATGAGGTAAAGGAAGAGGCCCTCTCCATTGACGCCCGTCTTCTCTCGGACGCTGTGATAGAGCTCAACATCTCACGCCGCAATGTGGGGCTCTATCCGCCGGGACACGTTCGCATTACAAGCGCCATCGACCGTGCCTTTGATTTTCTGACCAGGCTTTTCGAGCTGAGGGCCAACATATTTCTGGGAATTACCAAGGACAGCCTTGTGATCGACGATAAGATCCTTGACAGCCGAAACCCCGTGTTCCGGGAGTGCGCCCGGAGCTTCCATGTGCTGGGCATAGCGGGCATAACGTTTCAGGCAGGTGTGGAGAAGGACGAACTCGTAAAGCTCCACGAGATGATGACCATGGCCGACCCGCCAACGGGCAAGGCCTTTACCGATGCGGCGCGCGACAAGGGCATCCACCGCCTCAAGCTCAACCCCATAGATTACTCAAGCTTCAAGTTCATGGAGGACGAGCTCAGAGACGGGGGCAAGGGTGATGGCAAGGGCGGGGCAAAGGACATCTGGGAGGACTATGTCTATGGACTGCTGCACGGAAATCTGGCTGTGGGAGACGCCTCCGGCATCCTGCTGAAGGCACCGCCCAAGGAACTTGCCGAGTACATAGAGAAGGTGGTGGATGAGGACGAGAGCCTTGACAAGACTGCCTATGACCGTGTGGTGACCTCATATATGTCCACCAGGGGAGAGATGAAACTGAGCTCGGAAGGGCTTAAAAAGCTCGTGGGCGTAATGGACAACCTCTCCTCTGAGAAAAAGGAGCAGTTCCTTTCCCGCACCGTGGACCAGGCCGGAAAGGACATCCGCCAGGTGGAGAGCGTACTTAAGGACATGACCTCAAATGACCTTAACTCTGTGACGAAGTTCTTCAAGGACCACGCATCAAAGATACCCCCTTCCTTGAAGAATGTCCTTGACAAGTTCTCTGAACTCAAGGCTGAGAAGGTTTTTGCTTTTGACATCACGGCCGGGAGGTCCTCGGTGGTCCATGACATTGAGCTTGACGACGAGATGGCCTCGCTATTTGACGACGACCATTACAAGACCTTTGTGAGCGACGAGTTCCAGGCTCAGCTTGACAGCCTTATGAGTGTCAAGGTCAAGGCCGTGGACCTTGGTATCAAGGAACTTGTGACCGAGGTCAAGGACGACGCAATAGACCGGGTGACCGCGGACATAATGCTCGAGGTCATGGGCCTCAAGGACCTGGAGACCGAAGAGTTCATGAAGCTGCTGACAACGCTCACGAAGATGGCCGGGGACTTTGTGGATACGGGCAGGTTCGAAGAAGCCCTGAACATATATACTGCAATACGCTCCCATTCCTTTACGGGCAAGTTCAGCCAGGCGGCCTCGGGCACTGTGGAGTATTTTTTCAAGAGCGAATCATTCGTGGACCGCATACTGACCGCTGTGCGTATCTGGGGACGGGCCAACCGGGAGCCTTCCGTTCGCATTCTCCGCGCTTTCAGTGAGCAGGTGATCACCCCGCTGCTTGATACTCTTGCAGAGGAGCAAAGCGCAAGCAACCGCAAGTTCCTCCTGACAGTGCTCATGGAGATGGGAAGCAATATTGTGCCCGGCGTGGTGGCCAAGCTCTCTGATGAGCGCTGGTATGTTGTCAGGAACATGCTCATACTCATGCGCAAGTGCGGCAATGAGGATAACGAAAAGACCATCAGGAAGTTCGTCAAGCACAAGGACCGCAGGGTCTGGAGCGAGGCCCTGAGGGCCATGTTCGCCTTCAACAGCAAACAGGCGCTTCCCCACCTGAAGGTCATGCTTGGCTCTGAAGAGCCCCAGGACCGCGAGACCGCTCTGAAGATTTCCACCGCTTACAGGGTAAGCGAGATCGCCCCGATCCTGATCGAGATGCTTTCCAAGAAGGACTTGCTCGGCTCCGGGGCCTTTGACAAGATGTCCGTAGTGAAATCACTCGGGGAGATAGGGAACCCCGAGGCCATCCCCCATCTGGAGTCAGTGCTTCACGCCAAGCCGCTCCTGTTCAAGGGATATCACGAGGACCTCAAGCTGGAGATATTCAAGAGCCTGGCCGGATACCCTTATGAGTCTGCAAAGCATATCCTGGAAGCAGGGTTTTTTGGGAGCAACCCTGAGGTAAAGAGTGTCTGCAAGAGAATAATGAAGGCCGCTGGCAAGGGAGGAGCTTAGGATGGCTGATATCGTATCTGATATAATCGGCGACCTGATGACCGCTCTCTCGAACTGTTCGCTGTACACGGCGTCGCATGAGTCCGTGGGAGAACACTCAAAAAGGGCGGTGAGCGCCATGGCCACGTTCTTTGAGGAAGCAGACGACCTGAGCTTCACCATCCTCGGGGACAGCCTGCTCGTAAACGACCAGCGCTACAGGGGGCGCTCTCCCCACATAGCGGCCTTCATGAAGCGGCTCAGGCGAAACGGTATCGAGAAGATAGTGTTCGACAGGGCCCTTAAAGCCACGGAGCTTGCTCCCTTCATCTCTTCCGTAGCCTCAGTATCCACCGAGCCCAAGGGCACGCCCAACCCCTCCATC
>DAOWET010000298.1 GCA_030638335.1 Nitrospirota bacterium
GCATGAGTTTTTCGAAGAGCAGGGTATCAAGTCCGAACTCATCTATAAAATGCACGAGGCCAGGCCGAATATAGTTGACGAGATAAAGAGCAAATCCATAGATCTCGTAATAAACACCCCCAGCGGCAAGCAGAGCGTGCATGACGACTCATACATACGGAAAACCGCGATCAGGTATAAGGTCCCCTATATCACGACCACAGCCGCCGCCGACGCCGCGGCCAGGGGCATTTCCGCTTTCAGGCACAAAAGCGATCCCTTACAGTCTCTGCAGGAATATATGGCCGGCATTCTGAAAGGGAACGCGGCCAACCAGAAGTCCGGGCTATAATTAAAGGGCGTCATTTGGAAGCCCCGGTGCGGGTACGCACCTTTGGCGGGGGCGGAAGCAATGAATAATGTTCATGGTCATAATATTAGCGGATTCCGTGCTCACATGTAAGCCTTTCGGAATGGACATGCCTGGAACTTGTGATACAATGGCTGTCATTTTGAAGTCTCAAATCATGGAGATTTGCGGTTCTTTGGTTCTCTTTTGAATTATTGCTAAAAGGGCAGCTTGAAACTGCCGATAACACCGAAGGCGGTAAGAAGCCAGTAGAGCATGGGCCCCACAAAGAGCGCTCCGTCGAGCTTGTCCAGCATCCCGCCGTGGCCGGGCAGGAACGTACCCGAATCCTTGACCCCGGCGTCCCTTTTAAACAGGCTCTCCACCAGGTCTCCCATTATGGCGACAACACCTGCGGCAAGGCCGATCATCACTGCCTTCTCAAGCGGTATCTGCCTCACGAGAAACAGCTTCAGTAGTACAGCGCTTATTGAGCCGGCAAGCACTGAGCCCGCCGCACCCTCCCAGGTCTTGTTCGGGCTTACGGGCTCATAGAGCTTGTGTTTCCCTATGAAGCTTCCCACATAATACGCAGCCGCGTCTGATGACCATATCATCACATACAGGAAGATGATGTACTCCCATCCCGCCTTGTGAAGCGGGAGCTGAAAGCTCATGAGCACGGGTATGTAGAGAAGCCCGAAGACAACCGGCCCCACGTCGGAGAGGGCGCCCTTGGGGCCGCCCCCGGTAAACAGCCTTATGGACGAGACCAGAAGCACGGAGGCCGCGAGGGTCTCGAAGAAATACCCCTCATGCCTGGCCCATATCAGCGCAAATGCCAGGGCTATGCCCACTGCCATCAGCACGCGCGGCACCTTGTACATGATGTAGAACTCAGCAAGGGCCACAGCCGAGGCCAGGGCAAGCAGCATGGCGAAATACGCAGGCGGAAGGCCCACCACCGCCGCCACGAACAGGGGCAGCAGCACTATGGCCGTGAGCACCCTGGTCTTACTTTTCATCTTCATCCCCTTCCACCGAGCCGAAACGGCGGTCTCTGTGCTGGTATTCCTCAAGGGCCCTGGCAAGCTCGTCCTTTGTGAAGTCAGGCCAGAGCGTTGGGGTGAAATACAGCTCGGAGTACGCGGACTGCCATGTAAGGAAGTTACTCATGCGCATCTCCCCCGATGTCCTGATGATAAGGTCCGGGTGGGGCACTCCCGCGGTGTCCATCAGGGCGTCAAAGGACTCCTCCGTGACCTCGTCTGCGGCCATGCCGGACTCTATTGCCTTCCTCACGGCGCGTATTATCTCGTTTCGCCCCCCATAGCTCATCGCTGTCACGAGCGTGAGCCCCGTGTTCTCCGCGGTGGTCTCCTCATACGTGCGTATCAGGTCCTTGATATAGTCCGGCAGCCGCCAGGTCTCCCCTATGGCCCTGAACCGGACGTTCTCCTCCATCAGAGTTTCGAGTTCTTTTTTCAGATACCCCCCGAGTAGCTTCATCAGCAGGCCCACCTCTTTCTTGGGCCTGTGCCAGTTCTCCATGGAAAATGTATATAGCGTGACTGCCTTGATGCCCAGTGAGTCCGCGTCGCGGATGAGCTGGCGGGCGCGCTCGGCTCCCCTCCTGTGTCCCTCTATCCTTGGCAGGCCGCGCTGTTTTGCCCAGCGTCCGTTTCCGTCCATTATGAAGCCCACGTGTTTGGGGATGGGGTCTGTCACTGTTTCTTTCCGCCCAGAAGATATACGGTCAGTTTGGACGAGAATACCTTCTTGCCCTTGAAGAGGTTCATCGGGTTGGGTATGAAGGATTTCGCCAGAACATATAATTTGTTGCCCGCAATGGTGAAATCCAGTGAACCGGCGCGCATGTCCTCAACCAGGGTGGTTTCCCTTATGCCTTCGGATGAGGGGAATATGACCATGAACGCGGTCTTGCTGTGTCCAAGCCCTTTCACGTTGACGTTCATTTTATGAGCGATGCGCCTGAAGGTATATATGCCCTCACCGATCCCTACCAGACGGTCATTCAGATCCCATGTCTCTTGCTCGTCCTCCTCGGCTATGGTCGTCCGCGCAAAACTCCTGTTAAATGGGCTGTACAGGTCCTTGCTTACCCACTGTTGCAGGCCGGAGTCCGATAGTATGGTCAGGTGTCCCTTTCTGTCGAAAGTGGCTAACTTGAGCGGTTGTCCCTTTTCTTCAAGTATGGCGAGGTTATAGATGTTCAGCCCATCCGGCAGTGGGATATGCTTTAGTAGGGCTCCAGCCTGTGCACTCCCTTGCCAGTCAAGGGGCGCGGGCGAGCCTGTGAACCCGCCTTCTGGGTCACCATGCTGGATGTAGACGGTATTGCCGATGGCGCGGATGAACCCCTTGCCCTCCCAGAGCTTCGTGAACTCGCCGCCTTTGTAGTCATATATGAAGGACATGGGCCTGATACCCCTGAGCACAGTAAGCAGCACCTCGTCTTTCCCGTCCAGGTCCAGGTCCACGACCTCCAGCCAGAGGGGCACCTGTCCTGTCTCGCCCTTGATCACCACATCATCCCTGCTCCCAAAGGCTGGCACGAGGCTCGCCCCTGCTGACATGAAGTGCAATAAGCTCCCATCTGCCAGAAGGAGTTCCTGCTCGCCAATGCCGTCAATATTGCCTGAGGCGATAAGCGTGGCGGTAAACGGTACCTTGAACACGATGGTGGGCTTGCCCCTGTCCGGGGCGAAATACTCCCTGCCCACCTTCAGGGTGGAGAGCTCATCTGCTTTGATCGGGGTCTCCTCTATTGAAAACACACTTGCGCCCTCAACCCACATCAATGTCTGCCGGAGCATTGGCTTGGCCGGAGTCCCTACGGCCTGGACTATGATAGCCACATCGGCGTCCCATTCACGCGCCATGGATGATATTTCCTCAGTAGAGGCGTTGCCCGGGGGGGTCTCGGCGATGGCGAACCTGCCTGAATCCCGCAGCCAGAAGTAATACTCCTCCGCCGCGTCCCAGTCAACGGATGCGCCCTGGTAGAAAAAGGCCCTGATCCTGCCCGAGGATATCCTTGCCACGTCTCCTACGGCTGCCTCGCCCTCCACCAGCCTGAGAAAGGCCGTGCCGCCAGCCGCTGCCGTTACCTCAGCCACACCTACAGGGGACTCGCCCTTGACTATGACCTGCTTCGTAACCGGATGGAGGAAGGGGTCTCCCTTGCGGTACATCCTCATGCGCATGCCCTCAATGGCTGTCTTGCCCTCGCCCAATTCGACCTCGATGGTCTCACCCTGCACGGAAAGCACCTTGCCCTCCATGGGAGCGAAGTACTTGAGCGCGGTGTCCAGTACCGGGGCAAAAGGGTTGACCGCTGGTATTGCGTCCTGAGCGTTATATATGGCTATCCTCTCCTCCGGGCTCTCGGCGGCCCTCTTGGGAGGGTCCTGGGCGGCAAGGTCATCGAAGAAGCCCGCGAAGGCTGGTGCTGATGAAAATGTGAATAACAAGGCCAGGCATAAAGCTGGCAGCCACTGATTTATGGTCCGGTACATTGAGGTTCTCTCCCCTGAAACAAGTAATAGCCGAATACTGCGATCAGCAAAAAGGATATTATATCATATGGGGGGTATATACATAACTTGACAAACAAAAGCCATATGCGTTTCAATTATTGTTCCAGCAGCAGTGGACAGGCGCGTAGCTCAGGGGGAGAGCGCTACCTTGACACGGTAGAAGTCGGCGGTTCGAAACCGCCCGTGCCTACCATTAAATCAAGGGGTTACGGGTAAAACCGTGACCCCTTTACTTATGGGTGAGTCACTTTTTGAGTCACTTGCGCGACACGGGGTGGGTTATTCAATGTCTTGCAAAAGGGGGACACCAAGGAGTCTCCTCATATAGAACGGATCTCTTGATGCTTTCCTTTTGAGCTGAAGCCAACGCTTTGTGAAGAACTCATCCAATCTTTTGTCAATATGCTTATCTAATGCCAGCCGATATTTCTCCTCGTTACAGAATGAATATGCATGTCCCCATCCCTTAATTAGGTTGTTTAAGTCAGTAAGAACATGGCGCAACGTTGCTTCATCATGTTTGCCTGCACACATTGCTGTATAGCCTTCGTAAATGACACCATCAACTTCTTCTAGTAGGTGATCTCTCGACTTCTTGCTTGGTTTTACAATTCCGTTCTTTATCTCGCACCCTAGAAATTCAACACCTGATGACATCCATCCTGACCCTGCCTTGTGTCCACCGGAGGAGAGATCATATAGTTTCAGGCCAAGGGGCTTAAGTATCCTCTCTGCATTGCTAAACGCAGCCTTTAGCCTGCGACTCGAATTGCTGAGAAGAAGGATATCATCAATGTATCTGATGCAAACAACGCTCTTTTCATTTAGTGCGGTGTCAAATTCATGAAGGAGAATATTCCCAAGCATTGTTGAAAGACTGGCCCCCTGCAGCACACCAGTTTCCTCTGTGGGATAGAGGGCCGGTGGCAATCCTAAGCTTTCTATACCCTGCACCTCAACGTTTACTGCTTTAATGAGCAGCTCAATGAGATCACTGTCATTTATGAGGTCAGACATGATAGAGAACAAATGGTCCTTGGGGATGCTACCATAAAAGTTCTCTATGTCGGTTTTCAAGAAACAGGTATACCCTTGCTCGACCAGAGAAGTTACTTTATGTATTGCATCCTTTACACCGCGACCTTCAATCCCACCAAAGCTATTCTCTGTCTTGAGAAGTTCCTTGATGGAGGGTACGCTTTGTAAAACTTCAAGCATACGCCTTTGTGCGATTCTGTTCTCAATAGGAGGTTTAACAAGTGGTCGGTAAGTTTTGCCTTTTTTTCTCGGGGTTGGCTTCTCCGGCTTGAACTTGAACTTCTTCTCCCTCAGACGCCTTGCAAGATTGTACATGTTGTTTAACTCGTTTTCCTTATACTCCTGAGCTTCATAACGAGTTTCTCTAGATTTAGATTTGCTTGCGTTGGAGTATACATGCCTCCAAGATTCATGGAGGTCTTTTTGAGGGCTATAAAGCTTGGAGTAGAGAGTCTTCTTTGACATCTGTGTTTTGAGCTCCATTGGCAAAGCACCGCTCAACTACATAGGGCCGCACATGCTTTGGTAATGCTCCTTTGAGCACTCTTACCTCCAGGGCATAATACTGCTGCCCCTTCGCCTTCGCTCACTAAAGTGGCGACCATTCCGGCCCCGCTAAGCACGTAGGCAAGCATGCCCAACACTACTGTGATGCGGGCTGATGTTAGTACTATCTTCAGCCAAACACCACCAGCAACGCTGGCACGTTTTTGCATGCGGGTCTATTCACAGTCTGTCCTCCAGTTATGATACCTTTTTAGGGCAGCCTGTCAAGTAAGACACCCGCATGGTGCTCTCCGCTCTGAGAAAATGTCTGCTGGCCGACCAATAGAGCCCTGTTATGGACCGTGCACCGGCCTTACCACATGTAGCTGAGCGGACACATGCTTTGGTAATGCTCCTTTGAGCACTCTTACCTCCAGGGCATAATACTGCTGCCCCTTCGCCTTCGCTCACTA
>DAOWET010000177.1 GCA_030638335.1 Nitrospirota bacterium
CAAACCGGTTGTCACTGACCTCTCATGGGTCTATATCCCTGACAAGGACATTCCCTTTGGCCGCATTCACGAGCCAAAGGTCTGGAGCCCTGCCATGGCCCCGGAGGGCAAGACTCTCTTAGTGGTGGAGTTCTTCTGTTTCAAGGGAGACGTTCTCTGGAACAGCACGGATGAACAGATAATGGAGCACTCGCGGGTGGGCCTTCGCAAACTCGGCTTTGCAGAGCCCGAAGAGGTGAGCGAGGGCTGGGTGTTGCGCATCCCCGGGGCTTATCCCCTGTTCGAGATAGGATACGAGGAGCACGTGAAGATAGTGATGGATTATTTCTCGTCTTTTGAGAACCTGTTTATCGCGGGCCGTTCCGGCAAGTTTAGCTACCTCAACATGGACCATGCCATTGCCTCAGGGATGGAAGCTGCAAAAAGGGCAGTGGGCAAGGCCGTTTAAAAGTGGAGAACCTGACTTGAAATGCGCCCTTGTTGTCCCCGCATGGAGCCCTGATGAGATATTCTCCTCCCGCACCGCAGGCTCGCAGATAAACTACTGGCAGCCCCTTGGCACGCTCTACGTGGCCTCAAGCCTCATGAGCGCGGGCCATGACGTGCGCTTTATTAACGGCGCCTTCCACACCCACTCGGAGATAATGCAGGAACTCAGCGCCTTTGGCCCTGATGCCGTGGGCCTGTACTCAACCGCATTTGGCTGGGACAAGGCCCGCGCCACGGCAAAGGCGATAAAGGAAAAGCTCCCAAAGGTCTTTATATTCGCCGGCGGCCCTTATCCTGTTGCTGCCGGTGCTTCCGCTCTGGAGGAAGAGGGCGCAAGCTCCATAGACGCGGTCATCACGGGCGAGGCCGAGAGGGTGGGTGTGGAGATGATGGAGAGGCGCAAGTGCGGGTGCCTCTCTAGGGACATTTTGGGAGTGGCATACCGGGGCAGCGCCGGGGACATCATCGACAACGGCCCCGCCCCCCTGATCGAGGACCTTGACGCGCTTCCCTTTCCAGCGCGCGAGCTTCTTGGCGATCCCAACAGGTACGTGCCCCCGCCTGCAACCTACCGCAGGAAGCCCGTTGCCGTGCTCATCACCAGCCGGGGCTGCAACAGGCGATGCCTGTACTGCTTCCAGATAGACCGCAGCAGGTCTTTGGGCATCCGGTACAGGAGCGTGGAGAATGTTCTGGAGGAGCTTGAGCTTTTAAAGGAGCAGGGCTACCGCGAGATTAAGTTCATAGACGACACGCTGGCCGCGGACTATGACCGCGCCATGCAGATAGCCCGGGAGATGAAGCGCAGAAAGCTCGGGTTTACATGGTTTGCCTCTGCGTGTGTGAACCAGGTGGACGAGCCTCTCCTGAGGGCGTTCAAGGACGCCGGGTGCTGGGCCATACTCTTTGGGGCGGAGTCTGGGGTGCAGAAGAACCTCAATGCCATACGCAAAGGCATTACACTTAAGCAGACCCGCGAGGCGGTGCGTGCTGCCAAGGCCGCTGGCCTTACGGTGCAGACACCCTTCATGTTCGGCATACCAGGCGAGACATATGAAGAGGGCTTGCAGACAATAGAATTCGCCATCGAGCTTGACCCTGACATAGCCAACTTCCACGCCATCACGCCATTTCCCGGCACAGACCTCTACGATAATGTAGATGAATACGGCCGGCTCGAAGGAGGGCTTTCCGAGTTTACCTATCAGGGCGCGGCCTTTGTGCCCTATACCATGACGCGGGCTCAGATACAGGAACTGAGGCAGCTTGCCTTCAAACGATTCTACTCCCGACCCTCATACATGTTCAGGAGGTTTTTTAAGCTAAGAACCCTCCATGACGTGAAGGTTGCCCTTCAGGGTGTCAGAAGCCTGCTGGGTGTGATCTTTGGCAAGGAAATAAAAGGGAAAGCTTCCTAGTACTTCCTATCGGATATTCTATATTTATTTACCATTTTAGTTTCCTGTTCATATTTTAAACAAAGGACTCTTATAATTTATCTAATACTTCGATAAGCTTTTGATTAATATCTTGACTTCCTCTGCCACATCAAGTATATATGAATGAAACGAGCACAACGACAGGGGGTGTGATGAATAATTCTATCAGGTTTAATGGTTTGGGCAGTATCGTATTCGTAGTTGTTGCATGTTTTATGTTGCTTCTTTCTTCTGGTACTGCATCAGCCGACGACAAGGAGCGTATAGACGGGGTTGCGCAATTCCTGCTTGACCGAGCCAACGCCAACTCCCGTTATGTTTTTGAAAAGAAGCTTAAATCCAACGAGGCCCTGAAGCTCTACCTGCCGACCGTGTATTCATACTTAGAGGATTATGGCCTCTCTGCAATTCTGCAGTCGAAACCGGGCATGTGGAAACGTGCGGTCGAAAACGACCTTGATGATCTGCTCCATCGTTACAATGATATCCTAAAGCAAAAGAGCGCCCTGTATATTATCAATGAGCTTGATAAGATGATCGGCGATATGCCCTACACTGTCAATGGCGTGAAATGCTCTCTTGAAACTCGATATACAACAGCCTCACCCTGTCTTAATATACAGGTTGAAATCGCACATGAATATGGGTTGATCCTAAATGAATTGCTTGATACCCTGGAAAGCGCATCATCCCTTGAAAGTATGAAAAAGGGATTCGAATCCTCATTAAACAAGTTCAATGTATTAATTTCGAATGAAAGTTACGGTATAAGCAGTATTGATGAGAAAAGCAACAAAGTAGGCGAGCTAAAGAGTATTTGGTCCGGTTTTGAGCTAAGGGACCTGAAGGTAGCAAATGAAATTGCAAGACTTATCAAGGAATACGGGCAACCCAATATTACGACTTCCGAGAAGGTGGATATCTCTTTAAAGGTCATTGCGATTATGGTCGAAAATTATAAAAAAGATATATTTTCTGACAATGATGCCTACGAGGCACACGTGCAATACTTCGAACGGTACAGAGCTTATGCATTCATGTTCGCGCAGATCGCAGATGCTGAGAATGCTGAAAATGTACAGGCAATTCTCACTGCGTACACCCTTCCACCTGTGAGCTTTGGAGTGAAGCGCGAGGAGGGGGTGCATCTGACCATTTCTTCCTATCTGGGTGTTGCAGGAGGTGCTGAATTCAGTGACGCTGACTCTCTATCCTCCGAAAATAGAGATGAGTTCGTCAGGCTTATTGCGCCCATAGGATTTGAGTATAGTCTAGGGAGTAAGAATAAGTATTCATATAGTTTATTTATTAGTGTAGTTGATTTCGGGGCTGCTGTTAGCGCTCAGGTATCCGGCAGCGAGCATGACCTGGAGTTCGAGGATCTGTTTGCGCCTGGTATATTCGGTGTATTTGGTCTTAAGGATTGGCCCCTAGCCATAGGCGTAGGCTATCAGAAGACAAGGGCCCTGAATAACGGTGGTGAGGACGTGCATAACGTCCTTGTGTTTGCAGCTTTTGATATGCCGCTGCTCGTGCTTTACTAATAAAGCGTTCAGGGCAGGTATTCCTTTATAAGCGATGGGCCGTAGGCGGGGTTAAAGAGCATGTTGGTCATGATATAGCATTCCTTGAGCCCTTCTCCTTTTGCCCAGGATTCACGCAACTCGCCAAGTACATACCCGGGCAAAGAATCTCTCCCACGCGGGCGGTCAGTTCCCTGAGCCGGCAGAGAAAGAAAACGCCGGAGAGGATTTTTTTTAAAACATCCCCTCCGGCGTTAATGTGTGCGTTACGCTAGAGGCGGGCTAGTGCGCCTCTGCCCTCAGCTTTGCGGCCTCGTCCTTGATATAGGTCAGGGCTTCCTTCATCGGTCCCCAGCCGTACCAGTTCACATAATCAGGGTTCATATGGAATGCGCCCTGGAATGTGCGCATCCTGAATTCCAGGAACATTACGTGCAGTTCCTGCTCAATGGGTGTTTGCGCATCGTAGAACTGTAGAAGGTCAGGGGCTATGTCCCAGCCTTCGGGCTTCGTCAGTATGCCGTCCTTGTACAGGTCCTGAACGACCGTGATCGCCTCGGCCATGAGCTTGTCAGCGGCCTTGATCACCGCATCGGCGTCATCGAGCTGCTTCTTGGCATACGCGGGGCCGTGGCACTGCGAGCAGATGCCGATCATCTCATCGCGCAAGGTCTGGAACTCTTCCTTGCTGAGCCGTGCTATTTTGCCCGCTTTAACGAGGTCGAGCCTCGCGGTGGGATTGCCTTCCATGTCGAGCACGCCGAGGGCCTGGAGGATCTTCACCCGGTAGCCCATCCACTCCGCATCGTCCTCGGGAAGCCTGACCGCAAGGAAGCCCCATGATGTCATGACATTATGGTCGCCGTCCTTCATGTGGCATGTCTGGCAGGTGGGGGCGCGTTTGGAGCCCTGTCCCTCGATCTGCCAGATGGTGCCGTGCTTGGAGGTGGACCACATCTCCCACTGCGGGTGGTCAAACCCCATGTTGCAGGTCTGGCAGGCGCGTGGGTCCTGTGCCTCGTCCTTGGAGGACTTGTGCCGCGTGTGGCACGAATCGCATGCTCCCCCGCCGTAATGGTAGTCTTTTGCCTGCTCTGGGGACTTCATGCCTATCTTGTGGCAGCTGGAGCACCCCTTGTAGCCGTCTCCGGTTATGCCGCTGGGCTGGTGCCCCCACATGGGCATGGAGCTTCCCGCCACCCAGGCGATGCTGTGCTTGCCTTCCTTGTACTGGGCCACCTTGTCGGCATGGCATGCATTGCATGTGTCGGGGGTTGGCATGCTCACCTTTGCGACGTCCGACTCGCTCTTGTGGCTGCTGCCGTGGCATATGGAACAGTCAAATTTCTTCTTGCCCATGACGCCGTCGAGAAACTGCTCGACAATGCCTGGCGTGACCTTGGTGTGGCAGTCAATGCAGGGTTTTTTCTTGGCCTCTGCCTGGGCGGCGACACCCAGAATGAGCCCCAGAACCAACATCATCATTAATGCTTTCAGCGTGTTCATCAGTGGTCTTCCTCCTTAAAAGAACTTTGTTAAGTTGTCAATGCTTCCTTCTTCCCTCAACGTGTTTGAAACGATGGCGTCCTAGCACCTATAGCTACAACATTAGGCCATATTATGGTCCAAGTCAACAATACGCCTAATCCTGCAAATAGGTGCTATTACACTAATGAATTCCGGCGAATAATCATATGATATGAATCATAGTCCTGGAAATATCAGGGGATCACGCCAAGGGATCCCTGCGGCAAGGGGCGAGGCGAGATGGAGTGTCCGAGGCCCTCAGGCTGTATGGCGCCTGCCCGGAGGCCCTGTGGACAGACGGCGGTGAAGCAAAAGGTACAAAACATGACTTTGCAATATTTGTGAAAATTATGCTTTATTGCAATTAAATCAAATGTCTTGTACCTTTACGCCCGCCCTTCATGCAATATGCGGGTTAACCTGAATGAGAGGTCCGTGCCGGGCTGTATGGGGTATGAGTGATGCTCAGGGATCTCCACAGCCCGGCTTGAGCGTGAGATATTCCCTCAGCAGAGCGGGGTGCTGGCAGGGGTTGAACAGTATATTGGTCATCAGATAGCACTCATGTGTGCAGAAGCAGGTGTCACCTATACGTTTTATAACCTCTCTTGCATTGCTTGAGGCCAGTATCTCTCCAAGCCCTTCGCCTTTCCCCCATGCATCTCTCAGGTTGCCGAGCTTGAAACTGTCCTTAAACTCCTCACAGGGGTACACGTCCGCGCCCTCCGTGACAACAAGGTTCAACCTGCCGGCATAGCAGGGGATCTGTCTGCCTTTGCCGCTCATTATCTTGTGGATGATACGCCTCTGTATGAGGTCTTGGGCGGCCTTGAGCTTTGCGCCCCTGAAACTATAGA
>DAOWET010000201.1 GCA_030638335.1 Nitrospirota bacterium
GACGATTCGGATTACGAGGGGCTTTTTGACGAGCTTCGCCTGAGGATACAGAACATCCAGGGTGACCTCCCTCCCGAGACAGACGAGCCGAAGTACGTATACATTGATACACAGGTCTGGATGCCTGTTGTTGTGGTGAACCTTGCCGCGGACATCCCCAACCACAGCCTGAAACTTTTAAGCGACGAACTCAAGCGCACGCTCATCAACATCCCCGGCGTCAAGGAAGTGGTCTTAAACGGAGAGCACAAGAAGGAGTTCCATGTCTCTCTGGACCCGGCGCTTCTGCGCAGGCACGGGGTGACGCTGGACCAGGCCGCGCGCGCCGTGGAAGCGGCTTCGGTGAAGATTCCCTCAGGGAGGTTCGGCACAGGGGATACGGAGTATATGCTGGACGCGGGCCGCAGGCTTTCAAGCCAGGAGGAGGTGCTGGACATTATCGTGCGCCGCGTTGGAGAGGGCACCTTCATCCGCATCGGAGACCTGGTCACAAGCGCGAGGCTCTCACACCGCGACCCTGATTTCATAACGAGCGTTAACTCCAAGGACAGCATGAACCTCTTTGTAAAGAAAGAGGACAGCGGAAACGCCATAAACATCATGGGTGACGTGGAGATGGTGGTGGATCGGTTCAGAAAGGCCCACGAGAGGGACGGGCTCAGCGTTGTGCTCACGAACGACTCCACCATCGAGATACACGATTCCGTGAACACCCTGGGCGGCAGCATGATCCTGGGCATGATCCTTGTGACTTGCGTGCTCTGGATCACTCTGGGCTTCAGAAACGCGATGCTTACGGCAATAGGCATCCCCTTCTCTTTTCTCTGCACGCTCATATTCATAAAGGTCGCAGGACAGTCCATAAATACGATAAGCCTTTTTTCTTTTGTGCTCGTCTCGGGCATTATCGTTGACGATGCCGTGATCATCCTTGAGAACATCTTCCGCCATATGCAGCTTGGAAAGTCAAAGCGCGAGGCCATAATAGACGGAACCGGAGAGGTGATGCTCCCCGTTATCAGCACGGCCCTGACAACTATATTCGCCTTCATGCCCATGCTTATCATGACCGGAAGCACGGGGGATTTTTTCAGCGTAATACCAAAGACCGTATGCTTCGCCCTTGCCGCAAGCCTTGTGGAGGCGCTTTTCATACTGCCCGTGCACGTGCTTGACTGGGGCAAAAAGACCGTCCCGCACAGTGTGGTTAAATTAGCAGGGGAGGAGGGCCATGAGATGGCCGCGCATCTTAAAGAGGGGCCCTTTGCCCCGGCCTGGAGGCTTTATAGCCGCCTGCTTGATCTGCTTCTTGCAAACCCCATAAAGACGGTGGGCGCCATGGTCCTTGCCTTTGTGGTCGCGGTGACGATGCTTGTGCTGAGCATGACCGGAGTGGTCCCGCTTATAAAGATGAAGTTCTTCCCGGGAAGCTATTTTCGCTACCATGTCCCCGTGGTCATGCCCCCGGGCACGAGCATCGAGCGCACCGACGAGGTGGTCAGGGACTTGGCACGATTCATCCTGGCCCGTGGCGACAAGGAGGCGCTTGCGGTCATAGGCACGGCCGGGATGTACGAGGCGGAAAACTACATGTGGAAGACCGGGCATAACCACGGGCAGGTGGTGGTCACGCTCCCCCCTGAGAGTGAACGCTCCTTCCCCACCGGAGAGGACAATGACCCTCTGCTGTACCTTGACTTCATCCGCGATGAGGTCAATGGGTATGTGAGGCAGAGGTACGGTGAAGGCGATGGCGCGCCGTCCTTGAAGGTCTTCCCGGAAAACACCGGCCCGCCAACGGGCAAGGCCGTGAATGTCCGCGTTACCGGGGATTCAAGGGCCATGGTCTCCGTGGCAGCTGACGAGATAATGGAGTATCTGAGTACTGACCAGGCATTTAGTGGCCTCAGGGACCTTGAGGTCAACAGGGCTGCTCCCCAGAAGGTGGCGCGTTTCCTGCCTGATGAGGAGGCGGCGGCAGAGCGGGGGATCTCGCCCGCGGTGGTTACCCGGGTGGTGGCGGGCGCGCTGAACGGGATTCGCGCGGGGACTTTCCTTGCGCTGGACGAGGACGTGGACATAGTCGTGAGGCTCGCAAAGGCGGATGACCCGGAGAGCCTGCCCGGAAGGGGTCTTCGGAGCCCGGCGGATATTCTTGATGTTCCGCTGATAGAGCACAGCTCCGCCCCTATCATGATCGGGGAGCTTGTGGACATGGACTATGCTACGGAGCCCAGCATCCGTATGCGCTATAACGGCAAGCCCGCCCTGACCATTACAGCGGACATAAAGGCCGGTAGCGAGCTGACATCAAGCCGTGTGCAGTTGCTCGTGAACCGCTATGCAAGCGATTTTGCGGACAAGTACCCCGGGATCACCCTTGCCTATGGCGGAGAGTTCGAGACCACGAGCCGCACGTACTCCTCCCTTGGGTTTGCCTTCATCATATCGCTGCTGTGCATCTATCTGATCCTGTCCTCGCAGTTCAAGGACTACCTCCAGCCCCTGATAATCATCACCGCTGTCATGTTCGCGGTTATCGGCGTGACCTTCGGGATGTTCCTGACCCGCTCCATCTTCACGGTGGGAAGCTTCATGGCCCTTGTGGGCCTGGCCGGCGTGGCTGTCAACGATTCTCTGATACTCATCGACTTCATAAACGTCCGCCGCAGGGCCGGGTTCGGGATCAGGGAGGCCGTGCTTGCCGGGTGCAGCGAGCGCATGAGGCCTGTGATCATAACAACCATAACCACGATGTTCGGCCTGCTGCCCATGGCGCTCGGCATACCCAGGCCCTCAATCGCTTGGCAGCCCATGGCCACGGCCTTTGTCTCGGGCCTTGCCGCGGCCACTATGCTTGCGCTTCTTATCATACCCGTGGAGTACGAGCTTGCAGAGCGGTTCAAGGAGCGGTTCAAGGAGCGGGTGCGCGGCATTGGCGACAGGCTCGGAAGGAAGGGCGGCGATGCGTAGTGCCATATTGATAGCGGTCTTTCTTGCCATCGGGCTGGTTATCGCCATGCCCGCAACGCCCGAGGCCATAACGCTTGATGAGGCGATAAAGATGGCGCTTACAGAGGGCCAGGACGCGCGCATTGCGGAGCAAGAGGCCCTTATGGTCAGGGCCGCAGGCAGGCAGAAGGTGGCCTTTGCAGGCCCGCAGGTGGAGGTGGGGGCCTCGTACATGGAGATGGGCACCAACGCCGAGCCCAATCCCTTTTTTGAGACACCTGAGAAGGACTACTCCTACAGTGCCGAGGCCAGCCAGCTCATCTGGAGCGGCGGCAGGCTGATAAGGAGTTTCCAGCTCCTGCGCTCCACTGACCGGCTGGCCGGGCTTACACGTTTTTCAGGCAGGCGGGACGTGCGCAGGGATGTGAGGGTGGCCTATCATGAGGTGCTTTTCCATGAAGCGGTGCTTGACCTTCTGAGGGACCGGGTGGCACAGCGCGAACAGGAACTCATGGACGCAGAGGACCTTGAGCTTGCGGGAATGGTCACGCTGCTGGATGTGAGGCAGGCCAGGATGCACCTGAACCTCGCGCATGAGGAGCTCATGGCCGCACGGGTGGACCGGGCCCGTTCCGTGGTGGATTTCAACGTACTGCTTGGCCAAAAGGTGGAGTCCTTTAAGGAGGAGCCCCTGCCCTCGGATGAGGCTTATCTTCCAGAGGGAAGGCTTGCCAGGGCAAAGGGCATGGACGAGACACTTCAGGCACTTGAAGAGGGAGCTCTGAAAGGCACGCTTCTGGATCTGAGGGTGCTCAGGGAGCGTCTCAGGCGCGCTGAGATCAGCTACGGCATGGCCTGGGGAGCGAGGCTTCCTGAGGTCAGGGTCGTTGGTACCTGGGAGCGCTCTGGCCAGGAGCAGGATGATATGGACGAAGAGTGGAGAGCGGGAGTTGTACTTTCCATGAGCATACTAGACGGGGGCCTTAAGCGTTCCGCTCAGGCCAGGGCGAAAAGCGAAAAACGGGCGGCAGAGGCGGAGCTCGAGCGGGCAGGGAATGAATTCGTCGGGCTTGTGCAGACCCTGAGCATGGACGCGCATAGCCTGGATGAGAGGATAGGCCTTAAAAAGGAAGCAGAGCTCATGGCTGAGGAGAACTACTCGGATGCGCGCGGGCAGTACAGGGCCGGGACCATCACGCTGACGCGCCTTGGGGAGTTCAGCCTGGCCTACGCAGAGGCGCGCTTCGGGCTTCTGGAGCTGTTCTATAAAGAGCAAAGGTTATTGGCTCATGCAACAAGTCTTCTTAAGTAAGACGTACTTCGGGCACGACTGCACCTCATCTGCTGCGTTGCGGGGGTCACGGACCCCATTTAACTTGGGTTATATTCATTGAAAGGCAAAAGTAAGTCCAGCCCTTGGCTGGTCGCGCGCCTTGCATCTGAGGCACCTCGCACCCGGAAAACGGTGGGGGCGGAAGCCTCCGGTTAAAAGAGGCCCATGGCCCCTGGTCTCGTTTCTATGTAGTGCCAGCGGTGGGGGCGGAAGCCTCCGGTTTAAAAGGGGGTCCATGACCCCCTAGCGCCCTGGAACATCGAGAAAGGTAGTTACCTTTTTAATCGTTCTCAAAATTATATACTGGGCAAAGGCAAAGGCCGTCAGCCCGCCCCAGAACATGTCTATTGCGACCTTGCGCTCGATAATATAGTTTCCTGCCACCTCTATGACAAAAAAGCAGAGCACGACAACTAAAAAGGTCGTGTACTCGCGCCTGAGCGCGCTTCTTAATGAAAAGGGCAGGGCTGCCTTCTTATATGATCTGAAACGCGGGATAAAGGCGGGCGTGTCCTGCGCCCATTTAAGGAAATCCCCCCCGAACTGGTAGATCAGGTACTCCTCCTCGGCCGCGATGATCCTCTCATAGTAGACAAGGAACAGCAGCAAAGAGACCAGCAGCATCCAGAAGTGCCCGACAATGAGGACGATACCCAGAAATACAAAAAAGTTTCCAAGGTATAAAGGGTGCCTGACGACCGAATACATCCCGGTGGTATTAAGGGAGTCCGCGATCTGGCCCTTTGTGGTCCTGCCGGAGGTGCCCTTTGGGACGAAGCCCACCGCAAAGGCCCGAATACACAGGCCGATAAACGATGTTCCCAGCGCCATGGCCTGGAAGATGCCACTCCTTGCCGCGTCGGCAAACAGGCTGTCAATTTCTGATGAGAAATATGCGCTTAACACAAGCGGGGCGATCAGAAAGGGGAGATAGCCCCTCCATTTAAAAAGCCTCCTGCCCTGCTCGCCTATCTCATTCTTAAAGGCCATACAGGAGATTATAGCAATAATAAATCATACAGCGTTGGATTTGATCACCATCAATTTTTCTAGGCACATGTCGCGCATGGAATACCCTATGCCGCCCATGCCAAGCCCGCTCATCTCCGCCCCGCCAAAGGGCATCCAGTCCACACGGAAGGCCGTATGCTCGTTGACCATTACGGCGGTGCCCTTGAGCCTACCCACGCAGTCAAGGGCAATGTCAAGGTTCTTTGTGAATACCGAGGCCTGGAATGAAAAAGGCACGCTGTTTGCCATCTCTACAGCGTCCAGGTAGTGGGCGTACTCATAGAGGCAGAGCACGGGGCCGAATATCTCTTGCCTTGAGACCTTGGCGGCAAGCGGTGGGTTCACTAAAAGCGTGGGCTCAAAGCAGCTTGCCGAAATTTTGGAGCCGCCCGTGGCAAGCTCGGCCCCTGCATATACCGCCTCCTTCACCCATTCATCCACGCGGTCAACCTCTTTGTTGTGTATTAGGGGGCCGACCTCCGTGGCAGCGTCTTTGGGGTCGCCTATCTTTAAGGCAGCGACCATGGGTATTAGCTTTTCCTTTACCTCGGCCATTATGTCCTTGTGCACAAAGGCCCTCTGCACCGAAACGCATACCTGGCCTGCATGGTAGTAGGCGCCCTTGACTATGCCCGGCAGTATGGAATCAATGTCAGCGTCGGGCTCGATGATTATGGGCGCCGCGCCTCCGTGCTCTAACGCGCATCGCACGCCCGGGGCAAGGTTGGCCCGTATCTGCCAGCCCACCCTGGCAGAGCCTATGAAGGTCACAAAGCTTATGCGCCCGTCAGAGGCGAGCTTTGATGCTACGTCATTGGAGCAGACGATTGATCTGCACCAGCGCTCCGGGAGCCCGGCCTCGTAGAGAAGCTCGACTATGGAAAAACACGAAAGCGGGGTGGCGCTTGCGGGCTTTACAATTACCGGGCACCCGGCAGCCACCGCTGGTATGACCTGGTGGATGATGAGGTTCATTGGATGATTGAAGGCGCTTAAGGCCACCACTATGCCTGCGGGCTCGATCATGGTGTAGGCCATATGGTTCTTTGAACTCTCTGTAAGCTCCATGGGAATCTCCGCGCCCTTGAGTTGGGCCAGCTCCCGAATGGCAATGCTCACGCCGTTTACAGCGCGGTTTATCTCTATTATGGAATCAGTGAGGGGCTTGCCACCCTCTTGTGCGGATTGCAGAGCAAGTTCGTCGGCCTTAGCGGCAAGCAGCTTGCCGAATCTCTCTAAAATGGCGATACGCTCGTACTTGGGGAGCCAGGTTGCGCGGTCTTTAAAAAGGGCTGACATCTCATCGAGTATGGCGTCGGCTTCCTCCCATGATGTTGCCTGCAGTTCCTTTATCAGATGCCCGTCATAGGGTGCTGTTATCTTAATCTTTGGCTTTGGCTTTGCCTTTTTTGGGGACATCGCGGGCCTCCTTATTCATATAGGAATTCAGATCTAATTTTCACTGGCTTAAAAGCTCTCTGTTTCTCGAGTAGTCCACAGGCAAATCTATCACATGGATGCCGCCGCTCTTAAACGCCTTCTTGATGGCAGGGCCGAGTTTGTCGGTCTTCTTTATACTATGTCCGAAGGCCCCATAGCTTTCCGCGTATTTGACGAAATCCGGGTTTGAAAATTCAAGGCCAAAGTCCTTTAAGCCCATCTCGTCCTGTTTCCATCTGACCATGCCGTAGGAGTTGTCCCTGATTATCAGTATTACAAGGTCCAGTTCGAGCCTTACGGCTGTCTCCAGTTCCTGGGAATTCATCATGAACCCCCCGTCGCCGCAGATGGCAAGGACCTTTTTTTCAGGGTGCACTATCTTTGCCGCGATCGCGGCCGGCAGGCCCGCGCCCATTGTGGCAAGCGCGTTGTCCAGAAGCACTGTGTTGGGCTCGTATGCCTTGTAGTTTCTTGCAAACCATATCTTGTACATGCCGTTATCCAGGGAGAGTATTCCGTCAGGGGGCATGACATCGCGCACTATTGTCACAAGCTTCGGGGGCGAGACAGGGAAGCTCTCGTCGCCCGCGCCTGCCTTAATGCTCTGGTCAAGGCTCTTTTTGCTCTCAAGTATGTAGGAGAAGTCCCAGTGCTCTTGCGGCTCTATCTCCTTTGTCAGCTGGGTGATGCTGCTTGAGATGTCCCCAACCACCTCCCACTGGGGGAAGTATACCTCGTCCACGCTTGCGGCAAAGAAGTTTATGCCTAGTACCTCAAAGGACCCCCTGCGCATGAAGAAGGGAGGCTTCTCCACCAGATCGTGGCCTATGTTGATTATGAGGTCCGAGGCCTCAACGGCAAGGTGCACGCAGTCGTCGCTTGAGAGCGCGGCAGTGCCCAGGCAAAGCGGGGACCGCTCGTCCATGACGCCCTTGCCAAGCTGCGTGGTGAAAAACGGTATGCCTGTCTTTTCGATAAGCGCGGCTATGGCCCCGTGGGTCTTTCTGCGGTTTGCCCCTGCGCCAAGGAGGATGATGGGCGACTTTGCCTTCTGTATCCTCTGGGCCGCCTCTGATATGTTCCGTCCGTCCGCCGTGGGCCTGCGGTATCTCATCCTCTCGAATATTTCCGCGTCCGAATCCTGGGAGGCTATGTCTTCGGGCAGCTCGATATGCACCGCCCCGGGGCGCTCTTTGCGGGCAAGGCGGAAGGCCTCGCGTATGATGGATGTGACCGTATGGCTGTGTACGATCTGCTTGGTCATCTTCGTAAGCGGGCGCATCATCTCCACCACGTCTATTATCTGGAACAGGGCCTGCTTGCTCTTGGTGATCGGTTTCTGCCCGGTGATCATCACCATGGGCATGCCCCCAAGCTGGGCATATGCGGCGGCGGTCACGAGATTGGTGGCCCCCGGCCCGAGTGTGGACAAGCAAACCCCGGGAGTTCCTGTGAGCCTTCCGTAGGTGGCGGCCATGAACCCGGCGGCCTGCTCGTGGCGGGTGAGGATAAGTTTAATTTTGGACTTCCTCAGGGATTCAAGGAGATAGAGGTTCTCCTCTCCGGGGATGCCGAAGATGTATTTGACGCCTTCGTTCTCAAGCGCCTTTATAACAAGGTCTGATGTCCTGGTCATTTGATTCCCCCAATGCCCCCGGCGCATAAAGAACCAGTGCGCGTGATTAAAGTATAAATGTATGAAGGAACAAGAGCAAGGTTTTTTAGATTTGGGGCTTCACGCGAGTTTCCTTGTAAAGCGAAGTTAGCTGATGGAATGTTTTTTAATTTACTGAGCAGGATTTCTTGTATTGGATCTGATTGCTTTAGGAGGATGCGGTCTGGGTCGACTCGACCTATTATGTCGCCCAGCCCGTTGGCTGTGGTGCCGGTGGGGGGACTCGAACCCCCACGAGGTCGCCCTCAACGGATTTTGAGTCCGTCGCGTCTACCAGTTCCACCACACCGGCATTATGCATCCCGCGCTTGCTGAGTTCACTGCATCTGCTGCAGAATAAAGCATTCGACGTATGCTTATACGCCTTCATGTTTTCTTCCTTGCATCTACAGCAAATCAGAAACCGCTTAGGCTCGAAGTTCTTGAGCCTCAATAAAAAAGCAATAATATCCAAAGAAAATTATCTTATATTCAGCCAACAGTGCTTACAAAGCAATAGTATAAGACCGGTCCGTGACCGGTTAGCCCCCTTTGTGCATTCTTATGAAGTTGGCAATGCTTCTGTCGTACGTGCGCTCGTACTCAGCGTTGAAGAGGCAGCCCGGAAGCTCTCCCTTTTCCCTGTGGTATGTCACGCACTTGCAGCAGTTGCCCCTCCTGGAGCAGGACTCGTAGGTGCATGTACAGTTTTTCTTGTTTATCTCGACATTGCATTGCATGGGAACCCTCCTGCCCGATATTGCCTGTATTGGAGGTTATTTTACACTATAAGGGCATGGGCCGGGCAAGCGGGCGGGTGAGGGCGCGGCATGAGGGCCTAATTTTTGTGGTCGTGCTTCTCGTCGTACTCCACGCCGATCTTCTCAAGGTAGTCTATGACCTGTGTGGAGATGGATTCGAGGTCCTTGAGCATATGCTGGGCTTCCTGGGTCTTGCCCTCGTTGTGCTTGATTATGATCTCCTTGCCCACTGCCATCCCTTTCTTCGTAACTAACTGCACTGCATGCAACTTGAACTCACGGCTGAAATGTCGGTTTATTTTTCCCATAGACACGCCTCCTCTTCTAAATTACAAATTATTACGCGTGTCCATCAATTCGGGGGAGGGTCACATAGAAGTCTACACTGCGAATTACTCATAGAAGCCGCATAGAGAGTTTGTGAGATACTTCCTGCATGTGTGACATGTAAATCTGATATGATCTGCATAATGCTTATATAAATCAACAAGGACAAAGCATTGATCTATTAATTGCTAATATAAAAAAAGCTTGACATCCAGCAGTTGCTTAGGTATATTTCTAAATGTGTGTTTGCAGAAGTTGTTGAAACAAATTCATGGGGGAGCATGACCAAGCCATATAAGAAAGTTCTGATTCTTTGTTAATTCAATTGTGGTCAATGGCAAATATCCTTACATACTTGATAATGTACTAATAAATAAGATCATACAGGGGGAGTGCCTAATGGGAACAGTCAGAGTCCAACAAGAAAAGTCATTTATCTCGATCGTGTCCTCAGCCTTCTTAACCTTCTGCCTTTTGCTGCTTATTGCCGCCACTCCATCATGGGCGGCACAGGGAGATCACATATGGACTATCCAGAATGGCACGAGTGGTAATGATGATGCCAATGCAGTTGCCACGGACGGCTCCGGGAACGTATATGTTACGGGCAAAACAGATGGAGGCCTGGACGGCAACACGAGTGCTGGTTTATATGATCTCTTTGTAGTGAAGTATGACAGCACTGGCGCAAAGCAGTGGATGATTCAGAATGGCACGAGTAGTAATGATTATGCCAATGCAGTGGCTACGGACAGTGCGGGTAACGTATACGTTACAGGCTATACACAAGGAGGCTTTGACGGCAACACGAACGCTGGTGGTGTTGATCTGTTTGTAGTGAAGTATGACACTGCAGGTGTTAAGCAGTGGACTATCCAGAATGGCACGAGTGGTACTGATAATGCCAAGGGAGTGGCCACTGATGCCTCCGGGAACGTCTACGTCTCAGGATATACAAGTGGCGCCCTGGACGGCAACACGAGTGCTGGTTTATATGATCTGTTTGTAGTGAAGTATGACAGCGCGGGAGCAAAGCAGTGGACCATCCAGAATGGCACGACTGCTGATGATGTAGCCAATGGAGTGGCCACGGACGGCTCCGGGAACGTATACGTTGCGGGCAGGACAAGTGGCGCTCTGGACGGCAATA
>DAOWET010000058.1 GCA_030638335.1 Nitrospirota bacterium
GGTCCTCTATATTGATCATATGTAAGAAGCCAGAGTGATCACGCCGTCGAAGACAAATACAAGGGAAAGGCTCTGAATAACGGCGGCTGAGGTCACTTGAGGTATCTCGGTTATCGAGGACTTCACCCTGAGCCCGTTGAAGCATGAGGAAGTCGCGATTATGGCTCCGAAGACAATGCTCTTGAGCACGGAGATCAGTATGTCGAATATGCCCAGGGCGGAGAACACCCCCTGCAATTGCGCCAGGAAAGAAACATTCGTTATTGCGGAAAAGATCAGCAACCCGCCGCCGATGGCCATCGCCTGGAAATAAAAGGTCAGCACAACCACACAAAGGGCGGTCCCCACCACCCTCGGGACGATGAGGTATTTAAGTGGTTCAATACCCATTATCCTCAGACTGTCCACTTCCTTGTTGGCCTTCATGGTGCCAAGTTCCGCGGCAACTGCCGTTGAACTCCTTGCAGCAATAATGATCGCGGCCAGCAGGGGCCCCAGTTCCCTGACCACTGTCCAGACAAGCACTTTGCCAATAAGCTGGGGGTTCAGGCCTGCGATGCTTGTTACCTGCGTAATGATGACGATGCCTATCAGTACGCCGATTATCGAAACAGGCATAAGGGCCTGTATGCCGGTGAAATATATCTGTTTCAGGAATACTTTTCTTACGGACACGTTTAAGAGGGCGGGGACGTTCCCGGCAACATCAGCCACGAGCCTGAATATCTCCCGCGTATTAAAAAGCGTGTTCAGGGCATGACGCCCCAAACGTTCTACATCCACAAACATGACCATAAATTGAATTGTACCACAGATGTCACTGGGTGACTTGTATCCTTTAGTCACGATACAAGTCACCATAAGTCTCAAACTAAAGGACTAAAAAAACACCCCTGAAATCAGATCCTGCTCATGCAATGAATTTAATTTGAAGAACGTCCCATTTAATTATTTACTCAATCTCTCGCACTTTTCGGGTTTGCTTTACTTTATTTGTCAGCGTATAAAGCGTTATATATATAAATAGAATCAGATAGTGATACTTTGGAAGAGTAAAAAAATCCAAACTACCCAAAATGGATGAACGTTCAATATATATCCTGAGATCAAGTGCCAAAATTACCACACACAAAACAATAATATATTTATTGTATGAAAGCTTATCCATATATGTGATAAACACATATGGCAATACATTGAAAACAATAAGTGTCCCTAGAGGTACAATGTCACGACCACCCCAACTAAAGCTGCGCATCAGACTTGGCATAAATGGACTTAAGTGCATGGCGATTCCGGCAATTATCATCACATATACGATCAAACGTATTTTCTCTGCAAAGGGAAATAATATTATGGGCTTGTCTTTATTGAGCTTCACGTTTCGACCCGATCTTACGCCAAGGACAATTGCCATATACACTAATATTGCTACAATGTAATAAAATGGGATAAAAATATATATAAGACCCATTCCAGAGGCTAGCATAAAATCAATAGCAACTATTATCGAGCAAAGGATTATTATTGATTTACTTTTTAAAGCCTGATCAACAATTATAAGCAACGGGTAAGGCGAAGCATTCCAGAGGAAAAAATAGTAATCCATTTCAGACCCGTCATCGCCCATGCCTGTAAGTGGTTCAAGATGCATAAACATCCCCACAAGCAACAAAGCATAAGCCTTCAGGCTGGTCTGAGTAGTGTTTGAGAGTTTTCCCCACCTTGACTTTATGGCTGTGACTATCCGGGGTTCAATTAAGTCATCGTCCAAATGATCTTACCTTAATAAGCCTAAATTAAAATTGCTCTCCGTCTCTCTGCCATGGCCCATTTCCATAATACCCATGCAGCTATCTTATTATGCATGATAAATTCCGGTTTTATTACTTAAAAAGAATGTTCCCAATGCTTTAAGCACATGCAACAGGTAAACATGAAATGAATTTATGAATTAAGAGTGATGCAGTTGGATACGCTCGATCGAGCGTGCCCTGGCGGTTTTCTCGTCAATATCCACAACAACCGCACATAGCATGGATGGCCCGTGCGCGACCTCGAACCTCACAGGCACATGGGTGAGGAACCTCTCAAAGATACGTTTGGAATCCACGCCGATCACGGAATTCACAGGCCCGCTCATCCCCACGTCCGTTATATAAGCGGTGCCGCCAGGCAGGACGCACTCATCAGCGGTCTGCACGTGTGTATGAGTGCCGAGCATGGCAGAGACCTTGCCGTCAAAATACTGTCCCATAGCCACCTTCTCAGAGGTCGCCTCGGCATGGAAATCCACTATGACCATGTCCACGGAGTCACCGAGCCGATCAAGTTCCGCCTCAAGCTTTCTGAAGGGGCAATCCAGGGGGGGCATAAAAACCCTTCCGGCAAGATTGATGACCGCGACCTTTGCTCCGGAAGCACTCTCATGCACAACAGAGCCGAACCCCGGGACCCCGGGAGGGTAGTTCAGAGGGCGGATAACCTTCTGTTCGGAATCCAGGTACTCAAGGGCCTCTTTTTTGTCCCAGATGTGGTTTCCACTGGTGACCACATGGACACCAATGGCAAAAAGTTCATTGCCGACTTTTTTTGTTATACCAAACCCTGCGGCGGAGTTCTCTCCGTTTACGATAACAAGCTCGACGCCATGAGAATCGGTGATACCCGGCAGCAGGGCCTTTAACGCCATCCTGCCGGGCTTGCCGACTATGTCTCCAACGAACAGGACTTTCATTCAGGCCCTATTTCGCATACTCCACGTAGCGGGATTCCCTTATGACCGTGATCTTTATCTGTCCGGGATATGTCATCTCATCCTCTATCCTCTTTGAGAGTTCCTTTGCAATGTTCCATGACATCTCGTCATTAACGGTCTCGGGCTTGACGATAAGGCGGACCTCGCGCCCTGCCTGTATGGCATAGCACTTTTCCACCCCTTCATAGGAAAGGGCCAGTTTTTCAAGGGTCTCAAGCCTCTTGAGATAGTTCTCTATGCTCTCACGCCTGACTCCGGGACGTGCCGCGGAAAGTGCGTCAGCGGCTGCAACAAGCGCTGCCTCAATGCTATCGACTTCCACGTCCCCGTGGTGGGCCATTATGGCGTTTATCACCTTGCTCTTCTCACCGTATTTCTTTGCTATATTGCCGCCTATCTCGTAATGAGACCCTTCGACCTCGTGGTCAATGGCCTTCCCAATATCGTGCAGCAGGCCACCACGCTTGGCGAGCTTGATATCAACGCCAAGCTCCCCGGCCATCATGCCGGCAAGATAGGCAACTTCCTTGGAGTGCTCAAGCACGTTCTGTCCGTAGGAAGTCCTGTATTTCAGTCTTCCCAGGATCTTGATCATCTCCGGGTGAATTCCAGAGAGGCCGAGGTCAAAGACAGCCTTCTCGCCCTCCTCCATGATGATCGAACTTACCTCTTTGCCTGCCTTCTCAACCACTTCCTCTATCCTTGCGGGGTGGATGCGGCCATCAGAGATAAGCTTCTCAAGAGCCAGGCGGGCGATCTCCCTGCGTACAGGGTCAAAGGCCGAGAGCGTGACCATTTCGGGGGTGTCGTCAACTATCAGGTCCACTCCGGTGGCAGCCTCAAGCGCCCTGATGTTCCTTCCCTCACGTCCTATTATCCTCCCCTTGAGCTCGTCGCTTGGAAGGCTGACATTCGATACCGTGGCATCAGCAATATAGTCGCTCGCGTACCGCTGGATGGTGTTGCTGACTATCTCCTTGGCCTTCTTGATAGCGCCGTCCCTGGCCTCGTCCTCTATGCGCTTTGCAAGCTTTGACGACTCAAGCCTCGAGTCGTCCTCCACGCGGCGCATAAGCTCTTCTTTGGCCTGCTCCATGCTATGCCCCGAGAGCCGCTCAAGGACTTCTGTCTGCTGGCCTATGACCTTGTCTTGCTCAGCGATCTTTTCCTCAAGGGTGCGCTCCCTTTTGCCCAGCTCACTCTCCCTGCGATTGAAGTTGCTCTCCTTCTGGTCGAACTGGTCCAATTTTTTGTCAAGGGAGTCTTCCTTGCGCCTGAGCGTGCGTTCGAGCTGGCTCAGATCGTTCTTCCTCTCCTTGAAATCCTTCTCAACATCGAGCTTGGCCTGGTAGATGATGTCCTTTGACTCAACCTTTGCTTCCTTGAGTATCGAGGCGGCCGTGCGTTCAGCCTCCTTTATTGCGGACTCACGCTCTTTCTCGATGTTGCCCCATCTGGCTTTAACTATAAAACTGTATGCGGTGGCCATGACCGCGCCGGACACAATGCCGATGCCGATCGCCACAAGCAGGTAACTAGCCTCCATTTGGACGCTCCTCCTTTATATCGGATAACCGCTTGTGGTGGGCAGAAGGGATGCTGTCTGGCTATGTACGTTCTGATTGTTTGATAAGGTATGTATTTTTACAAGTTGCGCGCCAGTTTCCACTCCGGACTCCAGGCATGCAACTTGTTTTTATATTACAATCAGTTACGAAAGAACCATTTAGCAAACTTAAACCCGCCCTGCCGTGGGAATGATTCACTAGATCCGCACCTGTTATAGGTGGGTGCCCTGAAGGCGCCGTCAGGCTTTCTTCCATGTTATGGAAGACATGCACACAGGCCGCCTTACTCAGACTCCCAACAGATCTAATTTGAGGATCAATAATCATCACACCTCACGTACAGGGCAGGCACACTTTCTGTCCACCCTTTGCATATATAATACACAATATAGAGTATGGTAGTAAACAGTTTATTAGAGATATAACACTCAGGAGCATAAAACCTTGTCAGGGCGAAGACTCATGTGTTAGTCTCTAAAATGCTCAAAAACGACCGCTGGATAAGGGAAAAGGCGCTAAATGGCATGATAGAGCCATTTGCAGATAGCGCCAAGAGCGAAGGCACCATATCGTCCGGCACCAGTGCATATGGATACGACATGAGGGTCTCGGACGAATTCAGGGTGTTCCTGCCCCCGGACATGGACGGCATTGTTGATCCAAAGGCCTTTTCCGATGGCAATTTCACCGAATACAAGGGCTCTGCCTGCATTATCCCGCCCAATGCCTACGCCCTCGGGCGATCGGTTGAATATTTCAGGATACCCCGTGACGTGCTGGCAATATGTTTTGGCAAATCCACGTACGCCAGATGCGGAATTGTGGTCAATGTGACCCCCCTGGAACCTGAATGGGAAGGATATGTCACCATCTCCATCTCCAACACAACGCCTCTGCCCGCGAAGATATATTCGAACGAGGGGATAGCGCAGGTCCTGTTCCTCGGTGCGGACGAAGTTTGTGAGACCTCCTACGCTGACAAGGCCGGGAAATACCAGGCGCAGAAGCATATTACGCCACCAAAGGCATGATCGGGACATGAAACGCATAATCCTTGCTCTGGACGTTGACGACCACGGATACGCGCTTGAGCTTGTGGACAAGTTCAGTGAGAACATCGATATCTTCAAGGTTGGGCTCCAATTGTTCTCAAATACCGGGCCTGCGGTGGTCAGGGATATCCATGACCGCGGCAAGAAGGTGTTCCTTGACCTCAAGTTCCATGACATCCCCAATACCGTCTCCGGCGCGGCCCTTGCAGCCACCCGCCTTGGCGTCTACATGTTCAATATGCACACTTCCTCCGGCCCGGAGGCCATGCAGCGCTGCAGGGACGATGTTGTGGAGTTATGCCTTAAGGAGAACATCGAGAGGCCAAAGATACTGGGCGTTACGGTGCTTACAAGCCTTGCCCAGGATACGCTCAGGGACGAGTTCGGCATCCAGCACACCCTCCGTACCCATGTGAGGAACCTGTCAAAGATGGCCCTCAAGGCAGGCCTTGACGGGGTGATCGCCTCTGGCCATGAGGCCGCAATGATCCGCAACAGCTGTGGGAAGGATTTCCTGATAATCACACCCGGGATCAGGGCCTCATGGGCCTTGCCTGACGACCAGAAGCGCACCATGACACCAAGGGACGCCATGCGCGAGGGGGCTGATTTCCTTGTGGTTGGCCGTTCCATCCTGAAACAGGAGGACTCCGATAAGGCCCTGGATCTTATCCAGTTGGAGATCCTCACCTCTTTGTAGCCCACTTATAATGCCTTCTCAAGACCCCAACCCTTCCATCTCCATATCCAGGGATGGCTTCATAAAGGGCATGTCCACCGGACTGGCCACTCCTGTTGCCATTGAGATACCATACGCACCGGCTGCGGCATATTACCCCGCTTTCAAGGGACGGGGCACGTTGATGTTCGAGAGCGTGAAGGGACCATTCAGGATAGCAAGATATTCCTTTCTTGCCTTTGATCCCTATCTGGAATACATGGCCAAGGACAGGGAGCACGCCCTGATATCATCGGCTGGCACAGAACACCCGCAAGAGCATCCGGTCACAACGATCAGAACCCTTGTGAACTCATACAAACAGCGTCCCGACCCAACGCTCCCGCCATTTCAGGGAGGAGCTGCGGGCCTTATTTCATATGACTTCCTCCATTACCTTGAACGCGTGCCAACAACCACGGACGATGACCTCAAAGTGCCTGATATCCACTTCTTCCTGTTTGACATGCTGCTGGCCTTTGACCACAAGGATGAAAAAGCCTGGGCCATTGTTTGCCCCGGCGCAAGGGGAAATAACAATGCTCCCGGGATGCTCTACAACGAAGCACTCTCAAAGCTCAAAAGCATATCACTCCGTGCGGAAGCGGTCCCGGTTTCCGCACAGGAAACATCTCCATCTCACGCAACGATCAACCATGACGTCTCTCAGGACCAATACGAGCGGATGGTCACGCGCGCAAAGGAATACATATCAGCCGGGGACATTTTCCAGGCCAACCTCTCTCTCCGCCTGTCCTCTGACATCGGCAACAGGGACCCCTGGGACCTCTACCTTGCCCTGCGCAGGATAAACCCCTCTCCATTTGCCGGATACATGGATTTCGGTGATTACATAATCGCCGGATCTTCCCCTGAGAGGCTTGTAATGGTAAGGGACGGAAAGGCGGAACTTCGTCCCATAGCCGGCACCCGCCCAAGAGGAAAGGACCGCGCAGAGGACGAACAGATGCGCTCGGAGCTTCTTTTGAACCCAAAGGAACGGGCTGAGCACATAATGCTTATAGACCTGGAGCGTAACGACATAGGCCGTGTCTGCGACTATGGCAGCGTAGAGGTGGACGAACTGATGGTAACCGAGGACTATTCCCATGTAATTCACATTGTCTCTAACGTGCGGGGGATACTGGCCCCTGGAAGGGATGGCCTGGATGCCATAAAGGCTACTTTTCCCGGAGGCACCATTACAGGCGTTCCGAAGGTGCGCTGCATGGAGATAATAGACGAGCTCGAGAGCCTCAGGCGCGGCCCCTACACCGGCAGCATGGGTTATGTGGGATTTGGAGGGTCCATGGACATGAATATAATAATCAGGACCTTCACGATCCGCGATAATGTGGCCTATGTGCAGGCAGGCGCCGGCATTGTGGCGGACTCAGACCCGTCGCGGGAGTACATGGAGTCCCTCAGCAAGGCCGAAGCGCTTATCAAGACATTGACTGGCAACTGAGGCCAAGGGCCCTCTTTTAAACTGGAGGCCGTCAGCCCCGGTCGTTTTCAGTGTCACGGACACTTTTTAACTTGAGCGCACAGCTTCCAGCGTCTCCAGAAGATGTAACGAGAGCATCTCATAATTGGAACATTCCTATTGCCCCCCGGAGTAAATAGAAGTCTCCGTGAGACCGGGTCGTCGCGACCTATTAAGTCAAGCCCATGGCTGGCCGGTCATGGACCTCTTTTTAACTAAAACCCCTCCGTGAGGGGCACACTTGAGGACGACGGTTGAACTTTAAGACCTGACCGAGTTGGGGTCCATGAGCCCTCTGTCGCTCGTGAACGAGTCGTGTCAACCGCAAGGTTTATTACATTCCTTGCCTGGGCGGACATTTTTTGTTTAAAATACAATATGTATGTCAGCAATGACTTCAGCTCGATGAGCATGTGGAAACCGGACCTTGCCACATATCATGTCAACAGATTTTCTTTTCTGGCCGCGCTGATAATATTTATTTTCATATTATCATGCGTTTCACCCTCGCTGGCCGAACACCCTTCCCTGCTCCTTGAGGAGGAAGAGTTCCTTATAGGGCTCATACCTGAGGAGAACATCTTCAAGCAGATGAAGCGCCACAAGCCACTTGCCGACTACCTGTCAGAAGAGCTGGGAATGCCAGTGCGATTCACCATACTCTCGCGCTATCCTCACATAATCACCAGGTTCGTCTCGCGCCACCTGGACGGCGCTTTTTTCGGAGCCTTCACAGCGGCCCTTGCGCATGAGACCCTTTTTGTTGAACCCATCGCAAGACCCGTGAGCCTGGACGGGAGCATGACAACAAATGGCTATGTCTTTGCCCGCACTTCAAGCGGTATAAAAGACATCTCCCAGATGCGCGGGAAGAGGATCGCCTACGTGGACCAGGTAACCGCCACCGGTTATCTATACGCCCCCTATCTGCTCAAGGCCTACGGGATAAAGGACCTGGAGGGGTTTTTCAAGAGCGAAGAATACACAGGTGGTCATGATACCGCCCTTTACACTGTCCTTGCCGGCAGGGCCGACATTGGGGTTGCCAAGGCAAGGATAATTGACCAGATACGTGAGCGCGACCCCCTGGCAAAGGAGGAGATCCGCATACTCTACAAGTCTCCCGACCTCCCGGATAACACCCTTTGTGTCAGAAAGGACCTTCCCGAGGACTTCAAGCTCAAGCTCAAGAACATCCTTCTTTCCATGCACAAAAATCCCAAGGGGCAGAAGGTGCTCGAGCTTTTCGCCGCCATGCAGTTCACCCTCGCGAAACCCGATGATTTCGAACCCGTGTACAGGATGACCAGACAGGTCGGCATTGACCTGAGAAACTTCAAGTACGACTACTGATGAAGAAGAAGATCATTCTCTCCTTGGCCCTTCTGTTCTCTCTATACCTGGCTGGCACCATCCTTTCGATGGTATATCTGTTCAACACTACCACGAACCTGAAATCAGTCATAAACCTTCATAAGGTGGAGATAATAAGGCAGGAGCTGGTGATCAACGCCCAGACAGTGCAGTCACACCTTTATTCCTTTGGTACATCATTTGGCGCCGAGCTGGACGTGATGGTGGAAAACGTCATACAACTGGACAAATCCGCCAGAAGGTGCCTGCAGTGCCACCACGAGGAAGAGATCGCCCTCAAGCTGGAGGAGGTAGTGAGCCTTGTTGAGCAGTACCAGGACTCTCTAAGCTACCTGATAACAACCTCGGCAAATGAGGCCCGGGTCAGCCGTTTGAGGATGGTCGCCATCGGGATCGGCACCACCATACTCGACAAGGCACAGGATATGGCGGTCATAGCAGGCGAAAAGCTCCAGCAGAAGTCCGTCCTGTCCCTGAGCGAGATCAAACACTTGAGAAACGGCCTTATTACCACACTTGTCCTCTCCTTCTTCATAGCCGTACGCATCTCCATGTCAAGGATACGCATGGTCTCCAAACCCATATACGAGCTGCTCAACTCCACGCCCCATATACATGTCGCCGACATCGGGTACAC
>DAOWET010000059.1 GCA_030638335.1 Nitrospirota bacterium
GAGAATATCCCTCATTTTTCCAGTTCTACAGTCAAAGAAGACCTGGAACTAGTCGTAAATGGGTAGCCTTCCCGCCGTAAGCGGCAAAGACCTTTCCAAAGTCCTTGAAAAGGACGGTTTTACCCTCGCAAGACAGACCGGAAGCCACAGGATATACCAGAAGGTCACGGACGAGGGCACGATTACGGTTCCCATTCCCATTCATAGCAACAAATCGCTCAAGAAAGGTACGCTGCTTGCCATTCTTCGCAAGAGCGGCATTACAAAAGAGCGGCTGAAGTTCCTTCTTACTTTAGTGCTTGGGTAAAAACAAGGAACCGTTTAAGGCGTTGCGGATAATACGCAAGACAGAGTCTTTTAAATACAGGCTTAATACTTAATTAGTGGGTCTGCATCATAAGCAACACGATTCCATTTTAAAGGTTATTTCTTTCTTAATGGTTCTTTGTTTGCATGGGACGATATCAGGGCCGGAGACCCTCTGGGTTGGAATCGTGAGGTCCAGGCGCAGGGTTTTGGTGTCAAGGGACCCTTCCTCATCAATAACGATCTCACCTGAACTCGAGTAACCAAAGCAATTGGAGGCGCGATCCTTCCATGGTCCCTTCATATAAAATGCCAGAACCGAGGGGAAATCCTCCTGTATGTCCACTGTCTCTTTGTCAAGCCCGTATGAGACATAAATGCTCAACTGTTCATAGTTCTTCCTTTCGTTGTCAAAAAATCTTTTGTATACATATGTGATCCCATTTCCTAATGTCATCTGATGTCCTTCCATGAAAAAATCTGATCCTGTCGGGTCTTCTCCTGCAGAGGCCAGATGTTCAGCTCTGATGGTATGCGCCTGTCTGCCGTCACCCTGCCTCTTTGCCAGCTCGATGTGCTTTTCCATCAAGCTAAATGAAACATCATAAAGAAAATATATGTAAGTGACATGTTGGGACAGGACAAACATCCACGCAAGGATGGCCAGTATTATTACCGAGAGTAATGATATGGATACTTTTGCTATTGTTTTTTTCATGTTCAACCAGTACCCCTTAGTTGTTTGAAATTGTAGCATAGTTATAAAACCCGGATGCGGACCTTTGGAAGGGCCACGTGGAAACCTTGACTCCGGGGTGGGGTTTTTCAAGAACAGGCTATAGCCGGTCTTCCTGCACGGCTATGCAGCATCTGCGGTGTTGCGCCATGGCTCGCCTGCAATACTTCAATCTTGGGGTCGGGGAAAACATCGCGGAATGGGCAAGGCTTGAACGAAGTCTGTGATCGATCGTATTGAAGTGAAGACCATCCCGCATGTTTAGATTGCCAATGCGCCTGGAAAAGTGTTAGTTTTAGAAATGGGTGTGAATGTGACAACAAGGCTTCTTGCGCTTTTGTTGCTGTCCATGGTTTTCCTATATGGTCTTTACGGGTGCTCAAAAGAGCCTGCCGTGAAGATAGGGCAGAGGGCCCCGGACATAAGGCTCAACGCCCTTGACGGCAAGAGCGTCTCCATACCCGGTGACCTGAAGGGAGATGTTGTGGTCATGCTCTTCTGGGCCGAGGGCTGCTCGTACTGCGAGAAGGACATGCCCAATTTAGAGGCCGCTTACAAGGACCTCAAGGGACAGGGGTTCGAGTTCGTTGCCGTTCAGGTGGGGGGCGAGGCGGAGGTCTCGACCCTGATGCTTGAGAAGAACGGCATAACCTTCAGCATGCTGCATGACCCGAACTCCATTGTTCGCAAGAGGTTCGGGATAAGGGCCGTGCCCACCATGTTCTTCCTGGACAGCCAGGGCAGGATAACGGAGAAGATACTTGGGGGGCTGAACTCCAGGATGCTCAGGGAGATAGTCCAGGAGAAGCTTGGATGAGCCGGTATCTGAAAAATATATTGCTGTTTGCCATTGTGGCGCTCCATGCCCTGAGCCCGACTTCCGTCTGTTTTGCGCAGGCAGGGCAATGCCCGTGCCCTGAGGGAGCCATGGAATGCTCTGTTACCGGCTCTGAGTGCCCATGCTGTACTGATGCGGTGGTTTCCGCCAACTTGCCGCCCGACGTGCCTGAGATAGCCACCTGCGGCACCCAGAAGAACACTTACTCGGCGAGCCTTCCCCCATGGGTGGCCGAGCCTATGGAGTTCGTGGAAGTTTACTTTGCATATGATTATGAGACTCCGGTAACGGAGGACCCCTACCAGTATCACGGTATTTCCTCTCTGGAGAAGCCCCCGCCCTTTTCCTCCCAGTATTGGCTGCTGAAACCGAACAGTTAAATAACAGGAGGAATGAATATGAGATCTTTACGGATAGTTATGGCTGTCGTGATAGCGTGCGTCATGATAACAGCGGGCGTGGCCATTGCCATGGACAAGGGCCATGGCGCACCTGCCGGAGAGTCGTGCGAGTATTGCGGCATGAACCTCCATAAGTTCGCGCACAGCGCGATGATGATAAAGTACTCCGACGGAACTGTGGTGAAGACATGCTCCATACACTGCGCCGCGGTGGACCTGGCCATACAGATCGACAAGACGCCTGACGCGATCATGGTGGCTGACTACAATACAAAGATGATGATCAACGCTGAGACCGCTTCCTGGGTGCTTGGAGGCAAGAAGCCCGGCGTCATGACAAAGCGCGCCAAGTGGGCTTTTAAGGACGTGAAGTCCGCAGAGGCCTTCATGGACTCAAACGGCGGACAGCTTGTGGACTTTGAGGCTGCGATGACGTCCGCATACACGGACATGTACATCGACACCAAGATGATCCGTGACAAGCGGAAGATGATGAAGATGAAGGGAATGAAGCACTAGTGAGGTGCATATCGGAACGGGGGGCGCCGGGGGGCGCTCCCTGTTCCCGTTTTACAGGACATGTTGTTATGCGTATCGGAAAGACGAAAATTTTCATACTGGCCCTGTTCCTGACACTGCTTCTTGCCGGTCCGGTCCATGCGGAGGAAGGAGTAAGGCCTCCAAAGCCCGGCAAGAAGGACAAGTGCCCGGTGTGCGGCATGTTCGTTTATAAATACCCCGACTGGGTGGCGTCCGTGGATATGGGTGGCGGCAAGTGGCTCTACTTCGACGGTGCAAAGGACATGTTCAAGTTTATTTTCGAGATCAACAGGTATGGCCAGGGCGCGTCGGATACGGACGTGAGGGCCATGCATGTGACCGGGTACTATGACCTTGAGCCCATAAAGGCGCGCGATGCCTTCTATGTTATCGGCAGCGATGTTTACGGGCCCATGGGGCGGGAGCTCGTGCCCTTTGCGAGCATGGAGGAGGCCAGGGAGTTCATGCTGGACCACAAGGGCAGGCGCGTGCTCAGGTTCGTCGACGTGGACGCGGAGCTCGTAAGGGGGCTTGACGAATGAGGCATAAAAAGGCCGAAGTGTTCCTGATCGCCACGGCGGTGATGGCAACACTGCTTTGCCTGTGCCTGCTCCACGGCAGGGTCCAGGAGAACCTGCGCGCGGACGAGCTAGCGAAAAGGTCACGGATGGTGGAGGAGTTGATGCTTACGGACCTTGCCCTGTTCATGGAGGCGCGTTACACCAGGCACCTTTCCCTTGCTGACCGCCATTCAGCCTTCCAGGACCATCCCATGAGCCTGGAGCACTTCCCGGCGGGCTCGCTTGCCGGGCCGCCGCCGCATCTTACGGGAGTGGAAAGGTAGGGCCATGTTCACGGGACACAGGGAGAGAAACATACTTGAGTTCACGCTCTCCTCGCTCCTGAGGAGAAGGGGGAAGCACCTGGCGCTTGTGGTCATCTATACGGCCCTGGTGTTCCTGCTCGCCTCTGTCATGTTCTTTGCCGGCTCCATAAGGGAGGAGGCGTCCATTGTGCTCAGGAGCTCCCCGGAGATAATACTGCAAAAGATGATAGCCGGAAGGCAGGACCTTGTCCCCATGCGATACGCGGAGGTCGCGGAAAAGATCAGGGGCGTGCAGAGGGTCAGCCCGAGGCTCTGGGGATATTATTACTCCCCCGCCACAAAGTCCAATTACACTCTCATGGTCCCGGATAATTTCAGTTACGGGGACGGCCATATAGTGATAGGAAACGGCATTGCCAGGGTCATGAGCGCGGCAAAGGGAGACAGGATCTCGCTGCTTTCGCCCGAGGGCGATCCATTGACCTTCATTATCGCGGAGGTCATGGACTCAAGGAGCGAACTCATCTCATCTGACCTCATGCTTGTTTCGGAAGGGGATTTCAGGGAGCTTTTCGATATGCCCGAGGGGTATGTCACGGACCTGGCGCTCTCGGTAAAGAACGAAAAGGAACTCTCCACCATAGCAAGGAAGCTCTCCGAGCTGTTGCCCGGCACAAGGCCGGTCCTGAGGGACGAGATACTAAGGACATATGACGCCGTGTTCAACTGGCGCGCCGGGCTCATGATAACCCTGCTGGGGGCATCGGTGTTCGCCTTTGCGATCTTCGCGTGGGACAGGGCCTCCGGGTTGAGCGCGGAGGAGCGCAGGGAGATAGGCATCCTGAAGGCTGTCGGCTGGGAGACCTCGGACATTATCCTCATGAAGTTCTGGGAGGGCGCGGTCATCTCCCTGAGCTCGTTCCTTATGGGGATGGTCTTTGCCTATCTGCATGTGTATTTTACCTCCGGGGCGCTGTTCTGGCCGGTGCTTAAAGGGTGGTCGGTGCTCTATCCGGAGTTCAGGCTCTTGCCCCATGTTGACCTGTATTCCATATTCACACTGTTCTTCCTTACCGTGGTCCCATATACGCTCATAACGATAATACCTTCATGGCGCACTGCCACGATGGACCCGGACGAGGTGATGAGGGCATGATAGAGCTTAAGGACGTCACCAAGGTCTTCAACTCCGGAAGGCCCAACGAGTTTGCGGCCCTGAGGGGCATCACCATGAGCATCGAGCCTCTGAAGGTCACCGCCATCGAGGGCCCCTCCGGCTCTGGCAAGACGTCCCTGCTGAGCATTGTGGGATGCATGAGCCGGCCCACCTCCGGGAGGGTCTGGCTTGACGGGCGGGAGATAACGAGCCTGCCCGAGAGGTTCCTTACGGGCATAAGGAGAAAGACCTTCGGGTTCGTGTTCCAGCAGTTCCATCTGATCAAGGGCATCACCGCCATCGAGAACGTTATGCTCGCGTCCTATCCCACGGGCGAGAGCAGGCCCGGTATAAGGAAGAGGGCGCTCGACATACTGGGGATGCTGGGCATAAGGGAAAAGGCCGAGTCAAAGAGCCAGTGGCTCTCCGGCGGTGAGGCCCAGCGTGTGGCCATAGCCAGGGCGCTCGTGAACGACCCCGAGATACTTATAGCCGACGAGCCCACCGCTCACCTGGATACAAGGCTGTCCGAGGAGTTCATGCAGATATTCATGAGGCTCAAGGAGGACGGCAGGACCATCATCATCTCAAGCCATGACCCCATAGTCGTGAACTCGGGCATCGTTGATTCCGTGCGTATCATCAGGGACGGGGTCCTGGCTTGATATTGAACCCCGCGATAATCGCGCTTGCCGTCTCTGCATTCATTATCACCCTCATGCTGGCATACGCGTCCTTCTTCGGTTTGAGGATCATCCGCCACTGGGATATCACCAGCGGCAGCGAGTTGCAGCTCAGGCTTGAACGAAGCACGTACCTGATCTCGGTGATACTCTCTAATGTGCTTGTGTTCCAGCTTGCCTCGCTCTTTCTTTTCATATTCACCGCAGACAGGATGCATACGCTCTTTGTGGGGGCCATGTGCGCCGCCGGCACCCTGAAGGTCAACGCCTTTGGTTACCCCGTGCTTGCGTTCAAGGCGGCAAACTTCCTGCTGGCCTTTGTCTGGCTGGTCATAAACAGCGCGGACCTGCGCGCCTCTGACTACCCCTATACGAAAATTAAGTATTCTCTTCTCCTTGTGCTTGCTCCCCTTGTGGCCCTGGAGTCCGCCATGCTTGGGCTGTATGTCTCAGGGCTCAGCCCTGATGTGATAACATCCTGCTGCGGCACGCTCTTCAGCGAGGGAAAGCAGGGGGTGGGAAGCGGCCTGGCATCCTTTGACCCGCACGCCTCGCTTGCTGTTTTTATCGGGCTGGTATGCATGGCCTGCGCGCTCGGGGCATACGCGTATCTGAAGGGCAGGGGGCACGTGGCGTATTCCGTTGTTTCCCTTGCAGTGCTGGTCTCCGGCATCGTTGCAATGATATCCTGCATCTCGCCTTACGTATATGAGCTGCCAACACACCATTGCCCCTTCTGTGTGCTGCAGGCGGAGTATGGCTACACAGGATATGTGTTCTACCTTACGCTGCTTATCGGGACGGGAAGCGGCCTTGGCGCAGGTGCGCTCGGCATGCTCAGGCCGGCGGAAAGCCTCAGCACGGTGCTTCCGGCTGTATTGAGAGGGCTTGTGGCATGGTCTGCTGTAATGTTTGCGGCAAACGCGGGGATCACCCTCTACCTTGTTGGCTCCTCAAACCTCGTCATGTAGAGAGGCGCTCTGCTGTTGCGAGGTTTTAGTGAGACAGAGGCAGAGCAGTTGCAGCCTGCATCCGGTATCAATGCGTTTGAGCGTATGTTAGAATTGCGTTGTACAGGAGAGATACGGGGGGATGTGTTGTGGAGCAGAAGGATAGCTATATCCAGCGGCATAATGATGACCTTTTCAAGGTCTGGTTCAGGCGCGTGGTCCTTGTCTACCTCGGCATATTCATTCTCTCATTCCTTTCCGACTATGCCCTGACCGGCGGGGATGTCTCGCGCTTTGCCATGCAGCGCGCCATAATTGCCGTGTTCCTTGTGGGGGTGTATATCCTTGCGCGGAAGCTCTACGACGCCGGGGTGGGAACTCATAGGCTCATCGCCTATGCGTGCGTGGCTGTGCTGATGGTCTCTCTGGACATGCGCATCATGGCCACCGGAGGGCATGCGTCGCAATACCACGTCGGCGCGCTTCTTCTTGTAGTGCTTTTTGTGGGGTTCATCCCCGCAATACTCAGGTATTACGCTACATGCTCGCTGATAATATACGGGTTCTACCTTGCGCCCATACTGGCCTTTGATACGGTGACGGACCACAGCGGTTTCATGATGAAGAACATCGCCCTTGTTATAGTCATCTTCACCATGGCGACCCTCAGGACCGTTTACTCAAGGAGGCTTAACGCGGAGCTTGAGATGCGCTTTGAGCTTGAGATGTACAAGGACCACCTGGAGGACCTCGTGGAGGAGCGCACGGCCAAGCTTACCTCAGCCCTTAGCGACAAGGACGCGCTTTTAAGTGAGGTGCACCACCGCGTGAAGAACAACATGCAGGTCATATCCTCACTTGCAAGCCTGCAGGCAAGGATGGTGGAGGACGGGGAGGTCAAGGCGCTATTTGAGAAGAACCGCGACCGCATACGCTCCATGGCCCTTGTGCATGAGATGGTTTACAAGAGCAACGAGTTCACGGGCCTTTCTGTGGATGAGTATTTCGAGGCCTTGCTTGTAAAGATGTTCATGCCCTACAAGCTCATGGGAAAGGATGTGGCATACAGTGTCGTGGCCGGTGGAGTCAGGCTTGATACCGACAGGCTTGTGCCTTGCGGGCTGATAGTCAACGAGCTTGTAAGCAATTCCCTCTCTCATGCCTTTGGCCCGGACTCAAAGGGCGGGATGGTGGAGGTGGGGATGGAGCGCGAGGGGCAGGGTGGATACAGGCTCTTTGTCCGTGACAACGGACAGGGCATACCAGAGGATGTGGATACCTCGGGTGAGGGCACGCTTGGTTTCATGCTGGTGCACAGCCTTGTGGAACAACTGGAGGGTGAGGTCTTTTCCCTCAACACCGGCTCTTCGGGCACCGAAGTCGTGGTGGTGTTTGGCTCCAAGGCTGAGAAAAAACCTCCCAGGGCACAAGCATCATCCTGATTTTTCCTTTAGAATATAAGTAAGCCAGCGTGTGGCTAATAAAGAGTTAAGCAAGGTGTCTAATGCCTGTGTCCGTGCTGATAGTTGAGGACGAAATTATTGTGGCCATGGACCTGCGGCTCAGCGTGGAGGACATGGGGTACGATGTTTCAGCCATAGCGTTTTCGGGCCATGACGCCATCTTGCAGGCAGCATCGCTCAGGCCCGACGTGATCCTGATGGACATAAAGCTCAAGGGCGAGATGGACGGCATATCCGCGGTTGAGCATATCCGGAAGGAGATGGACGTGCCGGTGATATACATTACGGGCAATTCGGACGATTCCACGATGGAGCGGGCCATGCAGAGCGGCCCGGCAGCATATATAAGTAAACCTGTTATCGATGAACTGCTGCGCAATACTATCGAGAAGGTCGTGGGGGCTGTTTAAGGCTTCGCCTTTAGACGTGCTTCGGGCGCGAATGCACCTCATCTGCGGCGTTGCGGGGGTCACGGACCCCATTTAACTTGGGGCTTATATGTATTGAAAGGCAAAAGTAAGTCCAGCCCTTGGCTGGTCGCGCGCCTTGCATCTAAGGCACCTCGCACCCGAATTTCTCGGTCAGACAAGCGAACTTTCCTCTCAAAAACAAATACAACAGACAACAACAAACTTAAAGGGAAAGGCTAATTATTACAACAAGGCCGCCTCGGATCGAGTCTTACGACCTCGGATCGAGTCTTACGACCTCGGATCGAGTCTAACGACCTACAACAAGCGGCCTTGTTTGTCTTGTAGTGATAAGGCAGGTAATATCCAAACGAGGTTGTTCCTAGTTGGAAACTTCTGGTGGGACTGCTCGCCCCACATCCCCGGTACTTTTTGTCCGCAAAAGGGTCACGGACCCACATACCAAAAACTCCCCAGTAGGGTCAGAATCTCGACGGCTCGCTTACGGCCTCGTCCAGCTGAATGCATGACGTCCCCCAAGGGACATTGAACAAGGTCGCGACGACCCGCAACGTGAAGCATAAAAGGGGTCCGTGACCCCTCAGACACTATGCATTCTTCTCCGCTGGCCTCAGCCTACTCACCTGCGATTCTTCAATACTGGGTTTAAGGTCAAAGGCATTTTTATTAGAAGGAATTCGTGGCACCACCGGCACAGATTACCTGTTATTCAGAAGGGCGGAACGGGGGAGGTGTAAGGAATAAAATCTTTTTATTAGAGGAAATCCTTTACGAAACTTATCTTTAGAAGGATTGAAGCTGGGGGATCCAGTTTAGAGGTGCCCATGGCCCCTTCATGAAATAGAACGGGTTAGAACGTCCTCAGGGAAGCGGCGTACGGGTCGAGCACTATGGTGGTGGTAGTGGTTATCAGCCCCTCTGATTCCCATAGGCCTGTCACGCCCGAAGCGGAGAACAGGCCTGTCCAGAGGGCGCGTGAGTCGCTGGTCGCGCCCCTTGAGACCTTGAGCTGGGGCAGGCCTCCGGAGAGTTCCTTCCAGAGGTCGTTCATCAGGCCCTTGCCTGCAGTGGGGGGACTCTCCACGAATGCCGCGCGTATCGCAAGTATTCTGCCGTCCTCAACTATCAGGGTTACATTGGTAGGCTCGTCGTCCTTGGCGCGGGTGAAGAAATGGACTGTGCCATCATTTATGAAGTTGAGGTCATACCTGTCCCCTGAGTCCTGGTATCCAAGCTCCTGGAGATATGCGCCGGTTTTTTCAAGGGTTCCAAGAGGGGCTTCTTCTGATATGCCCCATGGGTTTGGCATGAACATGGATATGATGTCAGAGCAGGCCATGAGGCCAATGCCGAGTATCAGGAGCAAGGCGGCAAGGCATACAGTCTTCTTCATATTGGAGCCCTCTTAAGCGGGTTCGGGTTCGTAATGCGCTGCGTGTTTAATTCTATCACAGGCTGGGGTCACGGGCCCCATTTAAACCGGGGGGCAAGGCCCCTTTTAACCGGAGGCTTCCGCCCCAACCGTGTTCAGGAGAAGTAACGTATCATCTCATCTTTAAAGCGTTCCTACTAGTTTCTCGAAGGAAACATGACTGCTCCTGAAAGGAGCAAGTGGAAGTCTCCGTGAGACCGGGTCGTGGCGACCTAGTAAAACCGGTCCGTGACCGGCGAGCCACGGGCTCGTATTAACTGGAGCGCACAGCTTCCAGCGTCTCCAGGAGAAGTAGCGTAGAAACTTTTCCTGCATTGAAAGTGCTTTTTTTAGGAGGATACGGTTCGGGTCGACTCGACCTATGCAGGCGTGCCCGTTGGCACTGGTGGCTTTCTTGGATTAATAATCATGTAGCTCGAAAACCACTGAGAGCCAGATCCCTTTGTGGTGAACAAGAGGTGGAGGAGGACGCGGCGCGTCCTCCTCCACTTATAAGAGGTTCCTTTATGCCTTTTGGAGCACGCCGCCATTGATGCCCAGCACCGTAGTCTCTACAGAGACCTTTGTGCCCGATAGCTCGGCGGCCTTCTCCACTAACATCTTCATGCCTGAGCAGCAGGGGACTTCCATTACCAGGACGGACATGCTTTTAGGCTCGGCTTCCTGGAATATCTCGGTTATCTTCTCCACGTATGCCTGCGCGTTGTCCAGCTTTGGGCAGCCGATGAGCAGGGCCTTGCCCGCCAGGTGCGCGCTGTGGAAGTCAGCAGAGGCAAAGGCCGTGCAGTCGGCCGCGATGAGGATGTCCGCGTTCTTTAAAAATGGCGCTGTGGGGGGTATGAGCATGAGCTGCACTGGCCAGTGGGCAAGCGCGGAGGCGGTGGTGCCCTCTGAGTGAGGCTGGGCCATGGAGGTATTAAGCACCTTGAGCCTCACAGAGGGGCATGCCGGCGGTGTTTCAGGGGCGGCGGGGGCGTGGTCCTGTGGAACGAACTCGCGCCCCTGGGAGTGAAGGAGCTTCTTCACCTCTTCCTCGTCGTACTCGTCCGCATCGCGCTCTATTATCTTGAGCGCTCCCTCGGGGCAGTGCCCCATGCATGCGCCAAGGCCGTCGCAGTAGAGGTCCGCCACGAGCTTTGCCTTGCCATCCACTATCTGTATCGCGCCCTCGGCGCAGTTGGGTACGCAGTCTCCGCATCCTGTGCAGAGGTCCTCGTTGATCTCGATTATCTTCCTTGTGGCCATTGTCCAGCCCTCCTTTGTTTTCTTGCCCTATCTTAAATCATAAGGATGAGGGATTGATATGATATTAATCAGGATGCCAATAGACGGACTTCGGGGCTGGATATTGCCAAGAGAAGACCTTCGAAACCGGATATTGCCAAGAGGCGACCTTCGAAACCGGATATGCCGCATCTGCGGCGTTGAGGGGGTCACGGACCCCATTTAACTTGGGTTATATGCTTTGAAAGGCAATAGTAAGTCCAGCCCTTGGCTGGCCACTCGCCTTGCATCTACGGCATCCCGGTTCCGAATCTCTGCGTCAGACGCTGTTCCGGGAGCGTTGAAATAAGAGGTAGGCAAGGGCAATTCAGCAATGAGTGGGGGAGGATAAAGGATAAGGCAAAATCCGAACCCGAATTCCTGGGTTAGACGCGCAGGCAATCCCTCTTGCCAGCACAGAGCTACAGGCAATGATTTATTAGGAGGGAGGCTTTAAGCCGTAAACTCCGGCCACGGCTACGGCGGGGGAGGGAATTAAAAGGATTAATTTCATTTTTGGGACGATTTTTGAGAAGTTGGAGGGGAGGGTCATTGACTGGTGGGCTGATGAGGCCTAGAATTTAATTAAGGACAGCGTATTAAGCTCATCAGCATAGGGGGAGGTGGCATATGAGCTATACACAGGCGGTTCTGGAGGCGAAGATCATGGCGATGTATCCTGAGATCAAGGAGCACGGCATAGGGTTTTCCATGGACTTCGACGATGAGGAGGGTGCCTGGATAATCAATTTCAAGAAGGCCGCCCATGAACTCACAACTCACCTTAAAAAGGAGGATGCTGACGAATGCATAAATGGCGTATTCTGTGTTCATCTGGGAGTGCAGATGGGAGAGTTTGTTGACAACTTCGAAAGAGAAGAGGTTTGATTCTCCTGCATCCGAGAGTGTACGGGCCGGTGATTCGCCGGCCCTTTTTTGTGGGTGATGAGGATTGTTGGGGAGCAGGGGGATTCAAAAGGCTGTAGATTCAAAGGGCTGGAAGATGATGCAATAAGTTTCCTTTTGTAGGAATTGTCTGATAATCAACTGTGGAAACATTTGCTAGAATTCAGATAATGATGAGTGAATATTATAAGGGGATACCTGACTGCTGGGACGTGACGGGTTGCAATGGGGTTGTGCGAGAGGTTTGTCCGGCGTATCCTGACCACGGGAAGGAATGCTGGAAGGTAACCGGGACATGTTGTGCGCAGGGCAGTCTGGTAATGAAGGATGCTACAGAGAAGATAATATATTGCAGGAACAAGTGCAAGTTCTATAAGGAGAATATCAGAACTAAATCCCCATAGAATTTATCCTGGGGAGCAGGATGGGGATGATTGGATTGAGCTGATTCAAAAAAAGTGTCCCCCTGTTTTCCATTTACATGCGCCCGCTTTTATTACGTTATTACTAATACTCCAAACGCTTATTCGAACATAAAATAATACAATTTAGACATTTGGAAACATTTGCTAGAATCCAAGTAATGGCGAATGAAAATTATAATGGAATTCCTAACTGCTGGGACGTGATGGGGTGCAATGGGGTTCTCAGGAAGACATGCACTGCGTACCCTTACCAAGGGAAGGCATGCTGGATAGTTACGGGGGTAAAGTGCGGGCAGGGTGAGCATATTATGGAGGATGCGTCGGAGAAGATCCTGTATTGCAGGAATGAGTGCAGGTTCTACAAAGAGAATATCAAAGCTAATTTTTAGTAGATTTCATTTTGCCCGAAGGCAAGCGAACGGGCCAGCCAGCAGGAGGGCGGCACTTCAACGGCTACGGCGGGGGAGATTTAAACGGCTGTAGGTTCGAACGGCTGGAAATTGCCATTATCAACTGCAGGAGCAGGAGTCGCCGGAGATGTTGATGATGAAGTGGTCATCCTTCTTCTCGATATTCGAATCGCATTTTGACATTGACGCGAAGTCGTTTATGATCATTGCGTACGCGTGTGTTTGCACTAAAACCTTTAGATCAACGTGCCCGGTACAGTTGGCGGCGAAATGTTGGCGTATCTGTCTGAGAGTCTCCGGGTGAGCTTTATCGCGTGCATCAATAGTCATTGAATAAGACCTCCAGGAATTAATAAATATCTGCAGATTATAGCATATATTGGATTAAATATGAGACGATCTTCGGGGCTGGATATGCCGCATCTGCGGCGTTGAGCGGCACTTGCGGTAGTGGGATACAGGTCGGATCGACTCTGCCGACTTCATGCCGCGTGCCTAGCATCTGAGTCACACCGAGCCCGAATCTCTCCGTCAGGCGCTGTGCCGGGACGTTTAAGAGCGAGGCAGGTAGAGGCAAAGGATTTATAAGGGGGAAGGCTGTAGATTCAAACGGCTGCAAGATGATGCATTAATATGGTGTATGTTCCCATTTTCCCGCCCTTTTCCGCGTATAGGAATTTTCTTACTTTATTTTCATGGTTTATCTGACAGACACAGGACGATCAATCCAATATGATTAAAGAAGTACAAGGGGGATGCTTGATAATGGCTGATTGCTCCTACATAGCTGAGTGTGATCTCTACCATGACAGGCTCGACATTATGCCCATGACCGCTGAATTCATAAAGATGACGTATTGCCACAAAGAATACGAGGACTGTGTGAAATTCCTTAGCCTGTCCCATGAAGAAGCATTTGATGCGCATGAGGAACTGATGACGCAGGATTTCACTAAGTCCGATGGTTTTTAGGGGGAAGGTTTTGATTTAAACGGTTGGAAGATGATGATTGGAGGATGATGCGTTAAATGGCATCTGTCACTATGTGTAATGCTATCGTCATGAAAAGCCAGGATAACAATCAAATCCATGTAGGGGGTTAATCATGTCAAAGAAAGAACTGTCCAGGGTAGTAGTGTTTAAAAGAAAATACAGCCACCTATGTAAAGGGAAAAGTGATGAAGAGATCCTTGTCTGCATTCGGTTTATTAAAGCCATTCAGAAAGAGATCGAGACTAAGGCAACGCATCAAAGAGCTTATCTTTCTCACATGGAAACTGAGCTGGCAAACTCTATAAACTGACCATTACCAAAGGAGTCTGATCCTGACCATATACTATTTGAATCTAAAATAATGCTTGACTAAACAATCCGACTTGCTTTAAAGAGAGGGGATTGCATGATGATGCATTTAATGGTGCCTGTCCCCGTATTTCCCCCGTATTTCCCCTTGCTCTCTTTTCTCTACGGTCACTGGCTTGAGGGTATAGTATAATTAGTCCAATGAACAACAAGTTTGAATATCACCTGAGAACAGTACTGGGGCTCCTGGTAATCATTGCCGGCATCGCGCTTGGACTATGGCTGGCGTGGTGGCTCAACTTCAGGGGTAATGTGATAGACATACTGCATGCCGTGAAGATGAGCCTTCCTGACTGGACCTGGACCCTGATGAGGTACGCCTTCTCAATCGCCTTCGGCGCTGTCATCATGGCGGTTTTTATTACTATCGCTATGCTCATCCTGAGGGGCGGCAGTTCAAGAAATAAGTAAGAGGCGACCTTCGAAACCGGATATGCCGCATCTGCGGCGTTGAGCGGCACTTGCGGTAGTGGGATACAGGTCGGATCGACTCTGCCGACTTCGCACCACTCGCCTTGTATCTACGGCATCCCGGTTCCGAATCTCTCCGTCAGGCGCTGTGCCGGGAGCGTTGAAATCCGAGGTTGGTAGAGGCAAAGGATTTATAAGGGGGAAGGCTGTAGATTCAAACGGCTGCAAGATGATGCATTAAACGGGCGCTGTCCCCATTTTCCATTTACCATTTTCCCTAAGGTTATTACTCTTCGTCAGGGGTCTTGTAGCTTATGTAGTAGGACACAATAAGCACCAGCACCACCAAGGCGCTCAGCCCGATCTCGTAGAGCTTCTCCACCGGCACGTGCTTCATTGAGGATGTCTGCGCCTCGATCAGCAGTATGCGCCGCACCGCCGCGATTATCCCTATGGAGATGTAGGGGCCGAGGAGGAATTTCTTCTTTTTGAGAAAACGTATCACCGTCCAGAGCAGCTCCAGTATGATGAGTATGAGCAGCATGTCGTTGATCACCTGGATAACGGACTCGCGCGAGAGCGGGATGAGGCTCTTGAAGGCGAACCAGATTATGGCGAAGCAGGCCAGTACCAGCACAGCGGCCACGACCATGTGCAGGAACATGTCCAGCTTGATTATCCAACTGACCATCAGCTTTGGCGGCGATGAGTGCCTTGTCTCGTTTTGTTTGTCCATGGTTATAGTATTATACCCGTTTCAGTATTCATGGGAGCGGTTTATTAGCAGGCCGGAGGCTCAAGAAATAAGTAAGAGGCGACCTTCGCGCACGGATGCGGCGGGGGAGGGTGAGGCCGGAGGCGGGGGGGGACTCAAGGGTAAGGGCTGTCCCACTGGGTTGGTTAAGAAAATAGAAACGTCCCCGTTTATTGCACATATTTCCCCTTACTTCCCTGGTGGTTAGAGGTGGCAGGTGACATTTTGGCGCTGGCCTGCTAGAATATAGGTGTAATTTAGTCCTGTATAGATCGGAAAACGAATTTCGGAGGTGAAAGCGGGTGTATATAGCCATAGTGAATTGGGATAAGTGTACGGGATGCAGGGATTGCATAGGCTCATGCCCGGTGGACTGTTTTGTGATGGAGGACGGCAAGAGCCTGCCTCACCTTGCATCACATTGCATAGACTGCGGCTCCTGCCTGGAGGTCTGCCCTGAGGACGCCATAGCGATCAGTATAGGTTGGGGCGGCCGCGGAGGAGTTTTCAGGTAAAAGGGTCTCTCAGATTATTATTGTGTGCATTTGCCTATCCGCTTACCCTCCATGGTCTGGGTCATGTTTTGGGCGCCCATCTCGCCGGTCATGGTTATGGTGGCTGTGCCAGAGAAGGACGTTCCTCTGTAGGTCACTGATCCCTTTGAGGTGGACACCATCCCCTGTGTCTCGCAGTGTATGGTCCATGTTACGGTGTTGCCACTGACCTTCATATCCTTTACTGTGCAGCCTTCTTGTTCGGTGGACGTGGTGGGTACGACATCCTTTGAGTCCAGACACCGCTTCATGGTGTTCTTTGGCATTGCCATGGGCATGCCAGGCATATTCACCTGGGTGGTTATCTCCCACATGCCGGGTACTATGTCCGGTGCCGCGTGCACTGCGCTGGCTGAGAACAGGAGTACTGCTGTCAGAACTGCTATGCTCCTTGCGATATGGATCATGATATCCTCCTTTGGATGCCCGTGTCTTGAGGTAATTATACATTACGGCTACGGCGGCGGGGGAGGGGCTAGGGCAAGGGCAACGGCGGTTCCCCTGGGATTTTTAAATTAATCTAGTGTCTGTCTGCATTTTCCCCATTTTCCCATTATGTTCTGGTAGATTAGGAATATGAAAATATTAATAGCATTCATAGTAATTGGAATCTGTATTAATGTCTTTATAAGCAGGTCCAAGTTTATTTCTGATATGCCCCGAGAAAGAAAGGAGGAGTTGGTAAATAAATCTAATAAATATAGTTATTTCACTTTGGTAATCTTCATCATTATTGCCCTATCATTTTTTATCTTCAATAATTATATAAACGTTTAAAACATTCTCTTATTGCATAACCACGGAAACGGCCACGGCGGGGGAGGGGCAAGGGCAACGGCACTTTCCCCTGGGATTTTTGAATTAATCTGGTGTCTGTCCGCATATTTCCTTAAGTCTTTGAATTATTAAGCAGAAAACAGGGAAGTGTCCCTAATTAATTAGGTATTGTGTCCCCCTATTTGCTCGGATCTGGTGTCTGTCCCCATGTTTTGCCCCCTGTCTTTGTGTTTCTAGGAAGCAAGCAACAAGCGCTGTGGTATAATTATGAAAATATCCCTTGATGATTTATTCAGAGGGTTGATGAAATATAGCATTACAAGACTTGACCTAATGAACCTACGGCTAACTTCTTAATGTGTAAAAGATAGGATTTAGCTATAATAAGGGGGGTTAAAGTATTTTTATTTTAAGAGCCTATGAATTGCCCTTATTGCCAACATAAGAAAACCATCGTTATAGATTCCAGACAAAGCAAAGACCATTCTACTATTCGACGTAGAAGAAAGTGTCTCTCATGCAAGAAGAGATTTACTACAAAAGAGGCAGGAGAATCATCTGAGCTAGATAAACAACTAAATTTATTTACTGGCACTCCTAATAAACGATAAACTTTTATACATTTATCTATTGATAATATCACGTTTTGTTGTATAATCTATTTCACTAAACTTTGGAGTGTATTAAGATGTATTAACATTAACGTGAGGTGTTATGTAAATGAATAAAAAAGAGCATGGTAATGGAAGAGTTTATACTAATGTTGAGCTCAAACCAATAATAGATGACTTGCTAAGTAAAGGCTATACTAGCAAAATTGAATTTCTTGGCAAAGGAAACTGGGGCGAGGTCTACAAAATCCGTCATCGTCATTTAGAAGCTGACAGGGCAGTAAAGATACTCCTTCCAAAATACGTTATGGATGGGAATGTAACATCCCGCTTTCTTGGAGAAGCTAGAAAAATGGTTAAACTAACTCATAACCATATAATAAACATATTTGATTTTGGTGATCCTGAGGGAATTCCTTATTATATTATGGAGTGTGTGGAATCAAAAGATTTAGGGGTTTTTCTTAGCGAAAATCCAGATTTAGAGAGAGAGGAATATAGAGAAATATTAATGCAGATTTCTGATGCACTCAAATTCATTCATGATAATGGTGTTGTTCATCTTGATATCAAAGCAGAAAACATATTAATTTCCAGAGACATAAATGGAAAAGGCATAAAGCTTGCTGATTTTGGTCTTGCGCATTATTTTGAAGGATCTCGAAAAAAGTACAAGATTGCACAAGACATAAATAGGCTACCAAAATCTTTTATCGAAAATCAAGGCAAGGAATTGCCACGAGAATTCTTTAAACCAGCACATGATCTATATTATTTTGGGATAATGCTAGAGGATTTGGATTATCTGAAATATGTTAAAAGGGCATTTAGCGATAGACAATACAAGCTTCTGGAAAAGATTATTGCTGCTCTCAAAAACGAGGAATTCAGCTTAGCAAAAGAACTAGACAAGAAATTAGAAAAGTTATCACCAACATATCCTCCTACAGGAGGAATTCCCGAACTTGCAGCGGCGCAAGCAATTGATAGTTCGGACACTATTAGAATCCCACCTCAAGACATAGTCCCATTAACTAAAAGATTATTGAAACTGATTGAGTTGCCTGAATTTCAACGGCTACGGCGTATAAAACAATTAGGGCCGACAAGCTTAATATATCCTGGTGCATCGCATACCCGTTTTGAACACTCATTAGGAGCATATTCCCTAGCAGTCGAATATTTGAGTAATCTCTTATGCGATGCCGAATTTGATTATTTGTTTGATAGCAGCCAACTTACTACCTTATTGGTTGCGGTACTTCTCCATGACATTGGACATTATCCCTTTTCACATAATCTCGAAGAGTTGAAAGAGAAACATTTTCCAAGCCATATTGATATTGCCTGTGATTTAATTTGTGGCAAAAAAATATTAAAAAATCGAAAGACGGGCTTACCGCTGATTAGCGATATTTTAAAAGAAGACTTTGGGATTTCTCCTGATTCAGTTTCAAGACTAATTAAAAAACATAATAAACCGCCATTAACAAAAGAGGAACAGATACTTGCTAGCTTCTTAGATGGGGCTCTTGATGTTGATAAGCAAGATTATTTGAGGCGTGATAGTATTCATGTTGGCGTGGAGTATGCAAAGCATATTGATAAAGCACGTTTCCTGAGGTCACTTACAATAAGCGATAAAAACGAACTAGCGATGACAGAAAAAGGTAAAGTGGGCGTAGAGTTTTTGATTATGAGTCGATCGGCAATGTTTAGTGAGGTGTATTGGCACCATACAAATCGTGCTGCAACCGCAATGATTCAGAGAGCATTTCACGAATTCATTAATTATAAGAAGCCTAAGAAGGATGCATTTATCCTGGAGCTCTTATCTAAAAGTGATGAAGAAATATTGGGATATATCACTAAAAATGGGCCGAAATATATAGACGATCTAATCCCAAGCCTTGCAAAATGGGAATCAAGACAACTCTATAAAAGAGTGCTTACTTTTGCTAGACATTATGAGGAATACAAGAGCGATATCTTTGATAAGCTTACTTTGCTTGACATTACTGGTAGGAATAGAATCGAGAAATTAATTATTAGATTTTTTAATAAAAAGCCATTACAAATGAATGTAGAACCCCATGAAATTCTATTAGATATCCCAATGGGGGAGGAAAAACTGGCGCCTGTTCAGATTGTATACCCGGATCAGGATCGATACGAGGTTTCGCTGAAAGAGATAACTCATTTCAATGAAAGTATTTTTGATCAATTCTTTAAACATACTAAAAAAGCTCGAGTATTTTGTCACCCGAAACACTGGGATAAGATTAAGGATAATGAACATGAAATTCGTGCATTAATAGCCAGTGAATTTAAATTGCCGACGGAATAAAAACCCTGAATCATACAATGAGTTAACCTGCAGGGTGAAAAATAGTAGGGGTGTTCTATTTTGATGTTTTAACCGCAAAGCCTCTAAGAATTATATATGGTCGCAACTCTTTTATTAAGAATGTAATGTATCAGTACTATTTTAAATTATTAACCAAACTCAACAAATCCTAACTATAGTTCAAAAAACCAACTATAGTTGTGTGCTTGTGAAAAAACACTAACTGACTAACTTCTGACTAACCAAAGTTAATATTTGCTAACTATAGTATTAAAAAAGTACCCAAATCAAGAAAATACTTTAAGAAATTTACTAACTAAAGTTATGTTTTTTCGGCCCTACTGAACCCGAAAAAACATTTTCCCTCAAGTAGTTACGCCTCAAATATTAACTATAGTTTGTGACACATTTTGACTGACACGTGTCATATGGACAATGTCACACTTGCCGTGTTACTTAAAAGAACCATATATAAACCAAGGAGGTAACACGAGATGGGCGGCAGAAAGATAAGTCATGCAAAAAGGGATTCCGTACAAGCTATGCTAAGGGCTGGTAAGTCTTACAGAGTCATATCCGACACCGTGGAAATCAGCATAGGAACCGTGCATACCATAGCCAGAGAGGCCAGCGAGGCTGACCTGAACCGCATGGTCCACGAGTTGAAACGCGGCAACGTGGCCCGCCACCTTATGCTCGCTGACTTCCTGATGGACGAACTGGCTGACGCTGTCAGAAGCAACACAAGCGTTAAAGACCTGGCAATAGCCGCGGCCATCATGACGGACAAGGCCATGCTTCTGGAGAAGGCCGAGGAGAAACGGCTCAAAGCGAAAAACCTGGCACTCCAGATAGGCACCGTCGTTCCCCATGATGGGGAACCACTACCTCAAGAGCTGGACGTTCTAAAAGAGACGGTGCGGCGTCCTGATGATGCTGAGACCAAGCGATTGATCGCAAGCGTTAAGGAGGATATGGCAGAAAATGAGCGGGATCAGGAGCGGGATAAACTGAATATTAGGCAGGATTAATCCTCTCTTAAAGGAGGCTTTTAGCAATGAACAAAATGAACACCCTGGATAGGCAAAAATCGCCGCAAATCCCACCAGTTGCGGGGATTTTGGGCCGCGTAACTGAACATTCATTAAAAACAAATAAGACACAGACGGTCTGTGCGCACGGATGCACTACATCTGCTGCGTTGCGCGGCACTCGCGGTATAGTGATACAGCTTCGTACCACGCGCCTTGCATCTGCAGCACCCCGAACGCACATGCCTGAGTTTGGCAGGATGATGAGCCTTTTCATTAGGAGAGAGGTTTTAGAGATTTAAGGTATAATTTCCCATGGCCAGCTACGAGATCATAGACTTCCACACCCACGCGTTCCCCGACGCCCTGGCCGAGCGCGCCATCCCGGCTCTCGAACGAGAGGCCACCCAGGCAGGCTCGGATATCAAGGCATTCCACGGGGGCAAGGTCAGCGACCTATTACATTCCATGGACGAGGCGGGGATAGAGCGGTCGGTCATCTGCTCCATAGCCACGCGGCCCGAACAGTTCGAGAGCATACTCAGGTGGTCATCCGAGATAGCGTCCGCGCGTATCATCCCGTTTCCGAGCATCCACCCGGACGACAGGGACTATCAAGAGCATATCAGGCGTATTGCGGGCGAAGGATTTCGCGGGGTCAAGTTCCACCCTTATTACCAGGAGTTCTACCTGGCCGAGGACAGGATGCTTCCTGTTTACGAGGCACTGCATGAGGCCGGCCTCATGATCGTCATGCATACGGGGTTTGATATCGCGTTCGAGCGCATCAGGCGCTGTGATCCGGCGCAGGTTATAGAGGTCTATGCGCGATTCCCGGGGATCAGGCTCATCACCACGCACCTTGGGGCATGGGAGGACTGGCAGGAGGTCAGGGAACTCCTCATAGGCAGGCCCATCTATATGGAGCTGTCGTTTGCAGTGGAGTTCCTGGGCGAGGGCATGCGGGAGATGATGGAGGCGCACCCGAGCGAGTATTTATTTTTCGGGAGCGATTCGCCCTGGACCGGGCAGGCCGAGACGCTTGCGGCCGTGCGGGGGCTTGGGTTATCAGACGATCTGCTGGAGGCGGTGTTATCTGGGAACGCCCGGCGGATGCTAGGCCTGTAGAATCATGCGCATGGCATGTGCTATGAAGAGACCTCCGAAGAGGATGAGAGCCACTCCGCATGCGTGGCTTACGCGCTGGTACAGGCGGGCGCCGAAGGTCTCGACTCCCTTGTTGGAGAGCACGGAGAGGATAGTGAACCAGATGAGGTCGCAGGACCAGTGGACGATTATGAAGGCTATGATGCCAGCGAGCCCGAAGCGCTCTGCGCCCATGACCAGCCCCAGGCCGATGGTGGCCCACCAGAGCAGGAAGTACGGATTGCCTATGCTCATGAGTACTCCTGCTATGAATGAGTTTTTAGTTGAGGTTTTGTCCTCAGAGCCTGGCAGTTCCGCACGGGTACGCATGAGGCCCACTCCCATGTACAGGAGGAACAGACCACCTGCCAGGCCGATGGTGATGCGCGTCCAGTCGGCCTGGAACAGAGCAGAGGCACCCATGTACAGGACGATGATGAGCGGGACCTCCACTGCGCCGTGTCCAAGGGATATCCAGACCCCGGCTGAGCGGGAGCGCGCGCCGTGGCCGATGGCGGCAGCGGTCATGGGGCCGGGGCTCATCACGCCAGAGAGCGAGATGACCGCGGCAGAGGCCAGGAATATTATGAGTTCGTGGGCCATAAGTGCTTTATTATAGTACGTTTTATGGGGATTTTGCGCTGATGGGGAGGGCGGAGAGTGGTCTTGACAAATCAATGTATAAGTCAATATTATTGTTATCTGTATTATTTAAGCGATGTTTGAATATTCCTCATCTATATCTGCGCTGTGAAGGAGCATTTTGATGTCTGATAGCGGGAAGCTTTTGATGAGCGGGAACGAGGCACTTGCGCTTGGGGCGTATGAGGCCGGTGTGGGTGTCGCCTCAGCGTATCCTGGCACGCCCTCCACCGAGATACTTGAGAACCTTGTGGGGTATGAGGGTGTGTACTGCGAGTGGGCACCCAACGAGAAGGTAGCCCTGGAGGTGGCGCTGGGGGCGAGCCTTGCCGGAGTGCGGGCGCTTGCGACCATGAAGCACGTGGGGTTGAACGTTGCGGCGGACCCTCTGTTTACCGCGGCGTACACGGGCGTGCGCGGGGGGCTTGTGATCATCAACGCGGACGACCCTTCGATGCACAGCTCGCAGAACGAGCAGGACAACCGTAATTATGCGTTTGCGGCCAAGCTTCCCATGCTGGAGCCATCGGACCCTGACGAGGCGAAGGAGTTTCTGAAGCGCGCCTACGAGATCAGCGAGCAGTTCGATACGCCGGGGCTGCTTCGGACGACCTCGCGCGTGGCGCATGTGAAGGGACTGGTGAGGCCGGGTGAGCGCGCTGCGGCGGGTGTCGAGCCGGGGATCACCAAGGACCCGAGGAAGACCGTCATGCTGCCGGGCCACGCGAGGCTCAGGCGCGTGGAGATCGAGGAGCGTATGGGCAGGCTCAGGGAGCTGGCCGAGACCACGGACCTCAACCGTATTGAGCCGGGCTCCGGGACGATGGGGTTCATCGCTTCAGGGGTCTCGTATCTCTATGTGAAGGAAGCGTTTCCTGATGCATCGGTGCTGAAGCTTGGGATGTGCTGGCCGCTGCCCGAGGGGATGATCAGGGAGTTCGCGTCCGGAGTGGAGAAGCTTTATATTGTCGAGGAGCTTGACCCGTTCCTTGAGACGCACATCAAGGCCATGGGCATTGCGTGTACGGGCAAGGAGAAGATCCCATCCATCGGCGAGCTGAACGCGCGCACGGTCAGGGAGGCGATCATGCCAGGGACCTCTGAGGCGGCATCGTTTGAGCCGGTGGATATCCCCATGCGCCCGCCGAACATGTGTCCTGGATGCCCGCACAGGGGGATATTCCATGTGCTCCGGAAGCACAAGGTATTCGTGTCGGGCGATATCGGATGCTATACGCTGGCAGCGCTGCCACCCCTTCAGGCAATGGATACTTGCGTATGCATGGGCGCAAGCGTCGGTATTGCCCACGGGATGGACAAGGCCCTTGGGGCAGAGGTTAAGGGTAAGGTGGTTGGCGTTATCGGCGACTCAACCTTCATGCACTCGGGTATAACCGGACTGATAAACATTGCATACAACAAAGGTATCTCAACCATAATAATTCTCGATAACCGCATAACTGCCATGACCGGCCACCAGCAGAACCCTGTAACAGGTTTTACGCTCTCAGGTGAACCAACTACAGAGGTCGATATTGAGGCACTTTGCAAGGCTATCGGCATCAAGAACGTACAGACCATCGACCCGCACGACATACCCACAGCCAGAAAGGTCGTGCAGGAAGAACTGGAACGCGATGAGCCTTCGGTGATAATCACGAAGGCACCATGCGTGCTCATCCCCGAGCACCGGAATAAGAAGCGGGCCAGATACTTCACGAAAGAAGAGAACTGTGTTGGCTGCCGCCAGTGCATAAGCATCGGGTGCCCATCAATATCGTGGGTGCCTCTCACCCCGGAAGAGGCCGCGGCCAAGGGCTATAAAGAGAAGCAAAAGGGTCACTCCCTTATAGACTCTGTAATTTGTGATGGATGCGGACAGTGCTTCCACCTCTGCAAGTTCGACGCTATACAGAAGGAGGAGGAGCCTGCATGAGCCAGATGCCGAAAGACGGGAGCATACTTTTCTGCGGCGTTGGCGGGCAGGGCATCCTGCTTGCAAGCGAGATAACCTCCTACGCACTTGTTGCCGCGGGCTATGACATTAAAAAGAGCGAAGTGCACGGCATGGCCCAGCGCGGCGGTTCGGTGGAGGCGCATCTCCGATACGGCGAGAAGGTTTACTCGCCCCTGATCGAGCCCGGAGGAGCGGACATTGTCGTGGCTTTCGAGCAGCTTGAAGCCCTCAGATACATGCCCTACATGAACAAGAACACCAATGTAGTTGTAAACACCCAGAAGATCCTCCCCCCCTCTGTTGCAACAGGTCTTGAGAGTTACCCGGAGGGCATTCTGGACAGGCTTCGTGAGAACGGACTTGAGATACATGCCATTGATGCTTTCTTGGTTGCAGGGGAGGTCGGGGAGCCCAGGACTGCCAATATGGTGCTTGTTGGGGCCCTTTCGAGCTTTTTACCCCTTGATAAGAATATATTTACGGCTATAATACAAGACCGTGTCAAAAAAGGCTTTGTTGAAGTTAACCTGAAAGCCTTTGACCGTGGACGCGAACTGACGGGCGGCAAGACCTGAGACACTCTTGGCCATCTGGAGGGCACAGACGATGATATTCGAGAAAGATCTGGAGACACTGCCCAGAGAGAAGCTTGAGGCATTGCAGTCCGAGCGCCTTGTCTCTCTTGTGGAGCGGGTCCATGATCGCGTCCCTTATTATAAGGAACAGATGAAAGCCGCCGGTGTAAAGCCCTCGGACATCAAGAGCGTAAAGGACCTGCACAAGCTACCCTTCACCACCAAAGAAGACCTCAGGAAGAACTACCCCTTCGGCCTTTTCACCGTGCCCCTTGACCAGGTGGTGCGGGTGCATGCCTCATCGGGCACTACAGGCAAGCCCACAGTGGTTGGTTATACAAAGAACGATATAGACACATGGGCCACGCTTATGGCACGTAGCCTTGCCGCAGGAGGCGCAGGTCCAGGCGACATGATCCATAACTCCTACGGATATGGCCTCTTTACCGGCGGCCTTGGAGCGCACTACGGCGCTGAGAAGCTCGGGGCAACGGTTATCCCCATGAGCGGCGGTCAGTCAAAGCGCCAGTTGATGGTCATGCAGGACTTCGGCTCAACAGTGCTTCTATGCACACCGTCCTATGCCCTGAACCTTGCGGAGATTATGGAAGAGTCAGGCATAGACCCCAAGAGCCTGAAGCTGAAGGTGGGCATATTCGGCGCCGAGCCCTGGAGCGAGCCCATGAGGACGGAGATAGAGCGCCGCATGGACCTGGACGCCCTCAACATATATGGCCTGAGCGAGGTCATGGGCCCCGGTGTCTCCATGGAATGCCTTGAGGGAAAGCGCGGCCTCCATGTTTTCGAGGACCATTTCATTGCGGAGATAATCGACCCGGCCACGGGAGAGCCGCTTCCTCCGGGCGAGACCGGCGAGCTTGTCTTCACCACCATAACAAAGGAAGCATTCCCGATAATCCGCTACAGGACAAAGGACATCACAAGGCTCATGACAGAGCCCTGCGCCTGCGGAAGGACCTTCTACCGCATGGACAGGGTAAGCGGGCGCACGGACGACATGTTGATAATCCGGGGAGTGAACCTCTTCCCCTCGCAGATAGAGCACGTGCTTATGAGCGTGGACGAGGTTGAGCCCCACTACCAGCTTATTGTGGAGAGGCAGGGCTCGCTCGACACCATTGAGGTGCAGGTGGAGGTAAGCGAGAAGGTCTTCTCAGACGAGGTCAAGGTGCTTGAGGGGCTGTCTAAGAGAATACAGAAGGACATGAAAGACCTGCTTGGCATTACCGCAACAGTGAAGCTGGTGGAGCCCAAGACCATACAGCGCAGCGAGGGCAAGGCCCAGCGCGTGATAGACAAACGTAAACTATAGCCCTCAGCACGGGAGGTACGTCATGAAGGTTGAACAGATATCGGTTTTTCTTGAGAACAAGTCAGGCCGCCTGGCCGACGTGACGAAAGTGCTTGCAGAGGCAGGGATAAACCTCCGCGCCCTATCGCTGGCCGACACCGCGGATTTTGGCATACTGCGCCTGATAGTCAACGACATAGAGAAGGCAAAGCAGGTACTAAAGGACAACTCCTTCACAGTGGGCCGGACAGAGGTTGTGGCTGTTGAGGTGGAGGACAAGCCCGGCGGCATGGCAAAGATACTGGGTGTGTTGGACAAAGGGGGAATAAATGTCGAGTACATGTATGCCTTTGTCCAGAAAAGCGGCGAGCACGCTATAATAATATTCCGCTTTGACGCGCTGGACGAGGCTATTGATGTTCTAAGCAATGCAGGCATAAGGATATTGAAAGGCGAAGAGGTCCTTTCGTTATAAACTACCCGCTTGAAAGAGGGGAAAAACTAGGAGGGGTGTATGAAGCTGACAAGAACACTTGTAATCGCGCTTATAGTTGCTGCTCTGGCGATCTTCGGTTGCTCGCAGGGCGGAGATAAGACTGCGGCAAAAAAGGAAGCCGCTCCCGCAGCCAAGGCAGAAAAGGCAGCCCCCACCGGCGAGCCCATCAAGATTGGCGCCATTCTTGCCGTAACGGGCAAGGCATCGTTCCTGGGCGGCCCTGAGGCACGCACCATCGAGATGGTCGCAGAGACAGTAAATGCCGCCGGCGGCATCGACGGCAGGCCCATAGAGCTTATCATCAAGGACTCTGGCGGC
>DAOWET010000116.1 GCA_030638335.1 Nitrospirota bacterium
CTCCACGCCATTGTGCCTGCCAAAGAGGACCCTGCCCCCTGTAGCCTCAAGCACTTCTTCATAAGTGAGTCGCTGCATCAGCCCCCCTTCCCCATTGAATGGATGGCCTCGCGGGCCTTCTCAATGTCACTGAACCCTGTACGGACCCCGTCTGTCTCCTGATAATCCTCATGGCCTTTGCCCGCTATAAGGACAGTGTCCCCGGGAGATGCTTCAGCCATGGCGGCATGTATCGCTTTAGCGCGGTCCGGCTCTACCATGTAATTGCCGCTTCCTGCACCGCGAACAATATCCTCAATGATCGTCTCCGGGTTCTCGCTGCGCGGGTTGTCCGAAGTGATTATGCTGAGATCGCTCAACTGGGTTGCCGCAGCCCCCATTACGGGCCGCTTGCTCCTGTCGCGGTCCCCGCCGCAGCCAAACACGGTGATGACCCGGCCGCCCTCGGAGGTAAATTCACGCGCGCTCTCAATAAGCCTCCTGAGGGCGTCTCCCGTGTGCGCGAAGTCTATGATGCAGAGGAATCCCTGTCCCTCCTCCACCTTCATGAACCTGCCGTTTACAGCATCGGCCTTTGAGATGGCCAGGAGGGACCCTCCCATATCAAGGCCCAGAGACACACACGCCCCGGCCGCGGCCAGCACGTTCCAGACATTGGGGCGGCCAAGCATGGAAGAACTTACCTCATGGCTTTTGCCTTCGAAGGTTACGGAAAAGCTCAGTCCCTCACGACCACTTTTAATGTCCCGCGCAACTATGTCCGCTTCCTGCCCGATGGCGTATGTAATGACCCTGCCCTGGCACATCCCGGCAAGCTCCCGCCCATATGGATCGTCCATGTTGATAATGGCCGGGCCATCAAGCAGCTCAAGGAACAATCTGCTCTTTGCACGGAAGTACTCGTCCATCGTGTGATGGAAGTCAAGGTGCTCTCCTGTGAGGTTCGTAAACACTGCCGCGGAAAATCGCGTGGAATCAGCGCGCCTCTGGGCAAGGGCATGGCTTGAGACCTCGGAGGCCACGTGCGTGCAACCCGCCTGGAGCATCCGGGCCAGCAGACCCTGGAACTCCGGTGCCTCAGGTGTCGTGAATGGGGCCGGGAGGGCCTCATCTCCCACATAATAGTTTATGGTCCCCACCATCCCGGCCTTTTTACCAAAAGCTGAAAAAGCGGCGCGCAACAGGTGCGCTGTGGTGGTCTTGCCGTTTGTGCCGGTGATCCCGATCACTTCCATCCCCTTGGATGGATGACCGTAAAACACGCTGGCAAGATGGGCAAGCGCTGCCCTTGCCTCCGTGACCCCGACATACGGGGTCTGGGCATCCATGGCCTCCGGGCGTGCGGGGCCCTCCGCCACAACGGCTGAAGCGCCTCTTTCAAGGACGTCGGCGACATAGGCGGCCCCGTCGAAGTTCTCGCCCCTGAGCGCGACAAAAACATCTCCGGCCTCAAGCCTCCGCGAGTCGTACGCAACCCCGGAGACCTCCACGTCAGCCTGCCCGCTTATGCTTTCCACGCCACCCATCGCCTCTATCATCTCTCCAAGCTTCATCAGGCTAGAACTCATCGTTCCTGACCAAAAGGACGTTCTCGTTCCGGAAATCGTCCCTTGGCACGTTCATGTATGCCAGTGCCTGCGAGGCTATATCACTAAATACAGGGGCTGCCACCCGGCCGCCGTAGTACTGCTTCTTGGGCTCGAACACCACAACTACAAGGGCAAAGCGCGGGTTGTCAGCCGGGACAAAGCCCACAAAGGAACTCACATAGCGTTCATGGGAATACTCGCCGGTGTCAGGGTCTATGAGCCTTGTGGTGCCTGTCTTGCCAGCCACAAGGTTTCCGCTCACAGCCGCCTCGCGCGCTGTGCCGCCCTCCTGGGTCACCGAGATGAGTATGTCCTTGAGGGTGTTGGCCGTATGGGTGGAGATTATATGTTCACCGAGCCCGGGGTTGAACTGCTTCAGTACCGTGCCGTCCGAGGCCACAATCTCTTTTACGACATGGGGGGTAACGAGCCACCCGCCGTTTGCCACTGCCGCGTACGCCCTTAGTATCTGAAGCGGGGTGACAGCGACCTCGTAGCCAATGCTTATGGCGGCATGAGAGGTCTTGGACCATCTTTTGTAATCCCTCACTATGCCCGGGGCCTCCCCTGGAAGGTCCACGCCCGTGCGGGAGCCGAACCCGAACTTGCTGATGTATTCATGGAAGGTTCTGTTGTCAATCAGGCTGCCCACCTGGATAGTCCCCACGTTGGAGGAGGTCTTTATCACCTCTGTAAATAAGATCCTGTCCTGGCGCCTGGAATCGTACACCCTCATGGACCCTACGTCGATGAAACCATCGCTTACGTCAAACTCCGTGGCCGGGGTCACCACAGCCTCCTCAAGTGCCGCGGCCGCTGTCACCACCTTGAAGGTGGAGCCCGGCTCGTAGGGGTCGGTTATGGCACGGTTTCTGCGGCTGGAGGTCTTGTAGCCTCCGGGGTCGTTTAGGTCGTAGGTGGGCCTGCTTGCCATGGCGAGTATCTCGCCGTTATAAGGGTCCATCATGATAGCTATGGCAGAGACCGCTTCCCATCTCTCGATCACACGATCAAGTGCCTGCTCGGAAATATACTGAAGCCCCTCGTCAATTGTGAGCACAAGCCCGTTACCCCGGCTCTGCACGTCAAAACCCTCGGAGAGCGTTCTTCCCCCGGCGTCCTTTGAGACGAGTACCTTCTTTATCTCTCCGCGCAGGTCTTCGTTGTATCTAAGCTCCACTCCCTCAAGGGGCTGGTTGTCCACGCCCACAAAACCGATCAGGTGCGAGGCGAGACGGCCCTTTGGGTACGTACGCTTTGACTCCGGGATGAAACCCACGCCCTCAAGCCCCAGTCCCTTAAGGCGCTCCGCGGATCCTGTCTCCATCTTGCGTTTGACCCATATGAAATTACGGTTCGAGCGCATGGAGGCAAGCACCTTGTCGTAGCTACGGCCCGTGGCGTCAGATAGAGCGGCGGATACCTCACCGGGGTTCTTGACCCTGAAGGGCCTGCCGTAAACCGAATACGCGTCCACGTTCATGGCCAGGGCCCTTCCCCGCCTGTCCAGTATCAGCCCGCGGTTGACGGCAACGTCCACCATGACCTGCTGCTGGTTGCGGGCCTTGGCGGCAAGGACGTCATGGTCCAGAAGCATCAGGTCCGCAAGGCGTATCCCCACAAGCAGGAATCCGAACATGACCGCTGTGCTGAGGATCGCCGCGCGCCTGTTCTCCATTTACCCTGTTCCCCCTAATTCCTTTCCGAGGCCCGTCTCACCGGGACGAAGTCACGTTTCACGTATATGATCCGCTGCCTGTCAGGTATGCTCAACTCCAGGCCCTTCTGCCGCACATGCTGCATCGAAAGCAATGAGGAAAGCTCAGCCTCCATGGACTTTCTTTCCTTCAGGGCCAGGGCCTTCCGGTTCTCCAGCTCTCCTATCTGATACTCGAGCATCGTGATGCCGGAGACGGTCCAGACAATTCCGAATATCCCGGCAAAAAGCGTCAAAACAAGCAGGAAGGTCGTCAGTACCGATACGAACCTCCCGCCCTCGTGCATTCTCCTTACGCTCATATGGCCTCCACCGCCCTCATCTTCGCGCTTCTTGCAGAAGGGTTCTCCCTGGTCTCCTCACGTGTCGGGACCAGCGGCTTTTTCGTAAGCAGCTTTACGCGCTCCGCTCGTGCGGCCTCACGCATGAAGCGCTTGGCCTTCCCGTCCTCAAGCGAATGGTAGGCTATGGTCACAAGCCTGCCGCCAGGGACAAGGGCGTCAACCGCCGCCTCAAGCCCTGCGTCTATCTCTTCCATCTCGCGGTTGACCGCTATCCTCAGGCCCTGGAATGTCCTCGTGGCCGGATGTGTTTTCCCACTCCTGCCAACCGCAGAGGAGACTATCTCAGCCAGCTCAAGGCCGGTCTCAATGCGTGCCTTGCCCCGGGCACGGCAGATGGCGGAGGCTATGCGGCGCGAGCGCCACTCCCCGCCATACTCGTATATCACACGTGCAAGTTCCTTTTCCGGCCATTTGTTGACCGCCTCAAGCGCGCTAGTCGGCTCGCTACGGTCCATTCTCATATCAAGGGTTTCGTTGGAAGTGAAGCTAAAACCCCTCTCCGGGGTCTTGAGCTGAAGCATGGATACGCCGAAGTCCATCAGCACTCCGTCCACCCCCTGAATGTCCATCTCACCAAGAACACGGGCAAGCTCTGAGAACCTCGCATGTACGAACCGCGCCCTCTTGTCCTGCAATCTCTCTCTGGCAAGCTCAAGGGTCTCCTCGTCACGGTCCATGCAGATGAGATGGCCTTCTGGGCCAAGATGGGAAAGCAACGCCTCCGAATGTCCCCCAGGACCAACCGTAGCGTCCACATATGTCCCCCCCTTGCGAAGGTTTAGAAAATCCAATGCCTCCCGGAGCATGACCGGAAGGTGCTGGGCCCCCACCTAGATTCCAAAACCACTGAGATCGTCCTCGTAGCCCTCGGCGTCCACGTCCGTGAGGTCAGTGGCCTTCTCCCAGAGTTGCTTGTCCCATATCTCGATCTTGTCCAGCACGCCCACGATGACCAGTTCTCCCTTGAGGTCTCCGTCCGTGCGCAGCGACGAGGGAACAAGCACCCGGCCCTGCTTGTCAACGTCGGCCTCCATGGCCGAGCCTACAACTGTCCTCAGGAAGAGCTTCATTGAGCGGTTGGATCTCGGGAGTGTGCTTACTTTCTCAAGCAGGCGTTCCCACTCCTCCACAGGGTAGAGGTGCAGGCATCGGTCAACAGGGGCCACCGTGATGATAAGCCTTGTGCCGTAATGTTCCCGCAGGATGTCCCTGAAGGCGGAAGGCACCATCACCCTCCCCTTTGGGTCGATGGTGTAATAATACTTGCCCGAGAACCTTGACATTACCTATTTCCTCCACTTACTACCACTTAATCCCACTACCCTATAATAATATCCATGTGTTACATATATGTCAAGGTAAAAATGTAATAATTTCAAAGGGTTTCAAATAGGCATCCATGCTCAACAATATCTTGTGCCTACTCATCACCATAAACACAACATATTGTGGTTACAAGAAATATATAATTTACACTCAAAGAACCCCAAAAAACCTGAGATCATGGGGATCAGGCCAAGGAGGCAGGAGGGCTCAGAAATGCCGGATCTCAGGGGGTATAATTAAAAAAGAGGCATTGGGGCAGGTGGAGGCTTAAATGAGGATCGCAATAAGCGGTGCGGGCGGGTTTGTGGGCACGCACCTGCGCAAGGCGCTTGAGGCAAAAGGGTGGCAGGTCACAGCCCTCAAAAGAGAGTCATACAGAGAGCCCGGGATGCTCAGAGACACCCTTGAGGGCCATGTGGCAGTGGTCAATCTTGCCGGTGCCAACATAATCTCACGCTGGACAAGGGAATACAAGAAATCAATGTATTCAAGCCGGGTGGATACCACAAAAGCGCTCGTTGAGGCAAGTGCGGCCTGCGCTGATAAACCCGGCGTATTCATCTCAGCCTCAGCTGTTGGCATCTATGCCCCCGGAGGGCCTCACACAGAGTCTAACTACATATTAAATAAAGGTTTTCTTGGCAGTCTCTCAGCTGACTGGGAGACCGCGGCCATGCGGGCCGGGGACGCGGGGATCAGGACCGTTATCTTTCGCTTAGGGGTTGTATTGGGCAGTGGCGGGGGAGCTCTAAGACAGATGCTGCCCGCATTCAAAATGGGCCTTGGCGGCTGCATCGGAGACGGGTCCCAGCCCTTCCCCTGGGTGTGCGTCAAAGACCTCAACAGGGCTTTTGAAAGGGCACTGGAAGACGCATCCATGCGCGGAGCATATAACCTCACCGCACCTGCCATGAATACGAACAAAGAGCTTACAAAAGTCCTGGCAAAGGCCCTTCACAGGCCCGCTTTCATGCGGGTTCCGTGTTTAGCCGCAAGGCTCCGTTTCGGGGAGGGAGCGCAGGTTCTCACAGAGGGTCAGAGCGTGGTTCCAGAGAGACTGCTGAACGAAGGGTTCTCCTTTACTTTCAATAAGTTAGAGGATGCAATTAGGGACTGCCTGCTACTCTAGCTCTGATTTGCCGTAGATTTGAGGCGCGCGACCAGCCAAGGGCTGGACTTGCTTTTGCCTTTCAATGCATATAAGCCCCAAGTTAAATGGGGTCCGTGACCCCCGCAACAAAAAAGATGCGGTGAATCAGAGCTAGCCCGCAATGAACATGAATGGGGCCGGGGTAAAGGTCAGGACAAAGATCACCAGGGAGATCACGCCCACCATTCGCCTTTGCCGGTCAAGCCTTGGCTCATGGAACAGGACAGGAGGATGCCTGAGCCCGATTATGAGCATCAGTACTGCCCAGATTATCCAACCCGGCCAGAAGTAAAGGCCCATAAGCACCAGGAGCGCCACAAGTACCTTTCCGATAATATGATGCCTCTCACCTATCATCGCATACAGTATATGGCCGCCGTCGAGCTGGCCCACGGGGATGAGGTTCAGGGAGGTGATGAAAAAACCAAGCCAGCCTGAGAAGGCCAGCGGGTGGAGCTCAAGGCCCATGCCCTCTGGCAATGGCCCCGCTATTAGCTTCATAAGAAATAAAAACAGCAGCGACGGCCCAAGGAGCACCTCGCCATTTGACGCATCCATCGCAACCGGTTCGCTCATGAAAAGCCCCGCCACCGTGAATGCAAAGGCCACCACAAAACCCACTATCGGGCCCGAGGCCCCAATGTCAATGAGCGCTGTTCGTGTATTAATTGGAGAGCGCATGCGGATGATCGCCCCAAGGGTCCCGATATTAAGCACGCTGGATATGGGAGGCACAGGGATGAAAAATGGCAGCGTGGCCTCCACCTTGTGCCTGAGGCTCATGAAGTAGTGGCCCATCTCATGTGTCAGAAGTATCGCCATGAGTGAAAGCGCATAAGGCAGGCCTTTAATAAGACCTGCCGGGTCACTGAGTATGTCCACGCCCGCCTCTATCGCACCTGCCGCAAGCACGCAGAAAAAAGTTACAAGGAAAAGCACAATGTTCTTTTTTGGAATGCGGATCACGGGAATCTTTCTCATGGGCATAGGCCCTCAAGGTCATAGTCTGAGGCTGCGGTTACCTCTACATCAACGAATTCTCCCACCCCGGCATCACAGCCGGTGAGGTAGATCACGCCGTCCACGTCAGGGGCCTGCCGCTCAAGGCGTGCTATCACGCCATCTTTTGAGCTTTCATCCACCAGCGCCCTGAACTCGCGCCCCACAAGCTGTTCGTTATGTTCCCTTGAGATCTCCGCCTGTATGCCCATGAGCTCCTCAAGCCTGCGCGCCTTCACCTCGCCGGGGACCTTTCCATCAAGCTCAGCCGCGGGCGTGCCCTCTTCGTCTGAATAACTGAATGCCCCAAGGTGGTCAAAGCCCGCCTCCTCAACAAACTCCAGCAACGCGGTGAACTCTTCTTCGCTCTCTCCGGGAAAGCCCACGATCATTGTGGTCCTTATGGCAGCGCCCGGCACATCACGCCTGATGGAACCGATAAGCTCAAGGTACCTGTCCCTGTCGCCCACCCTGCCCATGGCCTTTAATATGCGACGCTCGGAATGCTGGAGCGGGATGTCAAAGTACGAACATATCCTCTTGTGGCCCGCAATGCAATCAAGCAGCCTCCCGTCCACCTCGGTAGGGTAAAGATAGAGCGGACGCACCCGGTATTCCGTGTCCTCCAAGGTGGCAAGCCCCTGGAGGAGTTCCGGCAGGCGGAACTGGCCCCCCAGATCCCGGCCATAGGAGTTCAGGTCCTGTGCCACAACGAGCAGCTCGCGAATCCCTTTGCCCAGGAAAACCCTTGCATCCCTCAGCACTTCCTCCGGCGCGCGGCTTTTGTAGGGCCCACGGATGGAGGGGATCACGCAGAAACCGCATCGCCTGGAACAGCCCTCCGCAGCCTTCAGGGGCGCATAGGTTGAAGAGGCCAGCACAAGAGGGGTTTCAACTTCTTCGCTTTTCGCTTTAGAAGCGCCTACCAGCAGGTCGGCTATATCCTCTGCCTGGCCAACCCCGAAAAAGGCGTCCACCTCAGGCATCTCAGCCGCAAGCTCATCCCTGTACCGTTTGGACAGGCAGCCAAGCACTACAAGCCTCTGTCCCTTCCGCTTGTGAGCGGCCAGGGTAAGGATAGCGTCTATGGACTCCCTCTTTGCGTCCTCGATGAACCCGCATGTGTTTACGATGAGAGCGTCCGCAGCGGCCTGGTCTTCGGTATGGGAGATGCCCCTGCCTGCAAGAAGTTCCAGCAGGCTCTCGGAGTCCGCCTGGTTCTTCAGGCATCCAAGGCTTAAAAGTGAAATTTTCATATTCACCTATTTTATAACAAAACAGGTGAATAATAGACGATCTTCGAAACCGGATATGCAGCATCTACTGCGCCATGTGCCGCTCGGGGTCATAGAACCCTCTTATCTGGGTCTGCGCTTGTAGATAGGTTATTAAAACCAGTCCATGACTGGTCGCGTCTCCTGTCTTGTACCTACTACATCCCGATTCCGAATCTCTACGTCAGGCAAGTATCAACCGTTTTTTTTTTTGAAAAGATAACAACAAACTAAAAAGATAAGGCTCAGGATTAAGATCAGTCACAAAACATTATTTTCTGAACCGGGGGTCATGGACACTTTTTAAAAGAAGTAGGTTTGTCTCTTTGTACTTTACCCTTTTTTAGAAGAAGCAATTTCTGTCGTGTCTTACTTTGTGTTATTTATCACAACACACCACTTGTTGCACGCTTTCTGATTTGGTGTAGATTTGAGGCGCGCGACATGAAGCCGGCAAGAGTCGATCCGACCTGTACTTATGCTACCGCGAATGTCGCGCAACAAAAAAGATGCACTAAATCAGGAAGCGTGGGCTAATCTAAGAGACCCAGCTTGCGCACCTCTTCCACAAGTTTTTTCTTGTCAATGGGCTTGACTATATACGCTGCCGCGCCGCCCTTGTTGAGGGCTTCCATCACGTTCTTGGGGTCGTCAAGGGCTGTGGTCATTATCACCTTGACCTCCTGGTTGGCTGGAATGGACCTTTCCTTCTCCAGCTCACGGATCTCCCTTAGCGCGGCCTGCCCGTCGAGAACGGGCATCATGATGTCCATGCAGATCAGGTCGTAGCGGTTGTCCTCATCAAGGGCGAGCCTGTAGGCATCCACCGCCTCCCTCCCGTCAACCGCGATGTCGCATTCCCCGTAATGCCCCAGAAGGGTGGTAAGCAGCTTGCGGCTTATGAAATCGTCCTCCACAACAAGTACTCTCATGACAGTCCTCCAAGGTTAGAGAATAATAATTTCTGAATACGTTCGCAACCACAATATATAAGGATCGGCAAGTACTCCCTTGCTATTATTATAGCAGAGAATCATCGCTCAGCCTCAGGGATATCTCCTTGTATATATGCCCCAGTTCGACCTCCAGGCCCTTCATGGCCCCCCTGGCCTCCTCAAGCTTCCCGTCCTCCACATTTTTATCTATTGCCAGCACATGGCCCCTGGCAACGGACGCCCCCAGGCTACTGAGGCTGCTCTTTATGGAATGTGCCCTGAGCCGCGCATCAGAGGTGTCCCCTGACTCCAGAGCGCTTCCCAGTTGCCTGGCCTGCCCGGGCATCTTATCGTTGAAATCATTGAGAAGCTCCCTTAGTATTCCCACATCACCATCAAGGAGGTCAAGGGCAAAACCGAGGTTAAGCGCCGGGGAACTCCTTATCGCCTGAGAGGCTGCCACGGCCTTGCCGGTGTCCGTGAACTCTCTTCTGGATGCTTGCTCCACCGCTTCAAGGAGATGCGAGACCCTGAAGGGCTTGGATATGTACATGTCCATACCCGCACTGAGGCACTTTTCCCGGTCTCCCTCCATCGCATGGGCGGTAAGCGCCACAACAGGGATGTCAGGGTTGAATCTTCCCTGGACATGCTTCCTGATCTGCCTTGTAGCCTCGTATCCGTCCATGACCGGCATCTGTACATCCATCAGCACGACGTCGTATTTATCCCTGCCAAGTGCCTCTATCGCCGCCTTACCGTTCTCAACCGAGGTGACCATATGCCCACCCTTCTCAAGCGCCTTGACCACAAACATCTGGTTGATGACATTGTCCTCAGCAAGCAGTATCTTCAACCCGCTTGCAGCGTCCCTCTCCTCCAGCAGGTGCTTCAAGCCGCCTGTTCTCTCGTCAAGCACCTCACCCGGGGCGAATACCGCAGAGAAATAGAAGGAACTGCCCACTCCCGGCGTGCTCTCCACTTTTAGCTCCCCATGCATCAGGTTCACTATCTGGCTTGAGATGGCAAGGCCAAGCCCAGTGCCCCCGAACTGTCTTGTTGTGGAACCATCAACCTGGGTGAAGCTCTCGAAGATTTTCTTGATATTATCCTCTTCAATGCCTATTCCGGTATCATTAACCCTGAAATCAAGGTGGATCGGGCCGGCGGTGTCAGGGGAATCGCTCTCCGGGGGGCTTGTCCTTGAGACCTCCACCGTGACAGTGCCCTGATTGGTGAACTTGATGGCATTGCCCACAAGGTTAAGTATCACCTGCCTTAGCCTTCCCGGGTCTCCCTTCAGCCCCTTGGGCGTATCCTGTGCAATGGTATTGACAAGCCTGAGGCCCTTTGACCGGGCCTGTGGGGTAAGGCTCAGAACCGCGTCCTCCACAAGTGCATGGAGGTTGAAATCCATGCTCTTGAGTCCCATCCTTCCGGCCTCCACCTTCGAGAGGTCGAGAACGTCATTTAGAAGGTTCAAAAGGGCATCAGCCGCCTGCTTCACGATATTGGCCGACTCACGCTGCTCTGTGTCAAGGCCGGTATCAAGCAGAAGCTCAGTCATGCCAAGGATGGCGTTCATCGGAGTGCGGATCTCGTGGCTCATGTTGGCAAGGAACTCGCTCTTTGCCTGGTTTGCGGCCCTGCTTGCGAGCATGGCCGAGCGAAGCTCCATCTCGTTCTGTTTCCTTTTGCTTATGTCCCTGAATACGATCGAGCACCCGTTTATACCGCCCTTTTCGTCCAGTATGAACGAAGCCGTGTACTCTATGGATATGCTGCCGCCGCCTTCGAGCAAAAGGCGCGAGTCCCCCACAAAGATATCAGAAGAGTCCCGGGACATATTAGACAGCAGGTTGACCACATTTCCTTCATCTGAACCGGATACATTGAATATCTCTGTGAGGTTGCGACCAAGGGCGTTTTCCTTCTTTATGCCCAGCAGTCCTTCGGCAAGCGGGTTCACATACGTCACGACCATGTCCTTATCAGTGGCGATGACAGCGTCTCCGATGCTGCTGAGTACCGTGCGCAGCCAGTGCTCGCTGGCCTTGACCTTCCGCTCCATCATATGGCGGTAGAGGGCCATCTCTATCGTGGCGTGGAGTTCCCTCTCGTTAAACGGCTTGAGGATGTAGCCGTAAGGCCCTGTGATCTTGGCCCTGGCAAGGGTATCCTCGTCCGCGTAAGCGGTCATGTATACCACAGGGACGGCACCCGACTCGTTTATCAGCCCGGCAGCCTCGACCCCGTCCATGTCGCCCCTTAGCATGATGTCCATCAGCACGATATCAGGCTCCACCGTCCGGGCAAGCTCTACGGCATCCGGCCCTGTGGCGGCATGGCCCACCACCTTATAGCCAAGGATCGCAAGCCTCTCCTGGACGTCCGCGGCAACGATGCTCTCGTCCTCCACTACCAGTATCCGCTTGTTTGACATGCAGGCCTATTCCTCCATATGCTTCCCTCAATAATAAGATCGAAACAAGAAAGAAGATCCTTCACCCAGAGGTCCTGGGATAATTATATCAAAAAAACGATCGGCTTGCGATCCTTATTTAGCAGTTATTCTTATTATTTTTCAGGATGTTATAGCCAGGGCATGCCGCATGGCGCAAATGAGTGGAACTATCATGGATTCAGAGGCTCGAATGAACCCGGGGGGAGGCTATTGCCCGGCTACTGATCCCAGCCTGCGTAAATATATCCCCACGCCAATAGCGATCAGTACCATGCCAATGCTGAGCAACTGTCCCATGCTCAGATCGACCACTATGAACCCCAGGTGGGAATCGGGCTGCCTGAAGAACTCAACAATGAACCTGGCAACAGCGTAGCCCCCAAGATAGAGCGGGAGCATCAGCCCTTTAAATGACTGCCTGCGCCTTAGCATCCATAGCACGGCAAACAGCACGACACCCTCCAGAAAGGCCTCATACAGCTGCGAGGGGTGGCGCAGGCGCCCGGACGGGTCGGACGGAAAGTACATTCCCCAGGGTACCGTTGTGACACGCCCGTAGAGCTCGCCGTTTATGAAATTGCCGATGCGTCCGAAAAAATAGCCAAGAGGGATGCAGGGGGCAATGAAATCAGCGAAATCCACGAACCTCACCGACGCGCGTCTTAAAAACCAGAGGGAGGCGATGAATACCCCGATGCCGCCGCCGTGGAAGCTCATGCCCGAAATGCCGGTATAACTCACCCCGCCGTCAAAACTTATGGGGAGGATTATCTCAAGTGGGTGCCTGATATAGTAGCCGGGATTATATATGACCACATAGCCTAGCCGTGCTCCTATGAGCAGTCCAAAAGCGGTCCATACCAGAAAGTCCTGGATAAAATCCTTGTTATAGGGGAACCCTTCGCTACGGCTCCTGTA
>DAOWET010000290.1 GCA_030638335.1 Nitrospirota bacterium
CGTTGACCTTGCGGCCGTTTATAGTGAAGAACCCGTGGCCCACGAGCTGTCTGGCCTGACGGCGGTTCACGGCAAATCCCATCCTGAAGACCACGTTGTCAAGCCTGCGCTCCAGATACCTCAGGAGCACGTCGCCGGTGACGTCACGGCTTCTTGAGGCCCAGTCGTAGTAGCGGCGGAACTGTTTTTCCATCAGCCCGTACGAGTTGCGGACCTTCTGCTTCTCGCGGAGCTGCATCGCGTAATCAGAGAGCTTGGTCCTGCGCTGCCCGTGCTGCCCGGGCGGGTACTTCCTGCGCTCCACAGCGCATTTTTCCGTAAAGCACCTGTCGCCCTTTAAAAAGAGCTTCTCGCCCTCGCGGCGGCAGAGCTTGCAAAGCGATTCCCTGTACCTTGCCATTTGCCTTATACCCTTCTGCGCTTGGGAGGCCTGCACCCGTTATGAGGCACGGGCGTGACGTCCCTTATCATTGTTATTTCCAGACCCGCGGCCTGCAGCGCGCGTATGGCCGATTCCCTGCCGGAACCCGGCCCCTTGATGAACACGTCCACCTGGCGCATGCCGGCGTCGGCCGCCTTCTTGGCCGCTGCCTCGGCAACGATCTGCGCGGCGTACATGGTGCCCTTCCTGGAGCCTTTGAAACCCTGGCTGCCGGCACTGGCCCATGCCACCGTGTTGCCCGCTGGATCGGTTATCGTCACAATAGTGTTGTTGAATGTTGCCTGCACATGGGCCTGGCCCACGGGCACGTTCTTCTTCTCGCGCTTCTTGCCTGACTTTTTCTTCTGTGCCATGTATTACTTCCTCTTGCCTGTTACGAGCTTCTTGGGCCCCTTGCGGGTCCGTGCGTTAGTCTTGGTCTTCTGTCCGCGCACCGTAAGCCCTACGCGATGACGGAGACCGCGGTAGCAGCCGATGTCCATCAGACGCTTGATGTTGCCTGCCACCTCCCGCCTGAGGTCCCCCTCAACCTTGTAATCATCCAGCTGGTTCCTGATCTTGAGGATATCGTCGTCCTTAAGGTCCTTGACCCTTTTGTCCAAGCTGATTCCCGTGGTCGTGAGTATCTCCCTCGAGGAGGTTCTGCCGATGCCGAATATCCGGGTCAGCCCTATCTCCACCCGCTCGTTATTGGGAAGGTCCACGCCTGATATTCTGGCCATGTTCTCTCTATCCTCCCTTTAGCCCTGCCGCTGCTTGTGGCGGGGGTTTTCACATATCACGCGCACTACACCCTTGCGCTTGACGATCTTGCACTTATTGCATATAGGCTTTACCGATGCCCTGACTTTCATGACTCTAAAACTCCTTTATTTGTACCTGTATGTTATCCGGCCCTTTGTAAGGTCGTAGGGGGAAAGCTCCACCAGGACCCTGTCGCCAGGGAGTATCTTGATGAAATGCATCCTCATCTTCCCGGAGATGTACGCGTCGACCACCTGCTTGTTCTCCAGTTCCACCTTAAAGGTGGCGTTGGGCAGGGTCTCAACGATCTTCCCCTGAACCTCTATCGTGTCTTCCTTAGCCATAGTAAACGTTTAATATAACGTTAATCCTTCTTAATAGTCAAGGGACGTCCGCCATCAGCGGTAACGAGCACTGTGTGCTCGAAATGCGCCGAAAGACTGCCATCCGCAGTCACCGCGGTCCACCCGTCGTCAAGCACCTTTACGTCGAATCCACCGGCATTTACCATAGGCTCGATGGCCAGCGTCATGCCGCTTTTAAGCCTCTGCCCGCTGCCTGGCTTGCCAAAGTTCGGGACCTGAGGCTCCTCGTGGAGCTTCTTGCCGATCCCGTGGCCCACAAAGTGCCTGACCACCGAGAAACCCTCACTCTCGACATAGCTCTGCACGGCATGGCCGATGTCCGAGACCCTGGCCCCTTCCCTTGCCTCCGGAAGGGCCACGGCAAGGGCCTGCTTCGTGACATCCAGCAGTCTCTGCACCTCCGGGTCCACATTGCCCACAGGAACGGTCAGGGCCGCATCGCCGTAAAAACCGTCGTAAACCACACCCAGGTCAATGCTCACGATGTCTCCTTCGCGGAGCACCCTCTTTTTGGAGGGTATGCCGTGCACCACCTGGTCATTGACCGAGGAGCATATGATGGCCGGGTAGCCCCTGTAGCCCTTGAAGGCGGGCTTGCCTCCGGCCTCCGCTATCACAGCCTCGGCCCTGTCCTCAAGGTCCATGGTGCTCACGCCCGGGGCAACCATCTCCTTAAGCGCCTCAAGTGTGCGGGCCACTATTTCCCCGGCCCGCTCCATCCTGCGTATCTCGTCTTCGCTTCTGACCTCGATCACAGTTTTTTAGCCGCCATCCTTTCCCATTCAGCACATTGGCATCTCTCGGACTCTGTTCGACGTCAGCAGAGCCCCTGCGCCCGGGGGGCGCTAGCGCCTGCCCCTGAGCCTTCCCTTTTGCAGGAAGCCGTCGTAGGAGCGGGTGATCAGGTGCGACTCCATCTGCGAGACCGTGTCCAGGGCAACGCCCACCACGATCAGAAGCGATGTTCCACCAAAGTAAAAGGGCACGTTATACGCGCTGATCAGAAACTGAGGCAGGAGGCAGACCGCAACAAGGTATAAGCCTCCCACAAATGTCAGGCGGTTAAGCACCCTGTACAGGTATTCCGATGTCTTCGGCCCGGGCCTGATGCCGGGTATGTAGCCGCCGTACTTCTTGAGGTTGTCAGCCACGTCCACGGGGTTGAAGACCACCGCTGTATAGAAGTAGGCGAAGAAGAATATCATTGAAGCAAATAATATCGTGTTGAGCCATGTGCCGGGCCCCAGCTGCTGGGCAAAGCTCTGTACCCATGGGATCGGTATGAAACCGGCTATGGTGGCCGGGAACATTATGATGGAGGAAGCAAATATCGGGGGTATGACACCCGACACGTTGATCTTCAGCGGCAGGTGAGTGGCCTGCCCGCCATAGACCTTGCGTCCAACCACACGCTTGGCGTACTGGACAGGTATCTTCCTCTGCCCGCGCTCCATGAATATTATGAATGCCACGATAACTATCATCATGGCCAGCAGCAGGAGTACGAAGAATATGGAAAGCTCGTTCGCGCGCACCAGGCTCACCGTGCTGATGACCGCCGATGGAAGCTGCGCAACGATGCCCGCGAATATGATCAGCGAGATGCCGTTTCCGATGCCGCGCTCTGTTATCTGCTCGCCAAGCCACATTATAAAGGCTGTGCCTGATGTAAGCGTGAGTACTGTCAATAATCTAAAACCCCATCCGGGGGCGCTGATGAACACACCGTCGTTCATGCCCTCAAGGCCCACCGCTATAAAGAAGCTCTGCACAATGCTGATGGCCACCGTGCCGTAGCGGGTGTACATGGTGATCTTCTTCCTGCCGGCCTCGCCTTCCTTGGCAAGCTTTCCAAGGGCGGGAATTACCACGGTAAGAAGCTGGATTATGATGGACGCGCTGATGTAGGGCATGATGCCAAGGGCGAATATGGTCACCCGCGAAAGAGCGCCTCCGGAGAACATGTCGAAGAATCCCATCAGCGCTCCTCCAGCTTGATTGAGAAAAGCCGAGAGTTCCTCGCCGTTTATGCCGGGCGTGGGGATATGCGCGCCCACGCGATAGATCGCGAGCATCCCCAGTGTGAAAAGAATCCTGCTCTTGAGTTCCGGTATTTTAAATACGTTCTTGAAGCCCGAGAAGACGGAACTCACTTAAATGACCTCCGAGGTGCCGCCAGCGGCCTTTATCTTCTCTGCGGCCACTGCGCTGAAGGCATTGGCCTTTACGTTCACGGCGCGGGTCAGCTCGCCCACGCCCAGTATCTTGAGTCCGTCCCTGAGGTTTTTTATGGCCCCGCGCTCAAGAAGCGCCTCCGGGGTTACCGTATCGAGCCCTATGCGCTCAAGGTCCCTGATGTTCAGGGTCGTGTATTCCAGGTGGTTGCGGTTTGTGAAGCCGCGCTTTGGGAGCCTCCTTTGAACCGGCATCTGGCCGCCCTCAAAACCTTGCCTCACACCGCCGCCGGAACGGCTATTCTGGCCCTTATGCCCCCTGCATGAGGTCTTTCCGTGGCCTGAGCCCGAGCCCCTGCCCACTCTTTTATTCTTCTTCGTGCTGCCCGGTGCGGGCCTAAGATCTTCAATCCTCACTTTTGTTTTCTCCTTGCGCCTTGTATGCCTTACGCGCCCTTGACCGCGGCAGGGCTCTCAGCCGGTGCTGCCGACTCTGTCGCCTCAGGAGCCGGCTTCTTGCCCCTGATCCTCAGGACCTCGTCCGGGTCCATCAGGTTCATCAGGCCGTCCATGGCCGCGTTTATCGTGTTGAAGGGGTTGTGCCCGCCAAGTGCCTTCGCGTTTATGTCCTGCAGGCCGCTTACCTCAAAGAGGCTCCTGACCACGCCGCCTGCGATGACGCCTGAGCCCTTGACCGCCGGGTTCATGACCACGGTGCAGCCTCCAAAGCGCCCCACAATGCGGTGGGGGATGGTGCCGTCCTTCATGGGGAATGTCACCAGAGACTTCTTTGCGGTCTCCACTGCCTTCCGTATGGCCTCGGGCACTTCGTTCGCCTTGCCCTTGCCAACTCCGAGGGTCCCCTCCCCGTCGCCCACTACCACCAGCGCGGTGAAAGAGAAACGCCGGCCGCCCTTGACGACCTTCGCCACCCGGTTAATGAATACTACCTTGTCTTTGAGAGTCAGTCCTTCCGGATCGATCTTTAACAATATGGTTGTCCTCCTCGGCTCTCTCCGCTAAAACTCAAGGCCGGCCTTGCGCGCGGCCTCGGCCACGGCCTTTACGCGACCATGGTAGATGTTGCCGCCTCTATCGAAGACCACCTGCTTGATGCCCTTCTCGGTGGCCAGCTTTCCAATTATCTCACCCAGCTTTGTCGCCGCCGCAATGTTTCCCCCACTGCCCTCAAAGCCCTTGGCAGTGCTGGAGACGCCGACGATGGTCGCGTGGCTGGTGTCATCTATGACCTGGGCATTGATATGCCTGGCGCTCTTGAACACGCTGAGGCGAGGCCTCTCGGCAGTCCCGGAGACCTTCTTCCGCACCCTTGCGTGACGTCTTGTCTTTGCTTCCATACGCTTTGTAGCCACTGTCGCATGCCTCCTTTACTTGGCCGCTTTGCCGGCCTTGAGCCGGATACGCTCGTCAGAGTAGCGCACGCCCTTGCCCTTATACGCATCAGGGGGCCTCAGGGCTCGCATCTCCGCGGCCACCTGGCCCACAGCCTGCTTGTCTATACCGGTGATCGTGAGGCTGACCTGCTTCTTGTCGCCCTCCACGCTCACACCGTCGGGAAGCTGGTACTCTACAGGGTGCGAGAAGCCAAGGCTGAATACTACCTTGTTGCCCTGGGCCTGGGCGCGGTATCCCACGCCGTGTATCTCAAGCTTCTTTGTAAAGCCCTGGGTCACGCCCGTCACCATGTTCTGAATCAGGCTCCTTACAAGGCCATGCCTTGCACGGGCGTCCTTCTTGTCGTTCTCGCGCTCCACCACCGCCTGGCCGTCACCAACGCTGACGGTGACCATGTACGGGTGCTCGAACACGAGCTGCCCCTTGGGGCCCTTTACCGTTATCATCCGGCCAGCCACCTTGACATCTACCCCTGAGGGGATCTTGACCGGCTGTTTACCTATCCTGGACATCTTCTTCCTCTCTCTCCTTTACCAGACGTAGCAGAGGACTTCGCCTCCGACCCTGTCGCGCCTGCAGGTCTCGTCCGTCTTGAGCCCGCCGCTTGTGGTCAGTATGGCGATACCCACCCCGCTCCTCACTCTTGGCACCTCGGCAGAGCCGACATAATGCCTGCAGCCGGGCTTGCTCACCCTCTGGAGGTCGGTGATGAGGCTCTTTTCATTAACGTACTTCAGGTTCAGCCTGAGCATCCCCTGCTTCTTGAACTTCAGGATCTTGTAGGCACGGATAAAACCCTCTTCCTTGAGGATCTTGGCTATCTCGAGCTTGATCTTGGACGCTGGGATGTCCACCTTGTCCGACCTGTTGCGGACAGCGTTCCTGATCCTTGTCAACATGTCTGCTATGGGGTCCGTATGCACTTTTAAATCACCCTTCCAGAACCACTTCCCCTCGCACCTTTCGTGCTAAAGGGGGCCAGCTCCGGCCTTTTTCCGGCAGATGCGTCCACCCCTGGACACCCTGCCCTTTATACAACCCGGCGGCACCCGCCGGGCATTTTCTATCATTTACAAGCACGCGTTTACAAGTACGCGTTTCCAAGTACGTCCCTGGCTCATGGCCCGTGGGCCGATGGCCCCTACCAGCTTGACTTGGTAACGCCGGGGATCTGACCCTTCAGGGCCAGCTGCCTGAAACATACCCGGCACAGGCCGAACTTGCGCATGAAGCCACGGGGCCTGCCGCATACCCTGCAGCGGTTGTAGGCCCGCACCGCGTACTTCGGGGTGCGCTTGCACTTCTCTATTAGGCTCGTCTTGGCCACTAACTTAAGTCTCCTTAGCTGCTGAAGGGCATCCCGAAATGTTTCAGGAGCGCCCTGGCTTCGTTGTCCGTTTTCGCCGAGGTGCAGATGGTTATGTCCATGCCGTGGACGATCTGCACCTTATCGTAATTAACCTCGGGGAAGATGAACTGCTCCTTCACCCCGAGGGAGTAATTGCCCATGCCGTCAAAGCTCTTGGGGTTTATACCCCTGAAGTCCCTGATCCTCGGAAGCGCCAGGGAGATGAAGCGGTCGAGGAACTCGTACATCCTCTCGCGCCTGAGCGTGACCCTGCACCCTATGGGCATCCCGGCCCTGAGCTTGTAGGTCGCGATGGCCTTCTTGGCCTTGGTGATCACGGCCTTCTGTCCTGCAATGGCCGTCATCTCCGCCTGGACAGAATCCAGGAGCTTGACGTTCTGTACGGCCTCGCCAAGTGCTACGTTGAGGGATATCTTCTCAAGGCGCGGCACCTGCATCACGTTTGGGTAGCTGAACTCCTTCTGCAGTGCCGGAGCCACCTCGTTCTTGTATTTTTCCTGCATCCTCGGTGCCACTAGTCCATGACCTCCTTGCACTTCTTGCACGCCCTGATCTTCCTGCCGTCCTCAAGCATCTGGTTTCCCACCCTGGTGGGCGTGTCGCACTTGGGGCAGACCAGCATCACGTTTGAGGATTCAAGCGAGGCCTCCATCTCGATGATGCCGCCCTGCTTGTACTGCTGGTTGGGCTTCATGTGCTTCTTTATCATGTTCACCCGCTCAACAAGGAGACGCCCCTGCTTCGGGAAGATCGCGATCACCCGGCCGCGCTTGCCCTGTTCCTTGCCGGTGAGCACTACCACCGTATCTTCTTTTTTTATTCCCAGTGCCATCTTATTAAAGTACCTCCGGGGCAAGCGAGACGATCTTCATGTATTCCTTCCAGCGAAGCTCCCTGGCCACCGGGCCAAAGATACGCGTGCCCATGGGCTCGCCCTCTGCGTTGATCAGGACCACCGCGTTGTTATCAAAACGGATGTAGGTGCCGTCGGCGCGGCGCGATTCCTTCTTGGTCCTCACCACCACCGCCTTCATCACAGCCCCCTTCTTCACTGTGCTTTCAGGGGTCGCTTCCTTCACGCTTACCATTATCACGTCGCCAAGGCGCGCGTAGCGCTTCTTGTAACCGCCGAGGACCTTTATGCACATAACCCTCTTGGCCCCGGAGTTGTCGGCAACGTCCATTCTGCTCATGTGCTGTATCATCTTCTACGCCCTCTCCACTACCTCTGTCACCACCCACCTCTTGTCCTTGCTCAGGGGCCTGGACTGGGTAATGGCAACGGAATCGCCTTTTTTGCAGGCGTTGGCCTCGTCATGGGCCTTGAACTTGCTCACCTGGCGCACTGTCTTCTTGTAGCGGGGGTGCTGCACAAGCCTCGTGATGGCGACCGTCACGGTCTTGTCCATCTTGTCGCTTACGACCTTCCCCGTATACGTCTTTGCCATGATCAGTTACCGTCCTCTTTGGCGGCTTCCTGCCGCGTCTTCTCGCCCACGATGGTAAGCACCCGGGCGATCTCGCGCTTTACGTGCGTCATGCGCTTGGGGTTCTGTATCTCTCCAGTGGCCCCCTGGAAGCGGAGGTTGAAGAGTTCCTTCCTGAGGTCATGCTCCGTGTCCCTCAGCTCGTCCACCGTCTTTTCCCTCATTTCGGAAGGTTTCATCAGTCCCATGCCTCCCGCTTAACGAATTTTGTCTTAAAGGGCAGCTTCATGGAGGCAAGGCGCATGGCCTCGCGCGCCACTTCTTCGGTAGCCCCGCTCATCTCGTAGAGAATGCGACCGGACTTCACCACCGCAACCCAGTACTCGGGCGCGCCCTTGCCCTTGCCCATGCGGGTCTCGGCAGGCTTCTTGGTAATGGGCTTGTCCGGGAAGACCCTTATCCAGAGTTTTGCGCCCCTCTTGACATGTCTTGTAATCGCAATACGCGCGGACTCTATCTGGCGGCTGGTCATCCATCCCGGCTCCATGGCCTTCAGGGCGTAATCGCCAAAAGCTATGTGCCCGCCACGATGGGCCTGGCCGCGCATGTTGCCCTTCTGCATCTTGCGGTGTTTGACCTTCTTGGGCATCAACATTGCTTAGATCCTCTTCTCCGCGCTCGTTACTTCCGGAAGGACGTCGCCGGTATAGACCCAGACCTTCACGCCGATGATGCCGTAGGTGGTCTTTGCCTCTGCAAAACCGTAGTCTATGTCAGCACGGAAGGTGTGCAGCGGAACCCGGCCCTCGCGGTACCACTCGGAACGCGCTATCTCGGCCCCGGCAAGCCTCCCGGCACTCATTACCTTGATCCCCAGGGCGCCAAAACGCATGGCGGAAGCCACCGCCTTTTTCATGGCGCGGCGGAAGGCAACTCGCTTTTCAAGCTGCATGACGATGTTCTCCGCCACGAGCTGGGCGTTGACCTCGGGTTTTCTGACTTCCTTTATGTCAATGGAGGCCTCTTTGCCAGTGTACGCCTCCACGTCCTTCCTGAGCCTCTCGGCCTCGGAGCCCTTCTTGCCGATGACAATGCCGGGCCTGGCCGTGTGTATCACGAGCCTCAGCTTCTGGCCCGAACGTTCGATCTCGATCCTCGATACCCCGGCGTGGTAAAGGCGCTCCTTGATGGCCTTCCTGAGGGAAATGTCCTCAATGAGGTTGTCGGCGTAGTCCTTGCGCGCAAACCAGCGCGAATCCCACGTCCTGGTTATACCTAGTCTGATCCCTACAGGATATGTCTTCTGGCCCAAACCA
>DAOWET010000001.1 GCA_030638335.1 Nitrospirota bacterium
CAGACTCGATCCGAGGGGTGGGAACCACCCCGCTTAAGAATATGATGTTATACATTATTGAACAAGCAAGACAGCCTGATATTGTGGCGGCCTTGCTTTAAAACCAAACTTCCTTTAGGAATAACCCCTGTGCGGGCGCTGTGGGGCCAGCGGCATCACGAGATTTGGCATCCAGGACTCCAGGGATATCCGAAGGGGCTAGCTTTCCTCTGCCCACCGCCACAAGCGTACCCGCCATGTTCCTGACCATGTGCCTTAAAAACCCCTCACCCGCGATCTCAAACCTTATAAAACTCCCTGCAAGGGTGAAACCCATGAAACCTATCTCTCCTGTCTGCTTGCAGCTTACCTCAGTCACATTACGCACCGTGTCCTTCACATCCGAGCCAGCGGCCATGAAGGACTTAAAATCGTGCCTGCCCTGAAAATGCCTTGCCGCCTCCGCCATGGCAGCAGTATCCAGTGGAATTGCATGGTGCCACACATAGCGGGAGATAAAGGGAGAAACGTTGTCTGAATTAGCGATCAGATACACATAGCGCTTTCCGGCAGCATCCCTTATGGGATGGAAGTTCTCAGGAACATCTTCCGCCTCAAGCACACGAACGTCAGGCGGGAGGTTCGCGTTCAGGGCTTTGCGCATGGTCGGCTCGTCAAGGTTCGAATCCGTTTGAAAACATACAGCCTGCCCCAAAGCGTGCACTCCCGAGTCCGTTCTTCCGGCAGCGACAACAGATGCATCCTCTCCGGTCACAGTGCTTACGGCCCCTGCGAGCACGTCCTGCACAGTGCGCTCCCCCTGTGCCTGGCTCTGCCACCCGGCGAATTCCGTCCCGTCGTACTCGATTACCAGCTTGATATTTCGCACAATACAATTTTACCCTAAAACCATGGCGAAGGATCTGCTAAAGAGCTTACTGCCTCAGGTCAGGGAAAACTGCAATATCTCCGACGCAGGGCACTGGGGCTTCTACTCCACATGCGGACTACTCCTGAGACTGCGGGAGCTATACCGGTCGGAGCTTGGACTGCACCCGGGCGAATCCATAAAGAACGAGAACGTACTCCCCTGGATAGGAAAGCGCGAGGAACTCTGGGCGGAGCTTGAGGACGAAGAACTCAAGGACATAACAATAGGCGACAAGACCTTCGGGCCCTTTGACACAGATGGTGTCAATCGCTCCATAGAAGCCGCTGGGTTCATATACGGGGCCGGGCTTGGACAGTTCATGAAGCCTATTTTCTTTCTTGCCGAACTGGAATCAGCTTCTGAGATGAATGGCTTCCGTGTTCTTGTTGCAGGGAAGGAACATGCCCGCGACCTCTCCGTAAATCCCGCAATGTCGCGCGGTGCGACCATAATAGCCAGGCGCGACATTACGCAAACGCTCATATACGGCAGGTTCGAGGAGTTCCTCTCATCACGGAACAGAAAAGGTGCACTTGTCCTGGGCTTTAACCACTACGGCATAAACGGGCCCGATGACATGGAGGCGCTGGGAAATGTTGTAGACAGCGAGCTCTTGAGTTTCATTCACCACGAGATCGGAGAGATGCATGTCTCAGCCAATACCAACCTCAGGCTTTCAGAACTCATCTCCTCCCTTGCCCCGCACGGAAGGGCTCCCTCGGCAGTGCGCGATATAAAGGACGTGCTTGCCGACACGGTTGACGGAGGAATGCTCAGGCATATAACTGACAATAAAAAATCAGGCTCTCTGGGACTTTACATATCCTCGCTCTCAGGGCTCAGGTACTCGCTGTCCCTGCCCCTGAGAAAGGCCTGGCAAGGCTTTGGCACAGACGTGAGATGGGACAAGGTGGAGGAGGCCCGGGCCAACATTTACAGTGCAACTCTGGAGCTTGCCTGCAGGCTCTCCGAGCTTACCGCCAAAAGACATGGCTCACCCGAAAACCTCGCTGCCAATGTCGAAGGTCTTCTTCCATGTAATAGTTGACCTGCCACTGCTTGCGCCCGTATACTTAACACCTATGAAACGGGCGGTTGAAAATGCACTGGGATAAGCCCTGAAAGCCGATAAAATTGAAGCGCCCAGCTATCTTACTATATAATATATTCTGAAACTATGAAAAAAATATCAGCAAAAACCCTTATAACGAACCTGGCCCTCTCACTCATGGCCACACTTCTATGCATTGCTGTGGTCGAAGGGGCCTTCAGGGTAAAGGCATACCTTTACGAGAGCGATCTGTATGCGAAAAAGGACAAGATAAAAGAGAACCTGCAAAATAAAGGTTTCCTTTCGAACACTGATTTTGGAACAAGGATCCAGCCCAGCAAATACGAAGACATATTCTTCGAACTCAAACCCCTCCAGCAATGGAACTACCTTGGCGCCGATGTGTCCACGAGCAGCATGGGCTTCAGGGACAGGGAGTACACTGTGGAGAAGGCTCCCGGCACTTTGCGCATATTCGGTATCGGGGATTCCATAATGTTCGGACAGGGCGTGCCTCAGGAAGAAACTTACCTTTCACTGCTTGAGGCCATGCTGAACAAACGCCACCCGGAATATAACTGGGAGGTCATAAACTCCGCAGTGCCTGACTACAACACCTCGGCGGAAGTGGAAACACTTCGCTACAAGGGGCTGAAGTACAAGCCCGACCTGGTGGTCATGGGGATATGCACCAATGATTTCGACATGCCTGCCCTGGTTTTCTACATGGGACTGCCCGACGAGCGCAACATGGGCCGCTATTTCTCGCTACAACATTCTTTTTTCGTCCAATATATCAGACACAGGATGAAGCGGGAACCATTTCTTATTCCAGGGTTCACTCACAAATACGTCGAGATGTCAGGCGGAAAAGGAGTGTTTAAGGCGATAAAGGAACTCAAGAGAATATCTATCATAGGAGATTTCCCTGTGCTTGTGTTCCACCTTGCCAATGACACCAACAAGAACGTCATGGACCTCATGAAGACCGCAAACGCCTATGGCATGCCTGCTGTAGACGTCTCACCTATGATCCAGAGATACATGAAATATCAGGGCATAAAGGATTACTTCGACTCCGCGCTCTCCGTATCCGACGGGCACCCCTCATCCACCAGCCATGAAATAGCTGCAAACGCCCTTTTTGAATATCTTGAAAGCAGCGGGCTTGTCAGCATGTTGCTCTCCAAAGAACCCGGCCCTTCATCACGGTAAGCTCACAGCAAACCGGGCATCTTGATTTGACTTACCCCATCGGTCAGCCGTAAACTTAATCCCTATGAAACGAGCGGTTGAAAAAGCACTCAGAGACGCCCTCTCGGCCATTGGGGCTGATGCCTCGGGCCCTATCGAGATACAGATCCCAAAGGACGAGACACACGGAGACCTGGCCTCCCCAATAGCCATGGGCCTGGCCAAGGAGCTCCGGAAGTCGCCACGTGCGATCGCGGAGGACATTGCCGCACATATAAGCGAGCGGGCAGCAGACACCTTTACCCGAGTGGAGGTGGCGGGGCCGGGTTTTCTGAACTTCACCTTTTCCCCTGACTTCCTGCACAAGGGCGCGCTTGGCATACTGAACAAGGGTAAGGAGCATTTCAGCTCTGACGTGGGTGCCGGCACACGCGTACAGGTGGAGTTCGTAAGCGCCAACCCCACAGGCCCCCTGCACCTTGGGCACGGACGCGGAGCAGCACTTGGGTGCGCGCTCTCAAACCTGCTTGAGGCCGCAGGCTATGAAGTTGTTCGCGAGTACTATGTCAACGACGCCGGGCGGCAGGTGAGCCTGCTTGGCCAGAGCGTCTTTGCGCGCTACCAGGAGCTTCTTGGCAACTCATACCCCATCCCCGAGGACGGGTACAAGGGCGACTACATATCGGATGCGGCCCAGTCCATCCTGGACAAGGAAGGCGATAAACACAAGGGCTCCTCCTTTGAAGATGCCTCCAGCTTCTTCATAGATACCTCCCTGGGGCTCATGCTGGACGTAATAAAAGAAGACCTCGCGGACTTTGGTGTGTCCTTCGACTCCTGGCAGAGCGAACGGGCGTTGCACGACGAGGGGGCTGTAAAGCACGCTATAGATTTCCTCGCGGGCAAGGGCCTGATCTACGAAGAAGGCGGCGCAAGATGGTTCCGCGCCGAGGACTTTGGAGATGACAAGAACCGCGTGGTCATAAAGGCAGACGGCAACCACACATATTTCGCCTCGGACATAGCCTACCACCTCAAAAAGGTGGAAAGCGGTTTTACGGAAGTGATAGACATATGGGGCGCTGACCACCACGGCTACGTGCCGAGAATGGAGGCGGTCATGGACGCCCTTGGCCCGGGGCGCGAACACCTGAAGGTCCTGCTTGTGCAGATGGTCTCCCTCCTGAGGGGCGGAGAGCCGGTGCAAATGTCAAAACGCTCCGGGAACTTCGTGCCCCTCAAGGAAGTAATGGAAGAGGTAGGCGCGGACACCACCAAGTTCATCTTCCTCACACGCCGGCACGACAGCCAGCTCTCCTTTGACCTGGAGGTGGCAAAGGCCGAGTCCTCCGAGAACCCGGTCTTCTACATCCAGTACGCAAACGCCCGCATCTCAAGCATATTCAGGAAGGCCAGTGACGTGGGCGTATTAACTAATAACCTGGAAAACGCCGACTTAAGCCCTCTCACCGATAACGACGAGCTGCGGCTCATACGCAAGCTCCTCAGTTACCGCATGACCCTGGAGGGCGCCGCACTTGCGCGCGAGCCACACCGGCTGACCTTCTACCTGCAGGAGCTTGCTGGACTCTTCCACCCCTTCTACAAGCACCACCGCGTGCTCACAGAGGACGCCGGGCTCACCACTGCCCGCCTGGCCCTTTGCGAGGCAGTGCGCGTGGTCATACGCCACGCCCTTGGCGTGCTCGGCATCTCGGCCCCTGACCGCATGTAGCTAATTGCTTTGAGACGATCTTCGGGGCTGGATACAGCGCATATACTGCGCAATGGAGGACTCGTGGTATAGGGATACAACTTCGTCCTCCATTGCTTGTCTCTGCACTATCCCAACCCCGAATCTCTACGTCAGACGCGCGAACTTCCGCTGAACTCAGGAAAACTACTAATTAAAAACATTTCTATAACAATATGCTAAAGGGGTAAGGCCACTACAACACCCAGAGAAGTGCCCGTGGCACTCTTTTAACTGGTGGCTGTCTGCCCCAACCGCATGCAATTCATCTTTTCCCTTTAAAAGAATCTTCTAATAAGGAATTAATGTTCAGGTTCTGTAGCGCATGAGATAAAACTGAACACGGTTTCTGATTCGTTCATATACAAGTAAGGGGCCACGGGCCCTTTTATTTATCTTTGCCGTAGGTTCGAATTATCGCAGACCCCCACGGTTTCTGATTTAGTGTAGATGCAAAGAAGAAAGTATGAAGGAGTACTTCTTCGTACTTCGAATGCTTTATTCTGCCGCAGATGCGCTGAATCAGGAAGCGTGGTTACTCTTCTTGGTAGCCGCAGGAGTAACACCCCCACTTCTCATACAACTCATACCAGGCAAGTTCTCCCCCGCACTGCGGGCACGGCTTCTGATCCGCTGATGCTTCGTCCGGCTCCTGCGTTTCAGCCACATCAAAATCCAGCGAACTCACAAGTGTCTCCATCTTCTCGTCAGACGGGGCTGAGGGCGCTGATTTGAGATTCTTGTGGTTAAGCTTGTCCTTGAAGGCCACCATTTCATCGTCGAGCATCCTGGCGGCCTCGTCCATCCTCTGCTCGGCCTTCTTGATCATGCTCTCGCCGTCCGTGGCCTCGGATTTGGCCTGCTCGTACTCGTCATTGAGCTGGCGCACCTCGTCATTGAGATCCTCTATCCGGGCCTTCAGCTCCTTTGCGCGCCTGGCCGAGTTGCTCATCTCATCCCTCTTTTCGTCAAGGGCTTGGGCGAATAGCTTCTGCTGTTTCTTGAGGGTTGTGCGCTGCTGCTCGGCAGAGGCCAGGATGTCGTCCTTGTCAAGGTCCGCGGCGTGCTCCATGGCCTTCAGGGCCGCGCTCACGCGCTTGCCCTCGTCAGGGATCTCTCCACGGAAGGATTCCATCATCTTGATGAACTTCACGACCGTTCCGCCCGCCTTGGCCATCTCGCGCCTGAGGCGGTCAGCGATCTGCTCCCTGCTCAGCTCAAGTATGCCCGGCTTTTTGGCAGACAAGCTTTTCCTATCCCCGGATTTCCCCATAAGTCATTATACCTTAAGAATATTTTACCATCAAGATGCTGGGCAATGTTATTTTATTTGCCCGATTGCCCGATTGACAATACTGAGCCGCTATTGTTATAACAATTGCCATGTCCGTGAAGGCTGATAAGATATGGATGGACGGGAAACTCGTCAACTGGGACGACGCCAAGGTCCATGTCCTTACCCATACCCTGCACTACGGCCTGGGAGTGTTCGAGGGCATCCGCTGCTACGAGACCCCTGAGGGCCCGGCCATCTTCCGCCTTGACGAGCACGTGGAGCGCCTCATAAAGAGCGCGTCCATATTCCAGATGGAGATACCCTTCTCGCACACGGAGATCTGCGAGGCCATCAAGGTCACGGTTAAAGAGAACAAACTACAGGAATGCTACATCCGGCCCATCGCCTTCATAGGCGCGGGCGCAATGGGCCTTTACGCCAAAGAAAACCCCATCCAGCTCTCAATTGCCGCCTGGAACTGGGGCGCGTACCTTGGCGAGGACGGCATAAATAACGGCATAAAGGTAAAGACCTCTTCATTCATCCGGGGCCACGTGAACTCGAACATGACCATGGCCAAGGTATGCGGCTATTATGTAAACAGCCAGCTTGCAAAGAACGAGGCCATCTCCTGCGGGTATGACGAGGCCCTGCTTCTTGACACCGAGGGCTACGTGAGCGAGGGCAGCGGGGAGAACGTCTTCATAGAGCGCGGCGGAGCGCTCAAGACCACCCCGCTTACGAGCATCCTGGAGGGCATCACCCGCGCAAGCGTCATCACCATGGCGCATGACGAGGGCATAGAGGTCAGCCAGGAGCGTTTCACGCGCGACGAGGTCTACATATCCGACGAGGCATTCTTCACAGGCACTGCGGCGGAGATCACTCCCATTCGCGAGCTTGACGGGCGCACCATCGGGTCAGGCAAACCAGGCCCCATCACCAAGAAGATTCAGTCCACCTTCTTCGACACAGTAAAAGGGAAAAACAGCAAATACAGCTCCTGGCTCTCCCACATTTAAGCCCGAAACACCCGCATACAACACCCCTGGCAGCATACTCCCTGGATCGAGTCCTGTCATGCCAATTCACTGGAATGAAACAATAAAAATGGCCTCCGGCACACAGCCGGAGACCATTTGAAGTCTTCGCTATTTAAGGATATTACTGTGCAGGAGCTTCCTTATCAGGGGCGGGCGCTGCCTCGGACTCCTGTGCCGGGGCATCAGCCGCAGGCTCTGCATCCGCGCTCTGTGCTTCCTGTGCCTGTACAGCCGGGGCATCTTCAACAGGCGCGGCCGATTCGCCCGCAACTGGCTTCAGCGCTGCAACTGCATCAAGGGCATCCAGCCTCAGGGAGCTGTCAGGATATTCCTTGAGGAACTCCTCAAAGGCCTTCAGGGAATCGGCATTGTCACCCTGTACCGCCATGTTAAGGGCATCGTTGAACTTCTGGAGTTCCACCTCGTCGATCTCGATGACTTCCTTGCCCTTCCAGTAGACAGCGTCAGCTTCATCAGAGGCCGCACCACGCACGCCTCCCACTGCCGTTGTCACTGATGCCTTTTTCTTCGGCGTGATCCCCTGAACCCTGCTTTTGAGGCTGCTCCAGAAGGACTTGCCCGCGGCCATGCTCGTGGCAGGGACGAACAGGGATAATGCGATTATGAGAATAATTGCATGTTTCATGATACGTTCACCTCCAAGGTGTTCTCAAAAGCTGTTTCAGGGAACCATAGACATTTTCCCGTTTCCTATATTCTACCATGCCCCCATGGCCCCTGGAAGGGGCCATGGGGGTTTTAGAGTCATATTAAATGGGGCCAAGCAGCTGGAGCGACATGCCCCTGAACTTGGTCGACACATGCGGGTCAAGCTCGTATGCCTTGGTAAAGGCCTCCTTGGCCTCCTTCTTCATATCGAGCCTGATGTACGCTCTGCTCAGGTTGATCCAGATGTATGGGTCTTGCGGCTCCAGCGCCAGGGCGTCCTCATATGATTTGCGGGCCTTGCCATACATGCCGTCCATGAAATGCAGGTTGCCGAGGTTGTTGACAACCGAAGAGTTCCCAGGCTCAAGCTCATAGGCTTTTCCCAGGGATTTCATGGCCTCCTTGGTCTCCCCGCTCTCGGCAAAGACTATGCCCAACTGCAGGTACGCGTTAACGTCCTTGGGGTTGTCCTGGATCGCCTTGATAAAGCGCTTGCTGCGGAGCTTCACCCTGATCTGCCTGAGGTTCTGGAACTCCTTGTTGAACTTCTCCTCGATGCCCGCGCGGGTGACCTCTCCGGGCCGCCATTCCGATTCCGGAAGGTTCGCGGGCTTGAACATGGCCCAGGCATCGCGGAGGTCCATTATACCCACAAGCTCCTGAGGCTTCCACTTGTAGTACTTCCTGCTGCCTTCCTCCCACGCCTCCATGAAGGTCTTGCCCATGAGGGTGGCCTCTACCGGTACCCATACAGAGTCCTCGTACACAACGAAAAGGTTGTCGTGGGTGTCAGTGCCCAGAGCCTCTACCTTGCCCACCTCGAACATCATGAACATATGGCCCGGGATGTCCAGGATCTTTGTCCTTATGCCAAGGCTCTCAAGTGAAGCTGCGTATAGGGTCACCAGGTCGTCGCAGTCGCCGCTCTTGCGCTTGAGGGTCTCTCGCGGGTACTGGAGGTAGTCCACCAGGTCAATATTGTTGGAGGTCTCCTGGTACGGGGTGCTCGGGTCAATTATGTATGTCATGCCCAGCACGCCAAGGGCGTCAAAGAACACGCTGCCGTAGAGCAGCGGGTCGCTGGTGTCCCTGTATTGCGTGATGATGCCGCGGGTGAACTCCAGCACCACCGTGTCCTTTGTGGTGACAAAGGCGGCCATGCGCTCTCGCACGTCCCACTTCATCTTGTGCTTCTCAAAGACATTGATAGCGTGGTTGGAGCTGTAGCTCCTGAGCTCCTGGTTGGCATAGTAGGAGACCGTTATCTCGGTCTGCACCGGGGTGTCCTCAGTGACCTTGAGTATTTGGTTGTTGAACACTGCCTTCAGGTCCACCTCGACCTCGCCCCTGGGGGCAAGGTCCCTGACCTCGGTCTCCCATGGGAAGTCCATGAAGTCCTTGATCTTAAAAGCGACCTTCAGGCGGGCGATCTTGTCCATGGTGTTGTTCGTGATCTTTATACGCCCGACACCGTCGCTCTCGTAGTTCTTGTATGTGTTGGAGAACAGGTCCTCCATCTTGATGATGTCCATCTCTATGGGAGGACGCGTGGCAACCAGGGTCTTGGTATCAATGGACACCTTGTCGCTCTCCAGTTCGTCGGAACTCACGGCCGAGACAAAGAAGGTGTACTCGGAATCAGGCGATAGGCCACCGGCAATATAAGTCGTCTCCTCCGACCTTCCGGTCTCCACGAGTTTGCCGTCCTCCTGGCGGTAGATTGCGTAGTAGGCAATATGGCCGCCCCTAACAGGCTTCCATGACAGACTCACAGACCACTCCTGCGGCTCTACCGCAAGGTTCAGAGGTGCTGCGGCCGTATATTTGGCAGGTATGGCCTCAATGGAGGCGCTCAACTTGCCCTCGTTGCCCTCATCAGCCCGGGCGGACACGCGGTAATAGTAGGGCCTGTCAGGCTCCAGGTCGCGGTCCACATAGCTGTTGCCGCTCACCTCGGTGACCTTCTCATACGGGCCGGCGGCATCGTCAGACCGGTAGACAATATATCCTACGACAAAAGACGCATCGCTCCTGTCCCAGAAGACATTGGCAGAGCGCGTTCCGCCACGCGCCCTGATCCCCCGCAACACAGGAGGCGTATACACGTTCACAAGCTCCTGGACACGGTTACTGTCCGGGTCGGACACAAAGAGCCTTATGTTGTTCTTTGCAATCAAGGCCAGGGGCTTTACCATCTCGCCGTTGCCGCGGACCTTCTTGTCTCCGGGAGAACCGAATTCCCTGACATAGGCGCCCTGCTTGTCAAAGACCTTTATGGTGGGCCCGCCCTGGTCGAGCACCAATATCTCGTTGTCTGTCACGGTAAGGGCCACGGGCTTGTCGAAATATGAACCCTTCTCCCCGCGCTCTCCAAACTCCTTGATCATCATGCCGCTGGTGGCAAAGATCAGGACGGACTTCTTCTTGTCGTCGAGCACATAGAGCATGTCGTTGGAATCAAACTCCATGTCCGTAGGGCCCTGCAGCAGGTCGTCCGAGCCGCCTTTGCCAAGCACGCCTATGAACACCCCGTCGGAGCTGAAGGCCTGCACCCTCTTGCTTGCCTTGTCAGATATGAACACGTCACCCGAGCTTGAGACGACAATATCGGATGGGCTCTTGAAATAGCCCTCCCTGCTGCCTGAACCGCCGAAGTGGAAGTCCACATCCAAGGAGTCGGGTTTCAGTTTGTATACGTTCTTCTTCTTGCCGTCAACGACCCAGAGACCTCCGTCATGTGCGACAGCCACCGCAACAGGCACGACCTTGTCAAGGGTGATCTTCTTAAGGAGCTTGCCGTCCTTTATTGCCAGGACAGCCTTTTCCTTCGTGTTTATCCCGTAGACGATCCCCTTCTTGGAATCCCACGCGAGAGTCTCTAAAGAGAAATCCTGGTCAGAGGCCCATACCACCGAGGTGGGAGGAGGCGCGTACTCCAGTTCCACCTCGCCGTTTTCCCTCTGCGGAAGGAATATCTGGATTATGCCGCGCTTGGGATCGGCCACAAACACCTTGCCGTCCCTGGACACGTCCATTCCCGCAATGCTCTCGAACTGCGCCCGGCCCGTGCCCTTTGTGCCAAAGGCCTCCTGGAACCGGAAACCATAATTGAATTTCTTGACGCTGAAGGTCTCCACATCGGACACAAAGATACCGTCCATGTCAAGGGCAAGTGAGGAGGGTTCTCTGATGCCCTTTATCCTCTCGATGTAGTCCCCGTTCTGACTGTAGACCTTGACGAACTCGTCCTGGACGTCTACGACATATATATATCCCCTGTGGTCTACAACCAGGTCCACGGGCTTTTTAAGTACCTCTTCGCCCTCGCCCCGGTTGCCAATGGAGCCAAGGTAGACGCCGTTTGGGCCTATGACCTGCACCCGCTTGTTTCCGGTGTCAGCGACGTATATTATTCCCTTGTATACGAAAATGCCGTTAGGAGAGCTGAACTGGCGGGGCTTGCTGCCCTTTGAGCCAAAGGAGCTTATGAACTTGCCGTCCTTGCCAAAGACCGTTACCCTGCCAAGGCCCGCGTCCACCACATAGAGCGTGTCACCGTACAGCGCTATGCCGCGGGGCTCTTTTATTATTCCCTTCCATTTCTTGTCCTTGCCCCCGAGGAAGAACTTGATATTGCCGCTGGCGTCCATGACAGAGACCTTCTTGTTCTTCTGGGATGTGTATATGGTCCCGTCATCATCCACCTCTATGAACAAAGGGTTTCCGGCAATGATCTCGCCCTCATAGCCAACCTTCGACATCATCGCCCAAGAGGTAAACGGTAGTGCCACAAGCAGAACAGCAACCAGGAATAAACGTCTCATGCGTGCACCCCCCCGATATTTTCTATATTGGTTCTCCATGTTGGGATATTACACCTGCCAAACACATCTCTATTGTCATTATAGCAGAATTCCCTTGCCAGATAAATTAATAAAAATATGGTATAGAATATAGATATATATAGGTATTATATGAGAAAAACCCTGCTAAAAGTGCTTCTGGCGGTATCAGTAGCAGTGGTCCCGGTCCCGGCCATGGCTGGTGAGTCCTGTAAGATGAACATGGAGATCGCCGATGCCCTGTTCTCAGTGGTTGGAGACATCGGAGTGCCTGTCCAGTTCAGCGATATCGGCTGCACGGTCTTAATGCGCGATGAGATGTGCGCGATGGAGCAGATCGGCTTTGACGAATCGGCCGTGGTCAAAGACTTCTCAACTGGAGAGGAGACCCCGATGAGCACGGCGTATTTCGTGGTTGCCTCTGGCGTTGAGACACCCCTTGGCTCAGGCGTCATAGCCTTTGCCAACAGGGACAGTGCGGAGAAGTTTGTATCAGACATGGGCAAGGGAGAGGTCATGGACTACGCCGACTTCATTCTGAGCAAGGTGGACCTCATCCGGGGGGTGGACAAAGCAAGGGAGCGGCTGTAGCGGATAGCAAACAACCCTTTGTAACTTAAGGTTTTTCCAATGCATAAGGGGAGGTTGTGCCGCATGGCCTGAAGCTCAACCCTGAGGGGTGTCTTCTCCATTAACCGGCCCGGTAACTGGCCCGGCAATTATGTTACAATTGGTATTCTTATGGAAGAAGTGGGCGTAGTCACCAAAGTGGACGGCATCACCGCCCACGTCTCGGTCGAGCGCAAAACCGCTTGTGAGCACTGCACTGCGGGTACGTGCAGCCTTACGGCGGATGACGCGAGATTAGAGGCCATAAACGAGGCCGGAGCAGTTGCGGGCCAGCGTGTGCGCGTCAGCCTGCGGGATTATACATATGTCTCCGGGTCTTTGTTCTTCTATGGGGTGCCGGCCCTGGCGCTGATCATGGGCGCTCTTCTGGGCCTGGGAGTATTCAGCGAATGGTTCCCGGGCAAGGATCCGGAGGCCGTAGCAGCAGTGTCAGCCTTCGTGTGCATGGTGCTGTCGCTGGCAGTGGTGAAACTCTGGAGCCGGAAGGCAGAGCGCAAGAGCGCTTACCAGCCGGTTGTAGTGGAAATCCTTGACAATGGTGGAAGTTCATAAACTGCAATGATACATTGAGAGGGGGACATACCTGAATGCCGATGATCGAAGTCGAGAATATTCGCAACATTGTGGTTACCGGCCACGCCAAGGCCGGCAAAACCTCACTTGTAGAGGCCATTCTCCACAACTCCGGCGCCATCAACAGGCTCGGGAAGGTAGAGGAAGGCACCACCATCACTGATTATGAACCCGAGGAGATAGACCGTCAGATAAGCCTGTCCTCGGCCCTGGCCTTCTGCCAGTGGAAGGACCACAGGATAAACATCATAGACACCCCGGGGTTCATCAACTTCCTGGAGGACACCAAGGGTTCCATGCGTGCCGCTGACGGCGTGGTGCTCATGATAAGCGCGCTTTCCGGCATCAAGGGAGAGACCGAGAAGATATGGGGCTTTGCCACGGATTTCAACCTTCCGGTGGTTGCCTTTGTAAACAAGATGGACAAGGAGTCCGCTGACTTTCAGAACGCGCTGGACGGGATAAAGAGCCTTCTGAACACCGAGCCCCTGCCCTTGCAGATGCCCATTGGCGAGGCCCAGGGTTTCAACGGTGTTGTAGACCTTCTGGACATGAAGGCCTATACATACGCGGACGGAAAGGCCACTGAGGGCGAGGTCCCCGCCGATATAAAGGACAGGGCCGATGAGCTCAGGAACGTCATGATCGAGCGCGTGGCCGAGGCTGACGACGAGCTGCTGGAGAAATACCTCGAAGGCGGTGAGCTCAGCCGGGATGAGATCGTAAATGGCATAAAGGCCGGGACCATTGCCAAACAGTTCGTGCCGGTCACATGCGGCGCTCCCAACCTTAACATCGGCATAAAGGAGCTCATGGACGCCGTAACCATGTGCCTGCCCTCCCCTGTGGAGATGGCCGGGGCCAACCCGATAAAGGGCATAAACCCCAAGGACGACTCCGAGGCAGAGCGCAAGCCCTCGGAGGACGAGCCCTTCTCAGCCTATGTGTTCAAGACCGTAGCCGACCCCTTTTCGGGAAAACTCTCATTTTTCAGGATACTCTCAGGCAAACTCGCGCCTGATTCTTCCGTAATGAACGCATCCACCGATAACAAGGAGCGCATAGGCCAGGTCTTCTACCTCCAGGGGAAAAAGCACGAAAATGCCGAAACACTCACAGCTGGAGAGATCGCTGTTGTAGCCAAGCTCAAAGGGACATCCACTGGAGACACCCTGTGTGACGCCTCAGACCCCATACGCTATGAGACCGTAAAGTTCGCCGAGCCCCTTATCTCATACGCCATTGCCCCAAAGAGCAAGGGCGACGCGGACAAGGTGGGCTCAGGGCTGCATCGCATACTCGAAGAGGACTCGTCCCTTGACTTCCACATGGACGAAGAGGCCCATGAGATGATTCTGGCCGGCATGGGCCAGCTCCACCTGGAGGTCACGCTGGACAAGCTCAAACGGAAGTTCGGCGTTGAGGTGGAGATGAAGTCGCCGAAGATCCCCTATCGCGAGACCATCACCATAGCAGCCGATGCCAAGCACAAACACAAGAAGCAGTCCGGCGGCAAAGGCCAGTATGGCGAGTGCGCTATCAGGGTTGAACCGCTACCGCGTGGCAGCGAATACGAGTTCGAGAACAAGATCGTAGGAGGCGCCATCCCCCGCGGCTTCATACCCGCCGTTGACAAGGGCATTCAGAAAGCAATAAATGAGGGCATCTACGCCGGGTACAAGATGGTAGACCTGAAAGTATCTCTCTATGACGGCTCTTACCACGCAGTGGACTCCTCGGAGATGGCCTTCAAGATAGCCGGCTCCATGGCTATAAAAAAGGCCGTGGAACAGGCCAAGCCCATTGTTCTGGAACCTGTCATGAACGTGAACATAACAGTGCCGGACGAGTTCCTTGGCACTGTTATAGGCGACCTCAACGGCAGGCGCGGCAAGGTACAGGGCATGGACCAGGCGCCAAACTCAACGAACCAGAAGGTCTCGGCAGCGGTCCCCATGGCCGAGATGCTCACATACGCAAACCAGCTTCAGAGCATGACAGCCGGACGCGGCATTTACACGATGGAATTCTCCCACTACGATCCTCTTCCCAAGCAGCTCACGCAGAGACTGCTGGAGGAGAAAGCAGCCCAGGAGGAGGAGAAGTAGGATGCTTCAGCGCACATGCCTTATTGCCATAGCGCTTATGGCACTGTGCGCGCCGGCGCTTGCGGCCCAGACGGCACAGGCGCCCCGGACAGACGAGACGGCCCAGCCATCCCGGATGGATGAAATGACCGGAATGACCGGGGGCGTGCTTGCAAACAGCACCACGCCGCTGCTGGAGGAGGACATTGACGCGATAATTGCAAACTCCGTCCCTCCTCCCCTTACAGAACCCGTGCGAGTAAGGAGCGGCATGCTCTCGGTCAAGCTCGAAAGCGCCTCCTTTGGCCTTACGCTTGAAGAGATAGGCAGGCAGGCGGGCTTTGAGGCGATCATCACACCGGAGGTCGCAAGCAAGGAGCTGAGCACAACGTTCCGTGACATGGAACTGCAAAAGGGCATCCAGCGCCTGCTCTCGCTCATCAGCCACCGGAACTTCTTCATCTACTACGGCGCGAACGATTCCATAACGAGGATAGAGGTATACGGCACGGGCACGGTCCAGAAGCCCGGCAAGGGGCGGCAGACCTATACGCCCTCAACAAGCCCCGCAAGGAGCCGCTCAGGCAGGAGGGTTGTGACACCTTCGACCACATTTAAGAGGCCGAGCGTTTCACGCCGCACCGTGCCGGCCCGCGAGCCCGCAAGGACAACTCCTCCGGTCACGAGGGTGTCGCCTGAGAGCAGGACGGATAATGCCGATGGCGATGACGTGGAGGTGCCATATATCGTGCCCCAGCAGGAGCCGCAATACGTACCGCCCTACAATAGAAGACGGTAAGAGGATATGAAATACAGACCGGAGAGCACTGAAAGGACCACCCGAGACGATGGACCCCAAAGACTACAAGGACACCCTTAACCTCCCCTCAACAAGCTTCCCCATGAAGGCAAACCTCCCAAACCGAGAGCCCGAGATGCTGAAGCAATGGGAAGAGGACGGTCTGTATGAAAAAATGCTCAAGCGCAACGAGGGCAAAGACACATACGTGCTGCACGACGGCCCTCCCTATGCCAACGGGAACATCCATATCGGCCACGCGCTGAACAAGATACTCAAGGACATCATAGTCAAATACAAATCCATGACAGGCCACTATACGCCCTATGTGCCGGGATGGGACTGCCACGGCCTGCCCATCGAGCACCAGGTGGACAAGAAGCTGGGCAAGAAAAAACGCGAGATAAGCATAGCCGACAAGCGTCTCCTGTGCAGGCAGTACGCGGATAAGTTCGTGGACGTGCAGCGCGAGGAGTTCAAGCGCCTCGGTGTGCTTGGAGACTGGGACAACCCGTACATAACCATGAGCTTTGATTACGAGGGCGCGATTGTAAAGGAATTCCTCGAGTTCTACAAAAAGGGCTACGCATACCTGGGCAAGAAACCCGTGCACTGGTGCCCCTCATGCGTTACCGCGCTTGCGGAGGCAGAGGTGGAGCACGCGGATAAAACTTCGCCCTCGGTGTTCGTTAAGTTCAAGCTAGAAGCAAAAGAATCTTCTAATAAACTAAATCTGCCTGCTGGCAAAGAAGCTTTTATTGTTATCTGGACCACTACTCCATGGACGCTTCCGGCAAACCTTGCGCTAGCCGTAGGAAACAACATTGAATATGCAGCAGTCCTTAACGAAAAGAAGGACGAATTCATAATCGTGGCAAAAGACCTTGTCTCAAAGCTCCATGAAAAGGGAGTCCTGCCAACGGATAATATATACAGGACTTTCCCTGGCTCAGACCTTGTAGAAATGGAAGCATCACATCCTTTCATAGACAGGAAATCAAAGATAATTGACGCATATTTTGTCTCAACCGAAGAGGGTTCGGGAATTGTCCACATAGCTCCCGGCCACGGTCAGGACGACTACCAGGCCGGCCTCGCCCACGGACTTGAGATACTTGCCCCGGTAAACGATTACGGCAAGTTCGAGGGAAGCGGAGTGGAGGAGATAGAGAACCAGTTCGTCTTCAAGGCCAACGATACCATCATAGAAATACTTAAAACAAAAAACGCCCTGCTTTTGAGCGAGGACTACCCGCACTCCTACCCCCACTGCTGGCGATGCAAGAAGCCGGTCATCTTCCGGGCCACGGAGCAGTGGTTCATCTCCATGGAGCATGAGGGCCTGAGGGAAAAGAGCCTCAAGGAAGTGGAAAAGACCCGCTGGATACCCGAGTGGGGACAGGACCGCATCCACGGCATGATCGAGGGCCGGCCGGACTGGTGCATATCCCGCCAGCGCTCATGGGGCGTGCCCATAGCGGTGCTCAAATGCACGTCCTGCAAAGAGCTTGTAAGGGATGACCGGGTAAACGAGATAATTGTCAAGGAGTTCACAGAGCATGGCGCGGACGTATGGTATACAAAAGGCGCTGGCGCCTTTATGCCCGAGGGGTTCAAGTGCAAATGCGGCTCAGGGGAGTTCGAGAAAGAGACGGACATACTTGACGTATGGTTCGATTCGGGCGTGAGCTATGCGGCCACGTTAATACCTGAGCGCGGTTTTCCCAAGCGCGACCCAAGTGAGCCCCCCGCGGACATGTACCTTGAGGGCTCAGACCAGCACAGGGGATGGTTCCAGAGTTCCTTGCTCGCATCCGTTGGCACACGTGGACACGCCCCATACAAGACCGTGCTCACCCACGGCTATACCGTGGACGGCAAGGGCAAGAAAATGTCCAAGAGCCAGGGCAACGTGGTGGCCCCACAGGACGTGATCAAGATGACCGGGGCTGACATACTGCGCCTCTGGGTCTCTGCCGAGGACTATCGCGGGGACGTGCGGATCTCAAACGAGATACTGGCCCGCCTTACAGAGGCATATAGAAAGATAAGAAACACGTCGAAATACCTGCTCGGGAACCTCCACGATTTTGACGGCGGCGATTATTCATCTGACCTGCTGGAGATAGACCGATGGGCAATGAGCAGTCTACAGCATCTTATAAAGAACGTGAACTCGGCTTACGAGAACTACACCTTCCACGAGGTCTACCACCGTCTGCACCACTTCTGCATAGTGGACATGAGCAACCTCTACCTCGACATTCTAAAGGACAGGCTCTATACCTTCAAGGCTGACTCAAAGGAGCGCCGCGCGGCGCAATGGGTGCTGAACGAGATACTCATGAGCATGACCCGCCTCATGGCCCCGGTGCTCTCCTTCACCGCTGAGGAGATATGGCAACACATTGAGAACACACCATCGGAAAGCGTGTTACTGACCGACATGCCCGCGCCCCGCGACGAGTTCATTGACGACGAGCTTGAGGCCCGGTGGGTGAGTATTCAGTCCGTGCGTGATGAGGCGAACAAGGCCCTTGAGCTAAAGCGCGCTGAGAAGTTCATCGGAAACTCCCTTGAGGCCAAGGTAACGATACATACCAGCGACAGCGGGCTGCGCGAACTCCTTGAAGCCCATGCCGCGGACCTCCCCACCATCTTCATCGTCTCGCAGGCCGGTGTCACCTCGGAGGGAGAGGGTACTTACAGGAGCGAAGAGATTGCCGGGCTCTCCATCTCCGTGGAAAAGGCCGACGGCGAGAAATGCGCCCGGTGCTGGAACCGCAGCCTGAGCGTAGGCACAATCACCGGGGCGCCGGATATCTGCGAGCGCTGTAACAAGGCTGTTGCATGAGGGGAAAGGCCCTACTCGTTGCTGCCACGGTTATAGTAGTGACAGCGCTTGACCTTGTGACCAAACACCTGGCCGCAACTCGCATAAGCCATTATGAGCCCATCGAGGTCCTGCCGTTTTTCAACCTCGTGAACGTGCAGAACAGGGGCGCGGCCTTTGGGATGTTCTCGGCCCTTGGAAGCTGGTTCTTCATCGCCATAAGCCTCGCAGCCATAGCCTTCATCATATACCTGCTGGTCAAGACGGACGAGAGCCCCTTGGCACTGGCCCTCATAATATCCGGGGCGCTTGGCAACCTTGCCGACCGCCTGTTATTTGGCTATGTAAGGGATTTTCTAGACATACATGTGGGAGAGCACCACTGGCCCGCCTTCAACCTGGCCGACTCCGCCCTTACCGTTGGGCTTGCGCTTATTATCATCCTTCCACTGATCCACGGCTTCAGGGACAAAAAAGAGGCCGGGCCTTCAGAGCCTTCAAAACCGGGCACGCAATAAAAAACTCCCTGCCGCAGGGCCACGGGCCCATTTTAACCGGAGGCTTCCGCCCCGACCGTATTCAGGATATGCAACGTAGGACCTGATCTTGTATTGAAGGTGTTTATTTAGGAGGATGCAGATCGGGTCGACTCGACCTATTACGGGGTGCCCGTTGGCACCTGATTTGCTGTAGCTGGTAGGAAGAAAGCATGAAGGCGTATAAACATACGTCGAATGCTTTATTCCGCCGCAGATGCAGTAAACTCAGGAAGCGTGAGCTACTTTTTTGTGCCGACTCTGGTAATCGCAACCTTACCCGTGCGCACAAGCTCCTTGATGCCCATGGGCTTCATCATATTAACAAAGGCAGTCAACTTGTCCTCGGTGCCCGTGATCTCGATGGTCAGGGTCTTCTCAGAGGAGTCCACCACCTTGCCCCGGAAGATATTCGCGATCTCGATGGCCTCAAGCTTCCTGTTGGCCTGAGGGGCGATCTTCAGCAGTATCATCTCGCGCTCCACGTGGTCCAACTCGAGCATGTCCGTGACCTTTATCACGTCGATGAGCTTGTTGAGCTGCTTGGTGATCTGCTCGATGATCTGGTCGTCACCGCTTGTGACAATGGTCATCTGGGAGATCTTCGAGTCCAGGGTCTCGCCAACCGAGATGCTCTCGATATTGTAGCCTCGACCGCTGAAAAGCCCGGCAACACGGGACAGCACCCCGAATTTGTTCTCAACCAGAAGGGATATCGTATGTCTCATATTACTTCACCGCCCTGAGTTTTTTCTTTTTCGCACTTTTCTCTATCGACTCGTCGAAAAGCATATGGTCTATGGAAGCTCCTGCAGGCACCATGGGGTAGACCTTTTCGTGCCAGTCCACCTCAAAGTCCATGAACACGGTTTTATTGATCTTGAATGCCTCCTTGAGCACGGGCACCACCTCAGAGGGCTTGGTGGCCCTCAGGCCCACGGCGCCGTATGCCTCCGCCACCTTCACGAAGTCCGGGGTCACGTCCAGGCCCGTATGGGAGTAGCGCTCGTCAAAGAACAGCTCCTGCCACTGGCGCACCATACCCAGGAACCGGTTGTTGAGTATTGCCACCTTCACGGGAAGCTTGTTTATCACTGCGGTGGCAAGCTCCTGTATGTTCATCTGTATGGAGCCGTCTCCGGCGATGTCTATGACAAGTTTGTCAGGTGCCGCAAACTGCGCCCCGATGGCCGCGGGAAAACCGTAGCCCATGGTGCCCAGGCCGCCCGAGGTCAGCCATTGGCGCGGTTTCTCGAACTTGTAAAATTGCGCTGCCCACATCTGGTTCTGGCCCACCTCCGTGGTGATGATGGCGTCGCCCTTTGTCAGCTCGTGGATCTTCTCCACCACGAACTGGGGTTTGATAACGTCATCGCTTTCCGCGTAACTCATCGGGTGCTCAGCCTTCCATGCGTCTACCTGCTTGAGCCACTTTTTCCTCACCGGGGCCCACTGCTTCTGGTCGTTGTCCTTAAGCAACTTGTTAAGGACCGTAAGCACGCGCTTTACGTCACCGACTATGGGCACGTCCACCGGGATGTTCTTCCTTATGGATGTGGGATCTATGTCGATGTGGATGATCTTTGCATTGGGCGCAAAGGTCTCTATGGTTCCCGTGACACGGTCATCAAAGCGCATGCCCACGGCAACAAGCAGGTCGGCGTTCTGTATGGCCATGTTTGCATAGTAGGTGCCATGCATGCCCGGCATGCCCAGAGAGAGCTTGTGGGAGCCCGGGAAACATCCAAGGCCCATGAGCGTCATGGTCACCGGGGTATCCGTGAGCTTGGCAAGGGCCGTAAGCTCCTTGGACGCACCGGAGAGGATCACTCCTCCGCCTGCAACGATCACCGGCTTCGTGGCCTTTGAGATAAGGTCCGCGGCCTTTTTGATCATGAACTTGTTGCCCTCGTATTTTGGACGGTAGCTCCTGATGTCCACTTTTTCGGGCCAGATGAACTCGGTCTTGGCCACGGTCACGTCCTTTGGCAGGTCCACCAGCACCGGGCCGGGCCTGCCGCTTGTGGCAATATGGAAGGCATCGCGTACGATCTCCGCCAGGTCTTCTATATTGTTTGCAAGGAAGTTGTACTTGCAGCATGGGCGGGTTATGCCCACGATGTCAGCCTCCTGGAAGGCGTCGTTTCCAATGAGCATGGTGGGGACCTGGCCGGTAAACACTACCATGGGGATCGAGTCCATCGATGCCGTGGCAATGCCTGTGACAGTGTTGGTTGCACCCGGCCCTGAGGTGACCAGCGCCACCCCTGCCTTGCCGCTTACCCTGGCGTAGCCGTCTGCGGCATGCACAGCGCCCTGCTCGTGCCTGGTAAGAATGAGCTGCAGTTTCTTGTCATCATACAGGAGGTCGAAAATATTAAGTACAACGCCTCCGGGGTATCCGAAAATATGCTTTACCTTCTCGCGTTTCAGGGATTCGAGAAAGATCTCTGCTCCGGTCATTTTCATAGTTGAATCTCTCCTCTGTCCATCGTAGTGCCGGTTAATCTGTAAAAAATATTCTACCACAAAAGGGGTGGGCCTTCGCCATTCGTGCGCCAATACTGTCCATAGATGCACTACAGATGCACTACACCGGGCCAGTATGCGCCTTTTGGAAAGGGAGGGAGGGGCCTCCCTGGGGGAGGAGGCCCCTTTAGAGAAATGAGTGAAACGTTGACGGCCCGCCCGCCTTTATATAGGGTCGGCAGGCGGGCCGGGACAGACTTATGTGTCGCGCCTCGTACCCACAGGCTTCCTGAGGAAGGTGGGTATGTCCAGCGGGTCTTCCTCGTTCAGAAGGCTCCCCGAAGACAGAGAAGACAGTGATTTCGAGAGTATGCGCTCCGAGCCCCGGTAGCCAATGTTGCGCTTGCGCTTGGGACGGCCTGTCGAGCCGACAGTGGCCGGAGCCTCATTCTTCCGGGACTCCTTGGCCTCAATGCCGGCAAATGCCGGAAGCTCGGGCTCAAGCGCGGGCTGCTCCATCACAGAAGCGGCTTCCGGCACAGGAGCGGCTTCCGGAGCCTTTTCAGTGGCTGCGGTCCTCTCAGCGGTGGCCACGGTCTCATGCGCCATGACCTCCTCAAGCACCTCTGCGTCATGCATCTCCATCACAGGCTCTTCCTCGCTGCAAAGCTCCTCAAGCACCCCCTCGCCAGCTTCGCGCACAACGATGCTCTCCCTGTCATGGGTGGGCTCCGGTCTCACTGGAAGCGCCTTCACAGATGCGGCCTTGGCAGCTTCCATTACGTCCCCGGTGGCAATTTTAGAGTCCTCGAACTGCGTGGCTATCACCGTTACCCTTATCTCCTCCTTGAGGTCGGGGTCAATGACCGCTCCAAGCATTATGTTCGCGCCGTCCTTTGAGGACTCGTACACCGGGGCAGTTGCTTCCTGCACGTCGTTCAGAGACAGCGAAAGGCCGCCGGTGATGTTTATAAGCACTCCCTCCGCTCCCTCGATGGAGTTGTTCTCCAGAAGCGGGTTCGATATGGCCTTCTTGGCAGCGTCGTAAGCTCCGCCTTCTCCCTTGCCGCTTCCCATGCCTATTACCGCGCGCCCCGCGTTCTGGACCACTGTCTTTACATCGGCGAAGTCCAGGTTTATGAGGCCCGGGATCAGCACCAGGTCGGATATGCCCTGCACCGCATGGCGCAGCACGTCGTTTGCGATGGCAAAGGACTCTAATAAAGGCGTGCCCTTCTCAACGACCATGGATATCCTGTCGTTGGGGATAACTATCATCGTGTCAACCATGTCCTGCAACTCAAGAATGCCTGCTGTTGCGTTGCGCTTTCTCACCCCGCCCTCGTAGAAAAAGGGCTTCGTGACCACGGCCACCGTGATAGCGCCAAGGCTGTGGGCCACCTCAGCCACCACCGGGGCCGCGCCCGTGCCGGTGCCTCCGCCCATGCCCGCCGTGATGAAGACCATGTCCGCGCCATCAAGGGCGCCCGCGATAATGTCCCTGTCCTCAATTGCGCTCTCGCGCCCCACCTCGGGCTTGGAGCCAGCGCCAAGCCCCCTTGTGATGCTGTGGCCGATCTGAAGTTTCTCGCTTGCCATGGACGTGTCAAGCACCTGCGCGTCCGTGTTGATGGCAATGAAATCCACGCTGCGGATGTTCGAGGCGATCATGTTGTTCACCACGTTTCCGCCAGCTCCACCGACCCCTACTACCTTGATGCTTGCGTGCTGTTTCCCCCCTTGTGCTTCTTCAAGTTCAAACATGTTCCCTCCTGACGTTTCGGTTTTCCCGATCTATTGAATTCCTGGTCAATTCCTCGATATTCCGTATTCGCTCCGCGACCTCCTGAAACCAAGGCTCACAGGTTGTGTCAACACCCTCTTAATACCCCTGAGCCTGTTTCTCATGCTCTCCATGAGGTCGTCGTATTCGCTCCATTCCTCCTGCACACCGTGGAGTACAAGCCCCACTGCCGTGGAATACATGGGGTCCGTGGGGACGTCCACGCCTGTCATGTTCTCCGGCACTCCTATGCGTACGGGTATGCCCAGCTTGGCCTCGGCAACCCTGTCCATTCCTTTAAGCAACGCGGCACCGCCAGTGAGCACCACGCATGAGGTCTCGGCAGAGACGAGCGCATCCACCACCTCTTCCCTGAGCAGATCGAATATCTCCTCACAGCGAGGCAGTATGATCTCACCGAGGTTTGCGCGCCGCATCTTCACCGCCCTGCCGTCCATGGCGGTCACGTCCATCTGAGAGGGTCCATCGAAGCTGTCTATGGCATAGCCGTATGCCTTCTTCACCCTCTCGGCCTCATGCTGCGAGACCTTCAGCCCTATTGCAATGTCATTTGTAAAGTGGTTCCCGCCCACCGGGATACTTGCGGCATGACATAGCCCGCCCTGGCGGAATACCGTAACGTCAGTGCTTCCCCCGCCGATGTCCACCACAGCGACACCGTTTTCCCGCTCATAGTGCCTGAGGACCGCCTTTGCAGAGGCTATGCCCTCAAAGACCACGTCCTTTACGTAGAGCCCGGCGCGAGTACAGCACTTTGTAACGTTCTCAACACAGGAATGCGCCGCTGTAATGAGCATCACGTTGGCCTCAAGGCGCACGCCCGCCATACCCACGGGCCGGACTATGCCGTCCTGGCCGTCCAGGACATAGTCCGTGGGCATAACGTGCAGCACCTCCCGGTCCAGAGGCACAAGTACCGTGCCGGCAGAGTCGATCACATCGTCCACGTCCTGCTCAGTGACCTCGCGGCCCCTTATCCCGGTGGTGCCATAGCTTTTCATGCACCCCATGTGAGAGCCGCTGACCCCGACATAGACGTGTCTGATATTCACTCCAGAGGACTCCTCCGCCCTTTTAAGAGCCTCGCGTATGGAGCCGGTCACGGCCTCCATGTCCACGACCACACCTTTCCTCATGCCCGCCGACGGCGCAATACCAATGCCCGTCACCTCCGCAGCCCCGCCCATCTGGCGTGCCACCACCACGCATACCTTTGTGGTGCCAAGGTCAAGGCCGACTATGTGCCTGCGGCTCACTGGATCACCTCCGCCACCGGCTTGACTATGACCCTGTTTGCGAACCTGAGGTCTATGTAGTCCACCTGTATGGGCCGTCTCCTTATCTCCTCGATAAGGTCAAAAAGCCTTGTGAGCTTCTGCTCATAGGAACCTTCCCCCACCTTTATCTCAAGGCCGTCTATCCTCACGGCAAGGTCCTTTGCATCTCCGTCAAGGCCCACGATCTCAACACTTCGAGCACGCTTTGCAATGCCCGCGTCGTTGATGACGGTTGCCAGACGCAGGGCCTCCCGGAACTCCTTCGTGTCCCTGGTGTCATAGGCCTCTATCACAGGGAGGAACCTCTCCTGTCTTCCAAGTATGCGGTCGAGCTCAATGCCCTCATCGTCAACTATCAGGTAGCCGTTACTTCTTTTAAGCAGGGCCTGGGGCTGGCTCTCCTCCACCCTCACCACAAGGGTGTGCGGCAGTTCCTTGCGTATGCTCACCCGCCTTATCCACGCGGATGAGTGCAGCCTGTCATAGAGCCTCTCGGTGGAGAGCAGCAGCAGGTTCTCCTTGCCCGTGACCCTCATCAGCGCCATAAGCTCTGCATCCGACAGATGCTGGTTGCCGTGGATCTCCACACGCCTCAGCTCGAACACGTCGCTTGCGGCGAACATGTAGAGCCCGCCCACGGCCAGTCCCACTACGAACATCACCAGTACTGCCTTCATGCCAAGCACAAGCAGCCTTGCCTTGAGCCTGGACTGGGCATTCTTTTTCCTCATTTCATTTTCCTTTCGCCTGCTCGTCCGGCCAGAGCGTCTTTTACTATCTCCTCCAGAAGGGCCTTGAAATCCAGGCCCGACAGGGCGGCGATCTTCGGAAGCAGGCTCGTTTCCGTCATGCCAGGAATAGTGTTGACTTCCAGGGCGTAAATGTCGTTGCCATCCACCAGGAGGTCCACCCTCGTGGCACCGCCGCACCCAAGGGCGCGGTGGGCCGCAAGCCCGGCCTCCATGGCGAGCGCGTATGACCTTTCATCCATCTCCGGCGGCAGGATGTACTGTGTCTTGCCGGCCGTGTACTTTGCCTCGTAATCGTAAAATTCATTTGTGGGCCTGACCTCAACGCCACCAAGGGCGCGCTCGCCAAGCACTCCTATCTGCACTTCCTTGCCCTTTATGTACCGCTCCACGAGCGCTGGGCCCTCATACTCAAGCGCAGCCTCGAGCGCGTCTTTTAGCTCTTCCTTTTGGGTAACGATAAATACCCCTATGCTTGAGCCCTCGCGCGAGGGTTTCACGACAACGGGCAAGGGCATCTTTACTTTCTCATCCATCGAGCTTATGACCTCATACCCGGGCACCTTGATCCCTGCGCGCTCGAACAGTGTCTTTGAGAACACCTTGTCCATGGCGACAGCTGAGGCAAGCACACCCGAGCCCGTGTATGGGATGCCCATGACCTCCAAGAGCCCCTGCACCGAGCCGTCCTCTCCCGTGCCTCCGTGAAGCGCGATAAAGGCAAGCTCCACACGCTCTTGCCTGAGCCTTGCGCAGAGGTCCGCCCCCACGTCTATGTCCACGACATCGTATCCAAGCTCCCTCAGGGCTCCGGATACGGCGGCACCGCTCTTAAGAGAGACCTCCCTTTCCGCAGAAGTCCCACCAAGAAGCACTCCTATGCGAAGGCCGTCTTTCATTTACCTATCACCCTTATCTCAGGATCCAGCCTGATGCCGTGGACCTCTTTCACTTTTCCAGCCACAGCATCCATGAGGATCATGAAACTGCCGGCACTGCCCCTGCCCCTGTTTATGAAAAAGTTCGCATGAAGCCTGCTCACGACTATCCCCTTCTCCTCCATGGACTTGCACCCGGCGCTATCGATGAGTTCCCCGGCCGATTTCCCTTCCGGGTTCTTGAACACACACCCTGCGCTTCTCTCGCCAACCGGCTGCGCGGACTGCTTGCGCCTCAGGAACCCATCCATACGCTTTGCCACATCGGCCGGGTCGTCACTCCTCAGGCAAAGCGTGACCTCCGTCACCACGCCGGCCCCGGAAAGAGAACTCCCCCTGTACACAAAGCCCGCGTCTTCCACACCAAGCTCACGTACCGTGCCGTCAAAGCCCACAAGCCTTATCATCTGCACAACGTCCTTTATCTCAGTGCCGTAAGAGCCCGCGTTTCCGGCAACAGCGCCCCCGAGCATGCCGGGAATGCCTGCCAGTGCCTCGATGCCGGAGAGGCCCTCGCGCCTGCAATATGCAAGCAGCTGCTGCAACCTCACTCCCGCCCCCGCGCGGACCCTGACCTCAGCCCCTTCACCGCCGGTTGCCTCAAGCGACTTGAGCGCGCCCACATGGACCACAAGCCCGGGCACCCCTCCGTCCCGCACAAGCAGGTTCGTGCCGCCGCCAAGGGCGACAACCGGGGCCCCGCACTCCATGGCAGCCCTCATCACCCGCACAAGCACGTCTTCGCTCTCAGGCACGGCAAAGACCTCGGCCGGCCCGCCTATGCCAAGCGCGGTATGGCTGGCCATGGGCTCTCCGAACCTGACCCCCGCGGATGGGCCAAGTGCGCCAAGGGCATCTTTTAAAAATCCGGCCTTACTCCCTGCCTTACCCATCATTAAGCTTCCTGACAATGTCCTCTCCAGCCTTCCATACGTTGCCCGCCCCGAGGGTAAGCACCATGTCACCTTGCTTTGCCTTTTGGCAGACCATCTGCACAGCCTCTTGCATCGAGGTCGCATATTCCACAAGCCCCTTGTCCATTTGTGCGGCAAGGGCCTTTGAGTCCACACCCTCAATGGGCTGTTCGCTTGCAGCGTAGATATCAAGCAGCACCACCTTGTCGGCCGACCCGAAGCTCTGCGCGAACTCATCCATGAGGTCCTGGGTGCGCGAATATCGGTGGGGCTGGAACACGACAATGAGCCTGCCGCCGGAGAAGGCTCCGCGCGCGGCCTCAAGCGTGGCCGTTATTTCCGTAGGGTGGTGTCCGTAGTCGTCATAGACCCGTACTCCATGGCCCTCACCCTTGAACTCCATCCTGCGCTGTATGCCCTCGAACCCTTTAAGCGCCTCGCGGATCTTCTCCACCGGCACCTTAAGCTCCATGGACACGGCTATGGTGGCAAGGCAGTTAAGCACGCTGTGCCTGCCAGGCACCGGAAGCTCAAAGCGGCCAATGGACACGCCCCTTAGGAAGGCTTCAAAACTCTGCTTCATGAAACCCTGCTCCACGTTAGCGGCCCTGAGTTCCGCGTCTTCAGAGAAACCATATGTCAAAAGTTTTCTGTGCACCTCAGGCACAAGGTCCTTGACGTTGGGGTCGTCCACGCAGACCACCGAGAGCCCATAGAAGGGCACGTTGTTCATAAAGGTCAGGAAGGCCTCCTTCAGCGTGTCCATGTCCCTGAAGTAATCCATATGCTCCCTGTCAATGTTCGTGACTATTCCCACCGTGGGGTTCAGCTTCAGGAAGGAGCCGTCAGACTCGTCAGCCTCGGCCACGAGGAACTCACCGCTTCCAAGCACCGCGTTGGTGCCCAGGGCCTTGAGTTTCCCGCCGATGACCACCGTCGGGTCCAGGCCGGCATGTGCAAGGATGGTGGACAGCAGGCTCGTGGTCGTGGTCTTCCCGTGGGAGCCGGCCACAAGCAGCGAGTACTTGAGCCTTCCTAGCTCCGCAAGCATCTCCGCCCGCGGTATGACCGGTATGTGCCTCTTTGCGGCCTCCACCACCTCGGGGTTGTCGTCCTTTACGGCAGAGGAGACAACCACCACATGGGCCCCCTCCACGTTGAGCGCTTCATGGCCAATATGCACCTTGATACCAAGCCCCGCAAGCCTTTCGGTCGTGGCGGTGGCGCGGATGTCCGAGCCCGTGACCTCGTAGCCAAGGTTCTTAAGCACCTCTGCTATGCCGCTCATGCCTATGCCGCCTATGCCTATAAAATGTATGACCTTGTATCTCTCAAACATCGTTTTTCCCCTTCTTGACCAGGCTTATCGCAAGATCAACAACTTTTGAGGACGCGTCCACACGCCCAAGGCCGCGCGCCGCCCTTCTCATCTCGCCCCTCAACTCCTCCGAGCCGTACAGCTTCCTGATCTCGGCCGCAAGCACCCCGCCCTCAAGCTCCCTGTCCGGGATATGTATGCACGCCCCGGCATCACTGAGCCTCTGGGCGTTGTATGACTGGTGACCCCCGGCATAAGGATATGGGATGATGATCGCCGGGCGGCCAAGGGTCGTGATCTCCGCAAGGGAGGTCGCCCCGGCCCTGGATACCACGATATCCGCAACAGCGTAGGCCTCGGCCATCTCCCTGATAAAAGGCGCCGCCATTGCGCGGAAACCCATATTGAGGTAGGCCTTCCTGACGCGCTCAAAGGACTGCTCCCCGCACTGGTGCACGAACTGTATGTGTTCCCTGATATCCAGCATCATCGTAAGCGCGCTCACAACAGCCTCGTTTATCCTCAGCGCCCCGGCACTGCCCCCGATAACCAGCACGGTAATACGCTGGGGGTCGAGCCCGAAGAGCTCAAGGGCATGTTCCCTGCGCCCGGAAAGCACGCTTGCTCGCACCGGGTTCCCTGTCAGGTGGGTCTTGTGCCTCGGAAGGTCGGACATGCTGTCATAGTATGTGACCGCTATGATGTCAGCCACGTTTGCAAGCATCCGGTTGGCAAGACCAGGCACAAGGTTCTGCTCAAGGATAAGCGTTGGGATGCCCAGCATGCGCGCGGCCATCACCGGGGCGGCGGAAACATAGCCCCCGGTCCCGATAACTATGTCAGGCCTTGTGGCGCGGAAGAACCTCAGCGAGCTCCATGTGGCAATCATGAGCCTGAACACGGACACCGCCTTCTGGAGAATTGATTTCCCAAGCATGCCGCTTGCCTGCACAAAGCGTATAGGGTAACCAAGCTCCGGGATCACCCGTGCCTCAAGCCCCTGCTGTGTTCCCATGAACAGCACTTCGTTAAGCCCGTCCCTTTCCTTCAGTTCCTCCGCAACAGCCACCCCGGGGAACAGATGTCCGCCAGAGCCGCCTCCAGCTATGACTATCTTCATTTCTTCCGACCATATACGGCCCTCTTGGCCTTCTTGCGCTCTAGGATGTCAGTGAACTTGTCTTCCTTCTGAGCGATGTAGCTCTCGTTCCGCTGCGCGGAGCGGGAGTAGTTCAGAAGCAGCCCGACCGCGGTCATGTTCACGAGCATGGAGGAGCCCCCATAACTTATAAAGGGAAGCGGAAGCCCCTTTGTGGGGAGCAGCCCCGTGACCACTGCCACGTTCACCAGGGCCTGCATCGCTATCATCAGCGAGAGCCCGTAGGCCATGTAGTACTCAAAGCTCCCTTCCTTCCACCTTCCAGAGACCATCAGGCCGCGCACGAAGATGAGAGAAAAGAGCATCAGGATGCCTATTGCCACTATCAGGCCAAGCTCCTCCCCCACCATCGAATAGATGAAGTCCGTATGCACCTCCGGGAGGAAATCCAGCTTCTGCCTGCTCTTGCCAAGGCCCCTTCCGGTGAGCCCCCCGCTTCCAAAAGCTATAAATGACTGCACCAGCTGGAACCCGCTGTCGTGGCGGTGCTGCCACGGGTCAAGGAACGTTACCACCCTCTGAAGCCTGTAGGGCTTCATCAGGAGCATTACCACCGCTGGCAGCCCAAGCACCAGAAGGGAAAACATATACCTTATCTTCACGCCCGAGATGAACAGTATCCCTACTGTAAGGGCGCCAAGGCTGATCGCCGCGCCGAAGTCAGGCTGGAGCAGGAATATCATCTGGAAGACCAGCATAACGGACACCGGCATGAGGAAATACATGAACTGCGGGTCCACGCCCTTTTCCCCGGCCATGCGCCTGGCCCTGGAACCAGCCACCGCATTTTTAAATCCCTCCGAGGACAGGAACCACGCAAGGTACATCACCATGGCGAGCTTCACAAGCTCCGAGGGCTGGAAGGTGGAAGGCCAGAGCCTGAGCCAGCGCCGCGCTCCGCCCGCTTCCACGCCAAGGCCCGGCACGAAAACAAGCATCAGGAGCAGCATAGAGACCACAAGCACCGGCACCGGCAGGCGTTTGAGCGTCTCCTTGTCAAAGACAAAGGCCACCCACATGGCGGCAAAACTTATCAGGACAGTGAAGAGATGCTTCTTCAGGTAATGGAACTCGCTCACGTGCTTTTTGGCAAGGGTGGGCGTGATCACGGAGGTCGAGCTGTAGACCATCAGGACCCCCAGAAACACAAGGGTCAAGGTAGCAAGCAGCATCCACCTGTCATATGTGCGTACCCCTATCACAGCGCCCTCACCGCCTCCTTGAACCTCCTGCCCCGCTCTTCAAAATCCCTGAACATGTCAAAACTCGCGCAGGCCGGAGACAGGAGCACAGCGTCCCCCGGACTGGCCAGCCACGATGCCATTCGTACCGCCTCGTCCATGTCAACCGCATACTCGCACCTTGTGTTGCCGGAAAGGGCCGCTCCCATCTTCTGCGCGGCCTCTCCTATCAGGACCATGGCCCTGCATCTGGCGTCCACCACCTCTTTAAGCGGAGAAAAATCAGAGCCCTTGTCCCTGCCGCCTGCTATGAGAACGACCTTCTGATTACTAAACCCCTCAAGGCTCTTCATGACCGCATCCACGTTCGTGCCCTTTGAATCGTTTAAGTAACTCACTCCCTCGGCCTCGCGCACGAACTCCACCCTGTGCTCAAGGCCAGGGAATTCCCGAAGGGCCTCTGCTATTTCCGCAGGAAGGCAGCCCGAGCTTATGGCAAGCAGTGAGGCTGCCATTGCGTTTTCAAGGTTGTGCACTCCCTTTATGCGGATATCCTCACAGGCAATAAGAGCGCCGTCGTGCTCGCCTCCGGTGTTCAGATAAAGATGTCCGTCCCTGACAAAACACCCCCTGACCTCACCGGCCCTGCTGAAATAAAGCACCTCACGCCCCGGCACATCCTTTATATGGCGGTCCTTGAGGCTGGCGCATCCCGGGTCGTCCGCGTTCAGCACAAGCACGTCCCCTTCTGACTGGTTCCTGCATATCTCCGCCTTTGCCGCCATGTACCCCTCCATCGAGTCATAGCGGTCCAGGTGGTCGGGCGTTACGTTTAAAACCGCAGCCCCCTGAGCGTGGAACCGGTCTATGGTCTCAAGCTGGAAGCTCGAGACCTCCACCACGACACAGTCCGCGCTCTCCCCGGCGGCTGCTTCAGCCGACAGCGGTTTTCCGATATTCCCGCCCAGGAGGCATTTGCGTCCAGAACTCTCTATCATCAAGGCAAGGAGGCTCACCACAGTGGACTTCCCGTTGGTCCCGGTTACGGCATGGAAGGGCGTGTGCTCAAAGGCGCGCCAGGCGAGTTCAAGCTCGCCGATGACCTCTACCCCCCCTTTGCGCGCACGGCTCACGGGGTCAATGTCAGAGGGCACGCCGGGGCTCATCACAACGAGCTCCGCGCCTTCAATAAGGCCGTCGGGGTGCCCGCCAAGGGCAAGGCGCACCGAGGGCTCAAGCCCTTTTACCGCATCCCTGAGCTCTGCCTCTGCCTTCATGTCAGTGACCACCACCTGCCGCCCCTGGCGGACAAGCAGGTTTGCAGCCCCAACGCCGCTTCTTGCAAGACCAACTACCACTGAGTAACCTCCCACCTTCCTACCTCACCTTCAATGTGGCAAGGCTTAAAAGAGCAAGTACTATTCCCACGATCCAGAAACGCACAATGACCTTTGACTCTGGCCAGCCCTTGAGCTCGAAATGGTGGTGCAGGGGGGCCATAAGGAATATCCTCTTTCCAGTGAGCTTGAACGAGGCCACCTGCAAGATGACCGAGAGGGTCTCCGCAACGAATACCCCTCCCACAAGGGCAAGCACTATCTCCTGTTTTGAGATAACTGCCAGCGTACCAAGCGCCCCGCCAAGACCTAAAGAGCCCACGTCTCCCATGAAGACCTCGGCCGGATGGCTGTTGTACCAGAGGAAGCCGAGGGCCGAACCGAACATGGCCCCGCAGAAGATGGCAAGCTCTCCGGTATGTGGCAGGTACAGGAGCTGAAGGTAATCGGCAAGGCCCTTGTGTCCCGACATATAAATAAGCGCCCCGTTTGCAAGGGCCGCAACCGCAATAAGCCCGATGGCCAGCCCGTCGATCCCGTCCGTGAGGTTCACCGCGTTTGAGGAGCCCACGATGACCAGTACGATAAAGGGCAGATAGAACCAGCCCAGGTTAACGAGCCACTTCTTGAAAAATGGCACGCTGAGCATGGACGTGTACTGGTCCAGATGGTTCGCGCTCAGGAAGAGCCCTATGCCAAGGGCGCATATGATCTGGAGCGAGAACTTCAGCCTCGAACTCAGCCCCTTGGAGTTCCTCCGGGATATCTTCAGGTAATCGTCCAGGAAGCCTATGCCTCCAAAGAGCCCCAGGGAGACCAGCATGATCTGCACATAGGTGTTTGAAAGGTCGCCCCACAGCAGCATTGACACAAAGATGGAAAGCAGAATTATCAGCCCGCCCATCGTGGGAGTGCCTTCCTTTGTCTTGTGGCCTTCGGGCCCGTCGTCCCGTATCTGCTGGGTCAGGCTCATGCCCCGGAGCCAGCGTATGATGACAGGGGCGAAAACAAAGGTGACCAGCATGGCGGTCAGCACCGCAAGCGCGCTCCTGAAGGTGATATACCTGAAAACGTTAAACGGAAAATATACGCTATGAAGACTGTATAGGAATTTATATAGCATTAGCCGTTGCCTCCCCCTTCGGCGTTAAAGGCATAGCCGTTTACCTCCTTGAGCACGTTCTCCATCTTCATGCTCCTTGAGCCCTTTATAAGCACCGTATCTCCCTGCCCGAGCATCTGGCGCAGGAGCACCCCGGCACGGCTGGCGTCATCTGCGCAGACTGCCTCTCCGCCAGCCTTCTGGAACTCCTCGGCAGCGGCACGCATCTCCTTGCCCACTGCTATAAGAACATCCACCTTCAGCTCTGCCATCCACCTGCCGAGCTTCCTGTGCGCTGTCTCTGAATAAAGCCCAAGTTCGAGCATGTCCCCAAGCACCGCTATCGCGCGTTTACCCCTCTGGCGGAGAAGCTCCTTTATGGCCTCCTCCATGGAAGAGGGGTTGGCGTTGTAGACATCGCTGATTATCGTGCTGCCGTTTATGTCCTTGAATTCCAGGCGCATGGGAAGGCCTTTAAAACCCTCAAGCCCGCCACTTACGTCCTCTGCGGAGAAACCGAACAGATACCCGGCCGAGGCAGCGGCCAGAGCGTTATAGACATTGAACATGCCGCTCAGGCGAAGCCTTACAGGGGCATCCCCGTTTGGCATGTGCAGGTGGAAGCTTGTCTCCCTCTGTCCAAGGGCCACGTCAGATGCGCGCACGTCAGCATCATCAGAGGTGCCAAAGCGAAGGAGGCTTCCTTTATATAGGGAGATCCCCTCCATCAGAAACTCGTCATCAGCGTTCACCGCTGCCGAGCCCACGGCCTCCAGAAGCTCCATCTTCGCCAGCCTCACCGAGGCTATGTCCCTGAAACCCTCTATGTGCGCATAGCCTATATTTGTGATTATCCCGAAATCGGGCTCCGCGATGCCGCAGAGCTCCCTTATGTCGCCAGGGGCGCTTGCGCCCATCTCAAGGACCGCAGCCTCGTGGTTCTCATCCATATCCAGCATGCTAAGCGGCAGCCCGATCTGGTTGTTGAGGTTCCCGGAGTTCTTGAGCACGCTTAGCCTGGTGGAAAGGATGGACGCTGACATCTCCTTTGTCGTGGTCTTGCCGTTTGTGCCCGTGATGCCCAGCACCTGTGGGTCGTACTTTATCCTTATATAGCGGGCGATATTCTGAAGCGCCTTTAACGTGTTGTCCACATGTATCACGGTCTTGTTCGAAGGCGGTGCCACCGGGGGAATGCTCACGATGGCGCCGGCGCTTTTCTTAAGCGCATCGGCAACGAAATCGTGGCCGTCAAAACGCTCGCCCTTTAGAGCCACGAAGAAATCCTTCTCTCCTATGGAGCGGGAGTCGATGGAGATGCCCTCAACGCCATTGTGCCTGCCAAAGAGGACCCTGCCCCCCGTGGCCTCAAGCACTTCTTCAAAGGTCAGCCGCTGCATCAGCCCCCCTTCTCCATCGAGTGTATGGCCTCGCGGGCCACCTCGATGTCGCTGAACATGGTGCGCACACCGGAGATTTCCTGGTAATCCTCATGGCCCTTGCCCGCTATAAGGACAGTGTCCCCGGGAGATGCTTCAGCCATGGCCGCATGTATCGCTTTAGCGCGGTCCGGCTCTACCATGTAATTGCCGTTTCCTGCACCGCGAACAATATCCTCAATGATCGTCTCCGGGTCCTCGCTGCGCGGGTTGTCCGAAGTGATTATGCTGAGATCGCTCAACTGGGTTGCCGCAGCCCCCATTACGGGCCTCTTTGCCTTGTCCCTGTCTCCCCCACAGCCAAAGACCGTGATAACCCTGCCGCCCTTGCGGGTAAACTCGCGCGCGCTCTCGATCAGCCTACTGAGGGCGTCTCCGGTATGGGCAAAATCGATGATACAGAGGAATCCCTGACCTTCCTCCACCTTCATGAACCTCCCATTAACTGCACCGGCCTTTGAGATCGCTGAAAGGGCCTCTGGCATATCAAACCCCAGAGACACACAGGCCCCGGCTGCGGCCAGGATGTTCCAGACATTGGGGCGCCCAAGCATAGAGGTCCTGACCTCATGGCTCCGGCCCTCGAAAGATACGGTGAAGCTGAGCCCCTCCTGAGCACTGTGTATATCGCGTGCCACTATGTCCGCATCCTCCGTGGTTGCGTAAGTGATGACCTTTCCTTCACATAACCGGGCAAGCTCGCGCCCATAGGGGTCGTCCACGTTAATGATCGCCGGCCCATCGAGGAGTTCAAGGAAGAGCCTGCTTTTGGCTCTAAAATACTCTTCCATCGTGTGATGGAAATCCAGGTGCTCGCCTGTGAGGTTCGTGAACACCGCCGAGGCAAACCTTGTTGAGTCAGCCCTCCTCTGGGCAAGGGCATGGCTTGATACCTCTGAGGCCACGTGCGTGCAACCTGCCTTGAGCATCTCGGCCAGCAGGCCCTGGAACTCCGGCGCTTCGGGCGTTGTGAAGGGAGCCGGGAGGGTCTTGTCCCCAATAAAGTAATTGATCGTGCCCACCATGCCTACCTTCTTCCCTGCGGCCGACAGGGCGGAGCGCATCATATGTGCAGTGGTGGTCTTGCCGTTTGTGCCCGTGATACCCACAACATCCATGCGCTCTGATGGGCGGCCATGGAACACGCTCGAAAGATGGGCAAGCGCGCTCCTTGCCCCTGCTACCCCGACATAAGGTGTCTGCGTGTCCATCGCCTCCGGACGCGTTGGGCCCTCTGCAACTACGGCTGAGGCGCCTTTTAGAAGGACATCACCTATGTAGGCGGCCCCATCGAAGCTCTCGCCCCTGAGCGCCACAAAGACATCTCCGGCCTCAAGCCTGCGCGAGTCGTACGCAACCCCGGCGACTTCCACGTCAACCTGTCCGCTTATGCTGTCCACGCCTTTCATGGCCTCTATCATCTCCCCGAGCCTCATTGACCTAGAAATCCCCGTTCCTGACCAGAAGGATGTTCTTGTCCCGGAAATCGTCCCTTGGCACGTTCATGTAAGCCAGTGCCTGCGAAGCTATAGCACTGAACGCAGGGGCTGCCACACGTCCGCCGTAGTACTGCTTCTTTGGCTCGAACACCACAACTACAAGGGCAAAGCGGGGATTGTCAGCCGGCACAAAACCCACAAAGGAACTTACATAACGTTCATGGGAGTACTCTCCAGAGTCAGGGTCGATAAGCCTGGTGGTGCCGGTCTTGCCAGCCACGAGGTTTCCGCTCACCGCCGCCTCGCGCGCGGTGCCGCCCTCCTGGGTCACGGAGATCAGGATGTCCTTCAGGATGTTGGTCGTATGGGTGGAGATTATCTGGTCACCGAGGCCGGGATTGAACTGCTTGAGAACCGTACCGTCAGATGCCACCACCTCTCTGACCACATGCGGAGAAACAAGCCAGCCGCCGTTTGCAACCACGGCGTATGCCCTCAGGATCTGAAGCGGGGTGACCGCGACCTCGTATCCGATGCTTATTGCGGCTTGGGATGTCTCAGACCATCGCTTGGAATCCCTCACTATGCCCGGGGCCTCCCCTGGCAGGTCCACGCCCGTGCGAGAGCCGAACCCGAACTTGCTGATGTAGTCATGGAAGGTGCGGTTGTCCAGCAGGCTGCCCATCTGGATCGTCCCCACGTTTGAGGAGGTCTTGATCACCTCTGTAAACAGAATCCTGTCCTGGCGTCTGGAATCGTACACCCTCATGGGCCCCACGTCGATGAAACCATCGCTTACGTCAAACTCCGTGTGCGGGGTAACCACTTCCTCTTCAAGCACGGCAGCTGCCGTCACCACCTTGAAAGTGGAGCCCGGCTCATACGGGTCGGTAATTGCCCGGTTTCTGCGGCTTGAGATCCTGGAGCCGCCGGGGTCATTGAGGTCATAGGTGGGCCTGCTTGCCATGGCGAGTATCTCGCCGTTATAAGGGTCCATCATGATAGCGATGGCAGAGGCCGCTTCCCATTTCTCGATCGCGTCATCCAGTGCCTGCTCGGAGATATACTGAAGCCCCTCGTCTATGGTGAGCACAAGCCCGTTGCCCCGGCTCTGCACATCCAGGCCCTCGGAGAGCGTTCTTCCGGCAGCGTCCTTTGAGACAAGGATCTTCTTGACCTCTCCTTGCAGGTCCTCGTTATATTCAAGCTCCACCCCCTCAAGGGGCTGGTTATCCACTCCCACAAAACCGATAAGGTGCGAGGCGAGCCTTCCCTTTGGATACAGCCTCTTGGACTCCGGGAGGAAACCCACCCCCTCAAGTCCCAGGCCCCTCAGGCGCTCGGCAGGCGCGGCCTCCATCTTGCGCTTTATCCATACGAAATTCCTGTTTGACCGCAGAGAGGCCAGCACACGGTCGTAACTGCGTCCTGTAGCGTCTGAAAGCGCTGAGGATACCGCACCCGGGCTCTGAACTCTGAAAGGCCTGCCGTATACTGAGTAGGAGTCAACGTTCACGGCCAGAGCCCTGCCGCGCCTGTCAAGGATCAGGCCGCGGTTTACGGAGACGTCCACCTGCACCTGCTGCTGATTGCGCGCCTTGGCGGCCAGGGCATCATGGTCCAGAAGCATCAGGTCAGCAAGACGAATGCCTACCAGCAGAAAGCCGAACATCACTGCTGTGCTCAGTACTGCCGCGCGCTTGCTCTCCATTAATCCGCTCTCCCCTGTCTTGTCTCTGAGGCCTGTCTCACAGAGACATAGTCACGCTTTACGTAAACAACACGTTCCCTGTCAGGTATGCTCAGCGCCAGGCCCTTGTCCCGCATGTGCTGGATGGAGCGTAAAGAAAAAAGCTCCGCCTCCATGGTTTTTCTTTCCTTGAGGGCCTGTGCCTTGCGGCTCTCCAGCTCTCCTATCTGGTATTCGAGCGTCGTAATGCCGGAGACCGTCCATACAATTCCGAATATCCCGGCAAAAAGCGTCAAGGCAAGCACAAAGGTC
>DAOWET010000139.1 GCA_030638335.1 Nitrospirota bacterium
CCAGTGTTCGTGTCCAGGTTGCCGGTGGGCTCGTCAGCAAGCACTACCTTGGGCTTCATGACAAGCGCGCGTGCCACTGCCACCCTCTGCTGCTCCCCGCCTGAGAGCTCACCCGGGCGGTGGGTATATCTCTTGCCAAGTCCCAGCCTCTGAAGCAGTTCAAGCGCCGTCTTCTCCGCCTCGTCCCTTTGGAAACTCCCGTTTATAAGCATGGGCATGAGCACGTTCTCAAGTGCTGTGAACTCAGGCAAAAGGTGGTGGAACTGGAACACGAACCCTATGGTGCTGTTTCTGAAAGCTGTGAGCGCCTTGTCCGCCATTTTAAGCACGTCATGGCCGTTTATCTCGATCTCGCCTGAGGTGGGCTTGTCCAGGGTGCCAAGAATATGCAGAAGTGTGCTCTTTCCAACGCCCGAGGCCCCCATTATCGAGACCATCTCTCCAGCATTGACGCTGAGGTCGATGCTGTTGAGGATGTGCAGGTCTCCAGCGGGTGTTTCAAAGTGTTTTTCAAGGCCTGTGGCTTTAATCATTGGCGGTTTTTTCAGAAGGGATGGACGACTCGCTTAAGGCCTCTCTCACCTGCCTCAGCGATGCGACGGTCTGTTCGGATGTCTTCTTGAGGCTCTCCGAGGTATCGTGTATCGCCTTGCTTGTGGTCTTCACGGTATGCGAGACCTTGTTCGATGTCTCCCTGATCTTGGCCGATGTCTTCCCAATGGCGTCAGCGGTCTCGGTGGCGGTCTTTGTGATGCCATCGGTGGATTCTTTTATCAGGTCAGCGGTCTCCCCAAGGTCAGCAGCGCCCCTCTGCACGGTATCGCCCACAAGCCTCAGTTCGTCCCCGCCATATTTCACCGAGACATAGACAAAGGACGACACCAGTATGATAAAGAGCAATATTATTCTTTTTATAAGTTTTATCATCTGTTTCCCCGTATTCCCTAGAAACTAGTTTAACTTATTATATCACAATAATCCAGTGTTGTTTGACAAAACCACGGGATTCTGGTTTAATATCACTGCCTTTAAATGATTCCGGGAGAGATTCAAAAGGCAGATGGAGACGAATATTTTGAACCGATACGGGAAAATGGCGACCTTCCTTCTCAGAAATGAGGTGGAGGGTTTTTTTTGTGTTTATTCAGGAGGTTATAATGGCTAAGCGTCTTCTTGAGGGCAAAGAGATAGACAGGGCGCTCTTGCGCATCAGCCACGAGATAGTGGAGCGCAACAAGGGAGCGGGCGACCTCTGCATAGTAGGCATCCAAAAGGGCGGGGTACTCCTTGCGCACAGGATAGCCTCGAAGATCTCCGCCATTGAGGGCAGCGAGGTCCCGGTGGGCTCTCTGGACATCTCATTCTACCGCGACGACATCTCCATCCGCGAACGCCCGGAGGTCAATCCCACCGAGCTGGAGCACGACCTCAACGGCATGACGGTAGTGCTTGTGGACGACGTGCTGTTCACAGGGCGCTCCATCAGGGCGGCCATGGACGCTCTCATGGATATTGGCAGGCCTTCGGTGATACAGCTTGCGGTGCTCATTGACCGCGGGCACCGGGAACTCCCGATACGCGCTGACTACGTCTGCAAGAACGTACCCACGGCGCGCGGCGAGTCGGTGGTGGTGAAGCTCACGGAGGACGGGCACGAGGTGGACGAGGTGGTGCTTGAAAGTGGAGGGCGCGGTGCTTAAGAGCAAGGACCTCCTGGACATAAAATCCCTTGAGGCGGGTGAGATAGAATCCATACTCGAGGCCTCGGCCGGGTACAAGGACGTTCTCCGGCGCGACATAAAAAAGGTCCCCACCCTCAGGGGCCGCACGGTGGTGATCCTGTTCTTCGAGCCATCCACCCGCACGCGCACCTCTTTTGAGCTGGCTGCCAAGCGCCTCTCATGCGACGTTGTGAACTTCTCCGTGCCCAATAGCGCGGTGGTAAAGGGCGAGACCATTGTGGACACGGCACTCACTGTGGAGGCCCTGGGGGCTGAGACCGTGATAGTGAGGCACAAGTCCTCAGGGGTGCCGCACCTGCTGGGCCGTTCGCTCAAGGCCTCTGTGATAAATGCCGGAGACGGCATTAACGAGCACCCAACACAGGCGCTCCTGGATGCCTTTACCATGAAGGAGAAAAAGGGCTCCTTCAAGGGCCTGGAGGTCGCCATAGTTGGCGATGTCTTACACAGCCGTGTGGCCAAGAGCAACATATACTGCCTGAACAAGCTTGGGGCAAAGGTGCGCCTTATAGGGCCGCCGACCCTTGTCAACGAATCCATGGGCACTGATCTTGCCAGGGTCTACTATTCCATGGAGGAGGGCCTGCGGGGTGTGGACGTGGTGATGATGCTCCGCATCCAGATGGAGCGGCAGGGGGGCGGCTTCTTCCCCTCCACAGAGGAATACTTCAAGCTCTGGGGACTTAACGAGCAGCGCCTTGCCCTTGCGGACAGGGACGCCATAGTCATGCACCCCGGTCCCATGAACCGGGGGATAGAGATATCCTCGGGCATAGCCGACGGCCCGCAGAGCGTAATACTTCAGCAGGTGACAAACGGCCTTGCCGTGAGGATGGCGGTAATGCACCTTCTGGCCTCAGGGGGCAGGGCATGAAGCTGGTGATCGCAAACGGACACGTGGTAGACCCCTCACAGGGTATTGACGGCGCGTACGATATTCTTGTCGAGTCCGGCAAGATAGCTTCCATTTCCCCAAAGGGAAAGGGAGGGAAAGCCCCTCTAAAGGCGAAGACCATCGATGCCAAGGGAAGGTTCGTCCTCCCCGGCCTGGTGGACATGCACGTGCATCTCAGGGAGCCCGGCTTCGAGCACAAGGAGACCATAAGCACGGGAACGCATGCTGCTGTGCGGGGAGGATTCACGAGTGTCTGCTGCATGCCCAACACCTCTCCCGTGAACGACAATGCGGGGATAACAGAATACATACTCAAGAAAGCGCAACAGGAAGGCATGTGCGGGGTGTTCCCCATAGGGGCCGTGACAAAGGGGCAGAGGGGCGAGGAACTCGCCGAGTTCGGCATGATGCTCGAGGAGGGCTGCGTGGCCTTCTCCGACGACGGCCGCCCTGTAGTGGATTCCCGCATGATGCGCCGCGCCC
>DAOWET010000017.1 GCA_030638335.1 Nitrospirota bacterium
CAGGACGAGCTGCTGGCACGAGAGGACATCACCCAGGTGGACCTCTCCGGCGTCAGGCCTTACGAGATCTCGGTGGAAGTGCCTGAAGAGATACTGCAAAGTTATGGCATTACGCTTGAGGGCGTTGCGGCCCGGATAAGGCGCGCCTCCCTGGACCTCCCCGCAGGCACGGTCAAGACCGAGGGCGGAGAAGTGCTTATACGCACAAAGGGAAAACGCTACACAGGGCTTGATTATGAGGGCATCACCATAATCGAGAACCCCGACGGCACGGAGGTCAGGCTCGGCGACATTGCCAGGGTCCGCGATACCTTTGAGGAGACAGACGTCTATGCCCGCTTTGACGGCAAGCCCGCGGCAATGGTCAAGGTGTTCAGGGTCGGCGACCAGAAGCCTGACGGAATATCGGCGATAGTAAAGCAGTACGTTGAGGAAAAACGGGATTCGCTGCCAGAGACACTCAGCATCGCAAGCTGGAACGATTCTTCGGAGATATTCACGGGGCGCAAGAGGCTGCTTCTGAGAAACGCGTTCCTCGGGCTCATTCTTGTACTCATGATACTGGGCATGTTCCTGCAGATCAGGCTTGCCCTCTGGGTAATGCTGGGGCTCCCAATATCCTTTCTTGGTGCGCTCCTGCTCATGCCCGCTCTCGACGCTTCCATCAACATGATCTCGCTTTTTGCGTTCATACTGGTGCTGGGTATCGTGGTGGACGATGCCATTGTCGTGGGTGAAAGCATATATGAGCACAGAAGACGCGGAAAACCCCATCTCCAGGCAGCGGTGGACGGGGCCCTGGAGGTCGCAGGGCCGGTGGTCTTTGCCATACTCTCCACAGTGGCCGCCTTCATGCCGCTCCTGTTCATAAGCGGGCACATGGGCAAGTTCATGGGGGTCATACCCCTGGTAGTCATACCCGTGCTTGCGGTCTCGCTCATTGAGTGCCTGTTCATACTTCCCGCCCACCTGTCCATAGGAAAACCTGTGAGCCAGGAGGAGAAAGAGGGCAAGTTCTTCTACCGCATGCGGGAGGGCTTCACAAAGAAGCTCGAAGGGTTCATAAATGGTCCATACAGCCTTGGCCTTGAGTTCTGCCTGAACAACAAAGCAATAACCGTTGCCACTGCCGTAGCCATTCTTTTCATGAGCATTGGGCTTGTGGGCGGGGGAATAATAAAGTTCCGGTTCATGCCGGAGGTGGAAAGCGATATCATCCAGGTCGCCATCGAGATGCCAGTGGGCACCATAGTGCAGGAGACGGCCAAAGTGCAGGAATACGTTGTGCAAAAGGGCATGGAGACCATAGAGAAACTTAAAACAGAGGGAGGGGGAGACAGGATACTCAGAAACGTCTTCTCCCTGGTGGGCGGCTCTGTCGTTGCAAGCGGCCCTGGCCTTTCAAGGGCAAGCGGGGGGAACCTCTCAAGCGTGATCATGTTCCTTGTGCCCTCCTCTGACAGGAATGTATCCTCAACCGAGGTTGGCGCCAGATGGCGCAAGCTTGTGGGAGACCTCCCGGGTGTGGAGTCCCTGACCTTCGAGTCAAGCCTCATGCACTTTGGGGCGAACATTGACGTGAGCCTTGCGCACAAGGATTTCAGGACGCTCAACAAGGCGGCAGAAAAGCTCAAGACCATTATTGAGCAGTATCCAGGGGTAATCAATATCCAGGACAGCTTTTCCCAGGGCAAGAGGGAACTGAGCCTGAGGCTCAAGCCAGAGGCCCGGATGCTTGGGGTCACGGAAAGCGACCTTGCGGGACAGGTCAGGGGCGCGTTCTACGGGGCCGAGGCCATGAGGCTGCAGCGCGGCCGCAACGAGGTCAAGGTCATGGTGCGCTACCCTGCCCGTGACCGCAAGACTCTCCAGAGCCTGGAGTCCATGCTCATCCGCACACCCTCTGGCGATACGGTGCCCTTAAGCGTGGCGGCAGAGGTCATTGAAGGCAGGGGGTTTAATGTTATCAACCGCACCGAACGCAAAAGGGTCATTAACGTCACGGCTGACGTTGACAACACAATTGCCAACGCTGAGGAGATAAACGCTGCGCTCAAGGCCACGGTGCTCAAGCAACTTATGGCGGAGTACCCGGGGCTTTCGAGGGCTTTCGAGGGCGAGGACAAGGAGAGGGCTGAGTCCATGCAGAGCCTGATGAAGGGGTTTGGCATGGCAATGTTCATGATATTCGTGATGCTCGCCATCCCCTTCAGGAGCTACAGCCAGCCGCTTATTATCATGGCTGCCATCCCCTTTGGCATAGTTGGAGGCATATTGGGGCACCTGATAATGGGATATAACCTGAGTATTCTGAGCATGTTCGGTGTTGTGGCGCTCTCCGGCGTTGTGGTCAACGACTCTCTTCTGCTGATAGACCACATAAACCGCAAACGCGCCGAAGGGCTGGAGCTGCTTGAAGCAGTCATGGTCTCTGGAAAGAGGAGGTTCCGCCCTATCCTGCTTACGTCTCTGACCACATTCTTCGGCCTTGCCCCGATGATCCTGGAGACCGACATGCAGGCCCAGTTCCTTATTCCAATGGCCATAACCCTTGCCTTTGGAATACTTTTCGCCACGGTCATAACGCTGCTGTTCATACCAACGCTTTACATGGCGCTTGAAAGGTTCAAGCAAAGACTGGGCTTCAAGGCACAGAGCGTGGTGGTGGAGTAACGCCAGGTAAAGCACTACCAGGAGCAAGTCCGGGAAAATATCAGAACCAGGACTTCATGTACTCGCGGTTGAGTTTGGCGATAAAGGAGACCTTCACCCCCTTGGGGCATGCGGCCTGGCACTCGTAGTGGTTTGAGCAGTTTCCGAACCCCTCATCCGACATCTTGTCGATCATGCCCCTGACGCGCTCACTCGCCTCAACCCTGCCCTGAGGCAGCGAGGCGAGCTGTGTGACCTTGGCAGCCACAAAGAGCATGGCGGAGCCGTTCGGGCAGGCGGCTACACACGCCCCGCACCCTATGCACTCGGCCGCGTCCATGGCCGTGTCAGCGTCACCCTTGGGGATGAGGATCGCGTTTGCGTCCGGCACGCCGCCGGTGTGGACCGAGACATAGCCTCCGCTCTGAATAAGCCGGTCAAGCGCGCTGCGGTCTACTATGAGGTCCCTGACCACAGGGAAGGCCTTTCCGTGCCAGGGCTCTATGTATATCGTGTCTCCATCTTTGAAATGCCGCATATGGAGCTGGCATACGGTGGTCCGCTCCTCTATTCCATGAGGCACCCCGTTTATGACCTGCGAGCACGTACCGCATATGCCCTCGCGGCAGTCGTGGTCAAAGGCGATGGGATCGCCCCCGGCCTTAACGATACCCTCGTTCACCACGTCCAGCATCTCAAGGAAGCTCATCTCACGGCTTATGCCCTTTGCCGCGTACTGATCGAGCTTCCCTGGCGCATCCGCACTCTTTTGCCGCCATACCATCAGTGTCAGGTCCATTATTTATAGCTCCTTACCGCAAGCGTCACGTCCTCGAACTCCAGCGGCTCCTTGTGGAGTTCCGGGTTCCGGCCGACCCCCTTGGATTCCCATGCCGCAACATATGAGAAGTTCTCGTCATCGCGCCGGGCCTCGCCATCTTCGGTCTGGAACTCCTCCCTGAAATGCCCGCCACAGGACTCCCTGCGCTGAAGCGCGTCCCGGGCCATGAGCTCCCCGAACTCCAGGAAGTCCGCGACCCGTCCGGCTCGCTCAAGCTCCTGGTTGAGCTCCGCGCCCGAGCCCGTGACCTGCACGTCCTCCCAGAACTCCGCCCTGAGCTCAGGTATCCTTTGAAGCGCCCTCTCAAGGCTCTGCTGGCTTCTTGCCATGCCAACGTTGTCCCACATGATCCTGCCCAGTTCCCGGTGGAACTCGTTCACTGTCCTTGTGCCCTTTATGGACAGCAGCCTTTTGGTGAGAGCGTCCACTTCCTCCCTGGACTTCCTGAACTCCTCGTGTTCGGAAGGCACCTCCCCGGGTGTTGTCCGGGCCAGGAAGTTGGCTATGGTGTAGGGTATGACGAAATACCCGTCCGCTAGGCCCTGCATGAGGGCGCTTGCGCCAAGGCGGTTGGCCCCGTGGTCGGAGAAGTTGGCCTCCCCCAGCACGAAGAGGCCTGGGACGTTGCTCTCAAGATTGTAGTCCACCCAGAGCCCGCCCATTGTATAATGGGGCGCGGGATAGATGCGCATGGGCTGTTTGTATGCGTCCTCGCCCGTTATGCGCTCGTACATCTCAAAGAGGTTCCCGTAGCGCTCGCGTATGGCGTCCTGGCCAAGGCGCTTTATTGAGTCAGCGAAATCAAGATAAACCCCTCGCCCGCTCGTGCCTATGCCCTGCCCCTCGTCGCATACTTCCTTGGCGCTTCTGGAGGCAATGTCGCGCGGGGCAAGGTTCCCAAAAGAGGGGTACTTGCGTTCGAGGTAGTAGTCCCGCTCTTCGTCAGGTATCTCAGAGACCGGGCGGTTGTCGCTCTTTTGTTTTGGCACCCAGACCCTGCCGTCGTTTCTCAGGGACTCGCTCATGAGTGTGAGCTTGGACTGGTAGTCCCCCGAGGCCGGGATACAGGTGGGGTGTATTTGCGTGTAGCAGGGGTTTGCAAAGAACGCGCCCTTCTTGTACGCACGGTATGTTGCGGTTACATTGCTCCCCATGGCGTTCGTTGAAAGGTAGAAGACATTGGCGTACCCGCCCGTACAGAGGCAGACAGCATCGGCAGCGTAAGAGCTTACTTCTCCTGTGACCATGTCGCGCACGGTTATGCCGCGAGCCTTGCCGTCCACGACCACGAGGTCCAGCATCTCAGAGCGCGGGTGGAGCCTCACCGTGCCCGCGGCCTGCTGGCGGGAAAGGGCGGAATATGCTCCTAATAATAGCTGCTGCCCGGTCTGGCCCCTGGCGTAAAATGTCCTTGAGACCTGGGCACCCCCAAAGGAGCGGTTGTCCAGGTAGCCGGCATAGTCACGCGCAAAGGGCACGCCCTGGGCCACGCACTGGTCTATTATGCTGTTGCTCACCTCCGCAAGGCGGTATACGTTTGCCTCGCGGGCGCGGAAATCGCCGCCCTTGATGGTGTCGTGGAAGAGCCTGAATACGCTGTCGCCGTCATTGGGGTAGTTCTTGGCCGCGTTGATGCCGCCCTGGGCCGCGATGCTGTGGCCGCGGCGGGGGCTGTCCTGACTACAGAAGGCCTCTACATTATATCCAAGCTCCCCAAGGCTCGCAGCGGCCGAGGCCCCGGCAAGCCCGGCGCCAACCACGATTATCCTGTACTTCCTCTTGTTGGCCGGGTTGACGAGCTTGAGATCGTTTCTGTGCCTGCTCCACTTCTCAGCAAGCGGGCCTGAGGGGCATTTTCCATCAAGTATCATTTCTTAACCTTCTCAACCTTTCACTATCCCGAGAACCACCAGCACAGGGATAAGTACATACGCTATGAAGATGACCAGGGCGACCGAATATCCGCCTTTTGAGATGGCAGGCTCCGCACCCTCATTGCTGAGCCCAAGGCTCTGGAACGAACTCTGTGCTCCGTGCGCCAGATGCAGGAAAAGCCCGGTCAGAGAGAAAATGTACACAAGAGAAACAACGTAGCTCCTGAGCGCGTAGATGACCATGCCCGCCACATCCGGCCTCCCAAGCGCGTCCGCGTTGGCAGAGGCTGCGGCCTCGGGGCTTATAACCTGGAAGGTAAAGTGCATGAGGTGGTAGACCAGAAACGCGGCAATAAGGGTCCCGCTCCAGATCATGTTCCTTGAGGCGAAGGTGGATCGGAGATTCGTGTTTACCGAGTAGCCGCTCTCCTTTGCACTGTTGTTCTCAAGCGCAAGCTGTACGCCGAAGAATACATGGAGCAGGAGGGCCGGGAGCATCACGAACCTCGTGGCCCAGACAAGGGGCACAAGCTCGTGCAGGTGCTCTGCATAGGAATTAAGGCCGCTGAAATATATGGTGGAGTTGCCCACAACGTGTATGACCGCGAACAGGATCATCATCTGGCCGGTTACGGCCATCAGTATCTTCCTGCCAACTGTACTGGAACCTATTCCCCTGCTTACGGTCTCTGGCATTCCCTGTACCCTGAACCATCCGGCAGATATTGAAAATCATGATGGCAATGACTTGCCACGATACATTCTACCACCTTCAATATATTAATTGAAACCCGCTTTTAAAAGCTCAGGCATCCCGGGAAATCGAACCCCGATCCGTAATGCAAAAGCCAACCGCCATAAAATCAAAGGGTCACGGAATCACCCGTAACCCTTATGTATTGCCGCTCGCTTCGATCGTCTCTCAAGGATCAACAAGAACGCTTTAAAGATGAGATACGCTCGTTACTTTTCTTGGAGACGCTGGAAGCTGAGCGCTCCAGTTAATACGAGCCCGTGGCCTCACTGCGTGAGGGCTTAATTGGTCGAGTCGACCAGTCATGTTTCCTTCGAGAAACCAGCAGGAACGCTTTAAAGATGAGATGCTACGTTGCTTTGCCTGAATACATCCGAGGCTGGACGATCCAGTTTAAAAAAACGGTCGGGGCGGAAGCCTCCAGTTTAAATGGGACCCGTGGCCCCCTTGCGTATTCTTGCCAGCGGTCGGGGCGGAAGCCCCCAGTTAAAAGGGGCCTGTGGCCCCGTGGCCCCCTGATTGCCTATAGCATGGGCAGGTATGTTTCTATTTCATAGGGGAAAACCCTTGCCCTGTAATTGTTCCATTCGGTTTTCTTGCTCAAGAGCAGTTCGCCGTAAACATGTTCGCCCAGGACTCGCTCGAGCAGTTTTGATTCCTCGGCTATCTCTATGGCCTCGATGAGGCTCCCGGGCAACGATTCCATGCCCATCCGCATTCTTTCCTCATCCGTTATATGGTACACGTCCGCCTCCACCGGCGCCTGGAGCTTGTATTTCTTCTCAATGCCTGTCAGCCCGGCCTCCAGCATGCATGCAAACGCAAGGTAGGGGTTGCAGGCCGGGTCCGGTGAACGGAGTTCTATCCTGGTGGCGTTTTCCTTTCCAGGCTTGTACAAAGGCACCCTCACAAGCGCTGAGCGATTTCTCATGGCCCAGCAAATATATACGGGCGACTCATATCCGGGCACAAGCCTCTTGTAAGAGTTGACCCACTGGTTGAGGACCAGGGTGATCTCCCGTACATGCTTAAGTATGCCGGCCGTATACTGTTTGGCGGTTTCCGATAGATAATGCTCGTCCTTTGCGTTGAAGAACTTGTTCTTATCACCAGCAAAAAGAGACTGGTGGACGTGCATCCCGCTGCCATTTTGCCCATAGATCGGTTTTGGCATAAAGGTGGCGTATATGCCATGTTTCCGGGCAATTTCCTTTACCACGGTACGATAGGTCATTACCGTGTCCGCCATTTCCATGGCCTCACAGTACCTCAGGTCGATCTCGTACTGTGAGTGGGCGACCTCGTGGTGTGCGTATTCGACCTTGA
>DAOWET010000148.1 GCA_030638335.1 Nitrospirota bacterium
AAGTTCCTTTTGCAGTATCTCCTGCGGCAGGCGGTCGCGCGGTATTGCCATGTCCAACTTCCCGCCCATCTTGTCCGCGCTCTCGTACAGGTTCACGCTATGGCCTTTAAGCGCAAGCTGCCATGCGGCAGACAACCCTGCCGGGCCCGCGCCGATGACGCCTATGGTGTTGCCCGTGCCCTTTGCGGGCTTCGGGGCCTTAAGCTCCAGGGCCGCGCGCCCGTACTCCTTGATATTAAGCGGCCTGTCCACCCTGCCCCTGGTGCACGCGGTCATGCAGAGGTTGGGGCAGACCTCGCCGCACACCGTAGCCGGAAGCGGCGAGTACTCAAGCACCATCTCAAGGGCTTCCTTGACCCTGCCCTGCCGTATCATGGTGGCCCTCTTGTGCGAGGGTATGCGCGTGGGGCAGGTATAGGCGCAGGGGGGCAGGTATTTGTCGTTTGCCCATATGGGCCTCAATCTCCTGTCCTCGCCCGTGGTCACGTAAGGCAGAGCGGTGCGCTCGTGCGAGATATACGGGCCAAAGATGCCCCCCGAGCCAACGGCCTTCTCCCACTTTTCGAGCCTGAACTCGCCCATGGGAACCCTGGCCCTTGCGCGCGCTGCTTTTTCCGCGGGGGTGAAGGCGACTATCTTGCTCCACTTGGAAATATCCTCAGTAAGCTCCCCAATCAGTTCGGGGCGCTTGATCTTCTTGAGGTAGGTCTTCATGTTACCTGTGAGCCAGTCCCAGTCCTGCGGGGTAAGCTCAAGGAGCTTTGCGTCACTCTCGCTGTAGCCCTGGTGCGGGCCGCGGAAGTAAATAGTGCCTCCCACCATGCCTACGCAGGGGCGATAGCCAAGGACGTTCTCCGGGTTTCTGGGTTTGTGTCCGCAGACAACGGCGATGCCTCCGGCCTTGAACTCCGCAAAGCTGTCTCCAACGTCGCGGAGGTACCAGGACTCCGGCGGGTCAAAGCGGGGGTTGTGCTTGGTCATGGTGTCGCAGCGAGCGCCGCCGCCGCCTGCCACATAGAGCTTGCCCTGGGCCGCGGCGTTGTGCGCTCCGTTCGTCACGTTTCCAAGCACCGTGATCTCGGCCCCGCAGTTTATCCAGCCCGTGTCGTCGGACGCGCTCCCCTTTAGAAGGATCTCCGTGCCCTCAAAGCCCATGGACCCCAGGCGTTGGCCGGAGGTGCCCTCCACGGTTATCTTTATCCTCTCGTCCCTCGGCCAGATGCGCCCGCCGATGCCGTGCTGGCCCATGGCCTTTACGGTAATGGTGCGCGCGCCCTTTTCCACAGCGGCCTGCACGTACTCCTCAAGCTCGCGCGAGGACACACGGGACACAAGGTGTCCTTTTTTCTCCATCCCGTCCACGACCACCTTCCTGGCGGCGGTATTCTTTGCAGGCTTCCTAGCAGACATAATTTATCTTCAACCTCTCGGCAATGGCCTTGTCAGCGACACTCAGGCCGTCGCTCATGCCGATGGGAAGCTCGGTGGAGCGGCCCATTGGGGCAAAGATCTTCCTGAGTTCCGTATCAGCTGAAACGAACACGTCCACAATGCGCTCGGCCACGCGGTCAGAGTCAAGCCTGCGATAGAGCTTCGGGTCCTGCGTGGTGATGCCGCGCGGGCATCGGCCGGTGTTGCAGAGGTTGCAGCGGTTGTACTCGTCGCCGAGGCAGTCTGCCGCGGCCTGCATGATGTACTTGCCGATGGAGACGGCGGAGGCCCCGAGCATAAAGAGGGCCGCGGCGTTTGCCGCGAGGTTGCCGCGCTTACCCACACCCCCCGAAGCGATAAGTGGAAGCTCGTTCTGCTTGCCCTGGCTTACGAGGTCCAGGTAGCACTCTCTGAGGTTGGACGCTATGGGATGGCCCATCTTGTCCATGCTCACGTTAAAGGCCGCGCCGGTGCCTCCGTCCTCGCCGTCTATGGAAAGGGCTGCGGCATAAGGGTTTCTTGCTAGATTATTGAGCACGCTCTTTGCGGTGTTCGAGCCTGATATCTTCGGGAAGACCGGCACGCGGAACCCCCAGGCCATGCTCATGGACTGGATCATCTTGGCAACGGCCTCCTCGATGGAGTACTTGGTCTGGTGCGTGGGAGGGCTCGCAAGGTCCACGCCCATGGGTACGCCCCTTATCTCCGCGATGAGTTTTAAGACCTTGTATGCCATCAGCAGGCCGCCGTCCCCGGGCTTTGCGCCCTGGCCGTACTTGATCTCAATGGCAAGGGGGTCTTCCACCATATGGGGCAGGGAGTGCACTATCTCGTCCCAGCCAAAGTAACCCGAGGCTATCTGAAGGATGAAGTACTTGAGGTAACGGCTCCTTAAAAGCCTTGGCGGCACTCCGCCCTCGCCCGTGGCCATTGCCACCGGCATTCCCATCTCCTCGTTGAGGTAGGCCACGGCCATGGCCAGGCCCTCCCACATTGGAGGCGAGAGAGCGCCGACGCTCATGGAGCCTATCATTATCGGGTATATCTCCCGCACAGGGGGGATGAACGTGTTCGGAATGAGGCCGAGCGTATCGCCCGTAACCTTCACCGGAAGATCCTCGGGCGGAAGCACGCGCCCCAGATAGGTGCGTATGCGGAACTCGTGCCTGCCCGCGTCCAGCGCCGGGTCGGTGAGCATGGATATCCTCGTGAACTTCAGCTGCTCTATAGTGCTGAGTGAGGGGTCGTTCCTGCGGCCCCCGCGCTTGTATGAATCACCGCCCTTGTTCTTGAAGAGGAGGAAGCGGTGGTTGGGGTTGAACTGCGGCTCTATGGCGTCGTTGGGACAGACCAGAGAGCACGTGGCGCATCCCACGCAATACTGGTCGATCTCGTTTGACTGCTTCACCACCTGCACAACAGAGCGTTGTTTCACAGGCTCGGGCGTGGCACCCTCGCTTGTCACCTGTGTGCGCACAACAACGCCGGGGCTTATCGCCCTCACAGGGCATACAGCGGTACACCTGCCGCAGCGCTTGCAGCGGGAATCGTTCCAGTTGACTATGTATGGGAAGTCCTTCAGCGTAAGCTGATGGTTCTGGTCTGTCTCGTTCATGAGGCCGCTCTGAGCTGGTTCCATACCTTGATCTCCTTTGCCCCGGGCGGGATTATGACCATGTCGTACTTCATTGGGAATACGTCCGTGTCCTTGTCGCGCCTGGGCACGGCCGCGTCCACGCCGCACTCCTCGCTCATGAGGGCGTAGCGTCCGGGCACACCGCCCACCGCGCCGGGCCTGAGCTTCTTGGCGTCCTGCACCATGAAGGTGGTACCGTCGGGCAGGAACCCAATGTTGCAGTTGGGGCCGTCTATGGTGAGCATCCTCAGAGAGCTCTTTATAAGCCTCAGCGCATCCCCGTCCGGCCTTCCCGCCATTTCCTCAAGCGTAAGCGGTGTTATCGTGTCCTTGAAATACGTAAGCGGGAACCCCAGCTGCCGCACTACATAGTGCAGTATGTGGGTGAACACCTCGCTGTCGGAGTTGTACCCTGTGTAGCCGGGGTGCGCGCGGCCGGTGAGGTATTCCCTGATGGGAACAAAAGCAGTGTTCTCGCCGTTTGTCATGGAGCCGTAGCCCTGCAGGAAGAAGGGGTGGCACGCGTAGAGGTTGATGGCGTAGTTGGTGTTCTGCCTGCCCTGGGCAAGGATTATCTTCGCCTTGATGTTGGCCTTGTCCAGGCCAAAAAACTCGCCGAGGGCCAGGGGGTCGCCCACTTCCTTGAGCATGATCACGTCCGGGTAGAAGCTGAATACCACTATGGACTCGTCAGCCTGTCCCATGCGCTTGAGTTCCAGGCGCGTCCTTAAAAGCAGGTCGTCCTTCACGCTCTGCTCCCTGTCCCTGTACTGCTCGGGATATTCGTATACCTTTGCCAGGTAATAGTCGCGTCCCTGTATGCCCGCAACCGGACGGGTCTTGGGCGCCCAGGTGTGGCGTTCCACAAAACCCTTCTTCTGCATGTACTCGGTGAGGGTGGGGTACCCGTCCTTCGAGCAGATGCAGGAGAGCACGGGCAGGTCCTTCATGCCCTTGAACTCCCCCCCAAGGTCCTTCATAGCCAACCCCATGCCCGAGCCATCGTGGCCCTCCTTCATGGTCTCAAGCGCAAGGACGTTGTCCATAGGAGAGAAGTACTTGTCAGATGTTATGGCTGCCAGACGGCACATATCTCTAATATACTCCTGTTTTTTCAGTTATAAAAGGACGCCCATCACTTAAAACAGGGCACAGGGCGTCCCAAGTCCCGCTAATGCGGATGTTGGAGGCAAATAAAAAGGATATGCCTTCATACGGCAATCATTAGCCGTATGTACATTTTAATGATATATACGGCAGAAAGTCAAGGACGGCGGCCTCTGTCTCATGGCACTCACGGCCCTCCTGGACGCACTGCCTTGACAAGCCGCAAGCCAATGAATTATTGAGGAAAATCAGTTGACAAACAATTGCCGACAAGCTGTAAAAACAACTGTAGTGACGCTGGAGAGATGGTCGTGAACGTCTCCTGCTTCCCGGAGAATGACGTCCAGGAAGCCATGAAGGTCATATGAAAAAGGTCTTCTCCTCCCCCTTTATGATGAGCGACGCGGCTTATGGCGAAGTAGGGGCCAAGGGCCCATTTACAACGTTTCGAATGCTTTATAGCTATGCAGTGAAGATATCCGTTAAAAAGTGCCCGTGGCACCTCGCCCGGAGGCCAGATGGCCATATGAACAGACGGCGGGGAAGCAAAAGGTACAAAATGCGACTTTGCAATATTTGCAAAATTATGCTTATTGAAATGGAACCAAAACGTTTTGTACCTTTACCACAGCCCTTCATGCAATATGCGGGCTACTTGTTGAACGCGCCCTTTGCGTCCAGTTTCTTGTAAAGATTTGAGGGAAGGTGCTCCTGGGCTATGAGGCTCTTGAGTATCCTGGCAGCGCCCACGTCCTGGTGCTCCACTTCATAAATATTGTCGTCCAGGTCAAGCACCAAATGGAAGAGGATCGCGTTTTTATCTTGCTCTGAGTAGTTTATCTTGCCAAAGGCCTGCTCAAAACCGCGCTTCATGTTAAAGCTCAACCGCCCAAGGGGGTTTGGGCCTCCGCCTTTGGCCGCGGCATTGACGATGGACGGAAGCTTCTTCTTGCCCTTGAACGTAACCGAGTTATACGCCTTCACCACAACGTTCTCCACAAGGAACATCATCACCTTGCGCATGTCCTCGCTCAGGCCCTCGTCGCTTTGAGGCGCAGCAGCAGCCGGGGAGGTCTCAAGCCCCGGGGCCTCCGCAGCTGCAGGCTCGTTCTCCACATTGAAGCGCTGGCCCTCGCCATAGCTGTCCGGGTCCGCGTAACGCTCGCTGGCCTCTGAGGCCCAGTTGTCAAATGTGTCCAGATCCACCTGGCCACCTTCGCCGCCTTCTGAAGAGGTCTCCCCGCCTTCGGCCTTTATCTCGTCTATCTGGGCTTGGACATCCGCTATGGTCTCAAAGTCCGGGTGTTCGGCCGCCTCAAGCTCTCTGAGTATGGCCTCAAGCTCTTTTATCTGTTCAGATCGGTCAGATTGGTCGGAAGGATCCGGCATCATTACGCTCCCTCTAAAATATTTACAACAGATTTATTATAGGCAAAAATCCAAAAACACGCAACACTCCGGCCAGCACCCTTTAACCATAGGGGCCCTCACCTGCCAAGCACCCCCAGCACTGCTGCCCTGTGGGCCTTCAAAGCGGCCAGGAAGGTTTCTTCATCATGGTGGCCCATGAACTTCGCTGTGACCTTCGCCATGAACGAGCCCGGTGTCACAAGGGATTCTCCGCCCAGCCACAGGAAGCTCTGGAGCCGCCTGAAATAATCATAGGCCTCCAGCAATATCCGCGCGTGGCCCTCCGGCAGGTCTCCATGATTAGCGAGCCTGCGGATGGCGGCGGGCGTATTGGGTATTACCGTACCCCTGCTCTTGCGCACCGCCTGGAGCTGCAGCCACTGCACATGGAACTCCACGTCCTCCAGCCCCCCGGGGCCGAGCTTTACGCTGAGGCCCTTGTCCTCGCGCGCCAGCTCGCTGACTATGCGCTTGCGCACGGACACAATGTCTTCAAGCGTGAGTTCGCCCCCGCGCTCCGCTATAACATCCCTGGCCATGCTCAGGAACTCTAGCCCAAGGGCCCTGTCCCCTGCCACCGGCCTCGCCCTTACAAGGGCCTGCGCCTCCCAGACCTGGGCGTGCTGCATGTAGTACTTCCTGTAACCCTCCAGGGTCTTCACCAGCTCTCCCTTTTCCCCGTCAGGCCTGAGCCTCGTGTCTATCTCGTAGAGCACTCCGCGTCCCGTATATGAGGTGATGGTATGTATTATGCTCTTGCCGATCCTGATGCCCTCGTCCGTCTCCGAGACGAACAGGAGGTCCAGGTCAGAGCCGAAGGTTATCTCCCTGCCCCCGAACTTGCCCATGGCTATGATGGAAAAGGGCGCTCCCTCTCCCCGGGCATGAACGAGCGCGGCCCAGAGCAGGGCCTCTGCAAGGTTCGAGAGGTAGCGCTGCAGGTCCTCCACAGGCATGATGCCGGAGAGAAAGAACATCCCGAGCCTCAGCCACTCCACCCCCTTGAACTTGCCCAGCAGGTCCTCAAAATCCTTGCCCGAGGCCAGAAGCCGCCCCATCTCCTCATGTACCTTCTTGCGGGTCTTCTTTATTGGCATCTCCTCCACAAGCCAGTTCATGCAGTCCGGGCTTGCAAGCAGAAGGCGCGTAAGCACGGGGCTCAAGGCGAATATCTTCGAGAGCCCCGCTGCCATGGGCTCCTGCTCCAGCATGCTTCTAAGGTACGCCCCTTTCATGCCATAGGTGCTCAGGAAACTCTCAAGCGCGCCAAGCGCCCTGTCCGGGCTCTCAGAGCCAAGCGCCCTCTCCAGCAGCCCCGGCACGCTACGCCTCACAAGCGCCAGCTCGTCAGGCCCCATGGGGGCCGATGCCCTCTCCCTCAGGCGCCACATGTTCTTTACCCCGGCCTCCATGTCCTCAAACCCCCGGAAGGCAAGATAGCTCTCCATCTCCACTGAGTTCAGCGGGCCCTCCAGCAGTGTCAGGGCCTCTGCGTGTTTGTCCTCGGTGGAACCGAGCAGGGAGTTGTACATGTTCTTTATGCGCATGCGCCTCATCCTGAGCGCGGAGGAGAAATTTTCCCAGCCCCTGAAGCCCATCTTGCGGGCCAGGATAGTCCTGGCCTGGCGGGATGTCGGCAGGGTATACGTCTGCAGGTCGTCCGACATCTGGAGGTAATGCTCCACCCTCCTGTAGAAGACGTATGCCTCCCAGAGCGCATCCAACTCTTCGCGGGGCACAAGTCCCATATCCCCGATGGCCATGATGGCCTCATGCAGGGAGGGTGTTTTCAGCGCCGGATGCTCATCGCCGTAGAGCACCTGGAAGGTCTGCACAAAGAACTCCGCCTCGCGGATGCCGCCATATCCGCGCTTGATGTCGTCTCGCGTCACGATGGAATCGATCTTCTTCTTCATGGCGCGGATGTCCTCGATCTCTGAATAGTCCACCGTGCGCCTCCACAGAAAGGGCTCCACCATGGACATGAACCGGCTGCCGAGGTCCATGTCCCCTGCCACGGGCCTGGCCCTTGTAAGCACCATACGCTCCCAGGTCCTTCCCCACGACTCGTAATATCGGCGATAGGCCTCAAGCGGGAGGGCCACCTCGCCCTTTTGCCCCTGTGGCCTGAGCCTCAGGTCAACGCGATACCCCACCCCGTCGTCCGTGGAGGCAGACAGTATCTTTGTGAACATGTTCACCGCGGTGCAATAGAATTCGTGGTTTGTCACCCTGTTGGCCAGGACCCCCGATGGCGCGGGCACGCCTTCGGTCTCTCCCTGCCCGTTTTCGTACACCGCAAGCAGGTCAACGTCCGAGGAATAGTTCAGCTCCACGCCTCCGAGCTTCCCCAGGCCTATGATGACAATGCTGCACCTGCCCTCGGGCGCGCCGTGGCGGGCCCGGGCCGCGTCAACGCTCCAGGCAAGCGCGTGGTGTATGACAATGTCGGCCAGGCTGGAAAGCTCCCCGGCCGCGCTTATGGTGTCCGTCTCCCCAGAGAGGTCCCTCAGTGTGATGCTCATCATGTACTGCCTCCTGAAGTGCCTCAGGCGCTTCATGGCCTCCTCCTGCGAAACCCCGGTGGGCAGGTCAAGCTCCTCGGCCGCGCGCGCCTCAAGAAAGTCCTTTCCATGGAGGACTCTCATGTTGCCAAGGGCCCAAAGCAGTGTCTGGGGATTCGTGATGGCGTAGTTTGCAAGGAACTGGCTGTGCGCAAAGAGTTTTGCAGTCAGGGCAAGCTCAGGGACAAAAGGAGACGGGTCTGCAACAGCGTCCATGAGCAGCCTCTCAAGGTTGCGCCCGGCGCGCACGGGGTCCGAGGTTTCAGCAGCCGCTGCCTGTATATCAATATCCGGCATATCCTTAAACCTCCGGCATCTCTGGCCCTTTTTCTCCAGTCATGTCAGGCCCAAACATGTTACGCCCAAACATGTTACGATAGTTTACTCCTGTCCGGCATCATCTATTATACGCACGGAGATGGAGGCCGGGGTAGCATACCCTGTGGACGCTAGCGTGGGAGGGCAAACGATATGAAGATGATATCTGCCGTGATAAAGCATTTCAAACTGGACGCTGTGAGAGAGGCCCTGACAAAAACTGATATACAAGGGATGACGCTCACCGAGGTCAAGGGGTTTGGCAAGCAGAAGGGCCACGTGGAACTCTACCGAGGGGCCACCTACGAGGTGAACTTCCTGCCCAAGGTCAAGGTGGAGGTCGCCGTAAGTGACGACAAGGTGGAGGAAGTGATAGGCCTCATCAGCGAGGCTGCCAAGACCGGAGAGATCGGCGACGGCAAGATCTTCGTCTACGACCTTTCGGAAGTAGTGCGCATACGCACAGGGGAAAAAGGCCCCGAAGCACTCTAATCCGCTTATTTCACGAATAGGGAAACAGAAAAGCGACTAAACGCGACCTCGCAATAAGCATTGAAATCATGAGATAGGCGGACTAAAATCCCTGGACACAACATGCCATATGCCTGCAAGCACCATCAGTTCGCCAATGGCGAACAGCCCCCACCCGAAACTCTCCGGCACGTAGGCTGCGGCAAGCTCCATGAACTCAGGGCTGCTGAGCAGTCCGAATATATCGGAAAGGAAACCGCCCTTAACTATCAGTACCGCATAATCGCTTACAAACGCGCAGAAGATATCAAAGGCCCCCATGCACAGCACCACCCACGAGGCCGGGCCAATGCGCACATGCTCGCCCTTAAGCATAAGCCATCCCCCGAACCCGGCCATGGTAACCGCAACGATCAGGGGTGCAAGCACAGGGCCAAGCCATGTCACGGGGATCAGAAACAGCACGTCCCATGTCAGAAGCGATGGGGGCCAGCCCAGAAAGATCTTCAGTGCAACATAGTAGAAAATATCCCATACGCCAAAGACAAAAAGAAAGGCCCCGAGCCGACGAGTAAAACCCCTTGCCGAGACAGCGGCCACTGCTATGAGCATGCCCATGGTGCATGCCTCGCGCACGATCTCTGTCATGAGCACCCCGGGAGGTATCATGCCAAGGGGGAATGAAAACCCATCCGGGAAGAAAAGCATGCGAAGATAGACAACTACAATGGCCTCAAGAAACCCCATGGACACGGCAAATACAAACAGCCAGCCAAGGAGTTTTGAACCGGAGCGTTCAGCTTCGGTGCCAACGGGCACAGCGTAACTGGAGCGTTCAGCCTCGGTGCCATCAGGTCCTGCAGAAGACGTTGAACCGGGGCGTTCAGCCTCGTCTCCGGTGGGCTGTATGCTGAAAGGACTTAACACAACACCTCCACTGCCCGCGCAATACGTTTTGCATATCCGCCAGCGTCCATTGTCAGCTCTAAATCCCCCTTTTGAGGCCACCTTGACACGGAAGTCGTAAAATTCTAACATACTAGTTGTACATTATATTGACTTGATAACGGAGGACTATACATGAGAAAAGCCTTGACCGCGATAATCGTTCTCATAATGATCACGGCCTTTGCCGGCAGCGCCTTCGCGCTTTGCGTCAAAGCCCCCGAGGCCAACCTCCGCAGCGGTCCCGGCACAAAGTACGAGAAGCTCTGGGAGGTCTTCCAGTACATGCCCTTCCAGACCATTGAAAAGCGAGGCGTGTGGTACAAGGTCAAGGACTTCACGGGCGACGTGTACTGGGTATTTGGGCAGCTTGTAACCAACTCCTACAAATGCGCGGTGGTCAAGGGCGAGAAGGCCAACATTCGCGTGGGCCCGGGCACGCACTTCGACCAGAACGATATGAGCCCCGCGCTCCAGTACTACTCCTTCAGGGTGATCGAGATAAAAGGTGATTGGGTAAAGGTCAAGGACGAGTACGGAGACGAGGGCTGGATATACAAGCCCCTGCTCTGGATCAATTAGGAGCGTCTCATACGATCAAGCCCGCCCGCCCCTCGGCAGCGGACATCTCTAGGCATACATGAGTTTCCCTTTTGGTGCGGGGACGTCCCGTCCGAGGTCCTTGGCGGTCTCTATCCATTGGGCGATAACTACCTGGACATTCTTTATGGCCTCCTCATAGCTTGCGCCATCGGCCATGCATCCCGCCAATTCAGGCACCTCCGCCACGTATGCGCCGTCCTCGGCGCTCCAGTATATTATTACCTCGTACTTGTACACCTCACACCTCCTTGTGGAGCTTGTATTTCAGCAAGATGTTTCTGACCTGTTTGACCTGATAGGGTTTTGCCTTCCCGTCCGCAAGCGGCTGGAGATTGATGATCTCGGCAACGCCGCTCTTGCTGAAAATATGGTGGCTGCCTCTGGTGCGTTCCTCAAACCCTAAACTCTTCAATAAGCTACGCAGTTCTTCGAACTGAATGTTTGCATCGGATGTCCCGCTCACTATCCTGAGCAGGAGCTTTTCATGTTTGCCCATTGCGTACATTTTACCACACATAGCCCGCAAGGCCCGTGACGCCTGAACGGAAAAGGGGGTTTCCGGCCCTCCCTTCGCTTTCCATATTGACAGGTTTGGTGTTTGGTGATAGGTTTTAAGCATGGATAGTGCATCTTCTTTTTGTGGCTAGGGGTGGTTGCCGTGTTGAGAGAAGGTGAATTAAGTATCATGTCCCCGGAATTACCTCATAGAACCGATTCTGACATTATCTTCCTGCTCGGAGCAGGGGCCACGGTTGATGCCGGGATGCCAACCGTTAAGGATTTAACACACCGTATACGAGATAGGCTCCAGGAACTTCGTGATATAAATTGAAATCGTACAACTGCATTTAAAGAAATTTTCGAATTCATCTCCAGAATAGACCCTAGCGTTGATGATAATTATGAGAACTTTTTTGACTATATCCAGCTTATCAAGGAAGCCACCCGAAAGAGTATGTTCAAAATTGATATGCCAAAGGATCTTTGCAAAAAGACATCTGAGCTTCCATATCTTATTGGAGATTTGGTGAAAGATATTTTAGAGGAATATCAGCAAAGTGCAACGCCTGATTATCTATCTCATCTTAAGGATTTCATGCCAGAAAACGGTCGCCTTAAGGTATTTACAAGTAATTACGATCTGTGCATCGAGCGTTCCTGCAAATCAGCGGGAATACATTTTACTACAGGATTTGATGAAAAATGGAATCCTTCGTTGTTTGATAGCAAGGACAGGGGTATTAATCTTTATAAGATTCATGGTTCACTTTCTTGGTTTGTTGATAACAGTTGGCGCATAGTTGAAAAGACAAAAACACCACCTGACAAAAGTCCAGAGCTTATATTAGGGCCAGGCAGCAAAATACAACCCGATGACCCTTTCATAACTTTATTCCATGAATTTCACAAAGCCGTCCGAGAGGCAAAGATATGTGTTGTCATCGGATGCAGCTATTATCAAGATGGACATATAATGAAAGTTTTTGAAAAAGCAAAGCACCTTAATATCATCGATGTTAATTTGAAGAAGCAACCCTTAGGGTGGTTTGGGGAATATGAAGATGATAATGTGGTACATATAGAAGGCCGAACAAAAGAAGTATTTGAAGGAAATAAAATTGTAGACGAGATTCGTGAAAAGTGGCCTGTTCTTTGTGAGCAAATAGAAGAAAATAGGCGAAGGGAGTGATATGCTGTGGCATTGATTAAAGCTTTATGGCGTGGTGACATTCCGCTTGCAAAAACATTTTGGATATTTGCCTTTGGTGTCAATGTGTTAACAAGAGCAACCTGGGCCTATCTTATATACCTAGGTGTACTTGCTACTCGGACAGGAGTGGCTTTCGCATTTCTGCTTTCAGCATTTCTTATGATTTATGTACCATTCATCTATATTGCAACTTGGCGAAGCGCAGGGAAATACAAGGGGCCAATGGCATTAGCCATAATCGCAAAATTTGCGATTATGATGGGCTGGGCAGATTATATTAGATACTTGCTTGAATTGGCTTCAGGCCTGTTTCCGGAAGTATAACCTTGTGAATAAACAGGGACATCCCATTTTTTTAAAAGTCGGGAAACGGTCGAACCTCATTGCCATGCCCCGGCGAACCCGCCCGCATATCCTTGGTGCCTCATATCCCCAAGCCTTAGGAAATCCGGGCCGAGCCAGCGCCCTCTACCGAACGTCTTTGCAGGACAGGCACTCCGTGTCCACAGCGGAACGCTGCTCAAGTTGACGTGGGCCAGCAATTATTTCCGCCCCTTTTTCCGGGAATGCGCCCTGAAGAATTTTGCCACCCCGGCCTTGTCCATATCACCCTCGGCAACAGAGCGTACCATTTTCTCGAAGCTCGCCTCGCCGGCATGGAGCACGCCCCCGTTCATCATGAGGAAGACCACCGCCGCCACCGCTCCGGTCCTCTTGTTCCCGTCCACGAAGGGATGGTTCCGGACAATGTGAAAGAGATACGCGGCAGCCATCTCGTGGATGTCCGTATGGAAATAGTCCTCGCCGGAACCCGCGGCAGGCATCGCCACGGCGGACTTAAGGAGCCCGACGTCGCGTATGCCGGGGTGCCCGCCGTACCGCTCTATCTGGTCGCGGTGGATCTCGACGACCTCATCAAGTCCCAGAAAAACGGGCTCTTTCAATCGGCAAGCCTCTTGAGCGCACGCCCGTACTTCTTGTTGGCCTTCTCAAGCGCCGCCTCGAACTGCCGCCTGCGCTTTTCATCCCTCACCGGCGAGACCAGCAGTATCTTGCCATCCGTCGAGATATCAAGAGGGGTCTTGTCGTCAATATCGAGAAGGTCGAGGACACCTTTGTCGATTACGAGGGCCAGGCTGTTGCCGTGTCTGGTCAGTTTCTTGATCATGACTACATCCTCCTATGGTTAAACATTGTTATTACAATGTATCACCACAAGAAGGTTTTGTCAAGAACGAGTTATCCGCCGCACTTCCCGAAAAGCACGTCCGAAACCATGGCGTTATGCTTCCCCTTTATGAGTTAGTTAGCCCTCGAACTCGATACAGAGAAAAAGGGAGAGTCCTCTTATCGCACGCCCTTGCAGGACGGGCACTCCGGGTTCACATGGGTATTAAAACTCCTGAAGGAGACGTTCATCCCCTCCCATACAAGAAGCTTGCCCCTGTGTGGGGTGCCCACGCCTGCCAGGTATTTTATTGCCTCCAGACATTGCAACGAGCCTATCACGCCGGGCGTGGCTCCAACTACGGGGAAGACCTCCTTGGGGGGAGAGGCCTCGAAAACGCACATCAGGCACGGAGTCTCGGGCACGTTTATGAAGCTCATCCTGCCGTCCATGCCGTGGATGCTCCCGTAGACCATTGGGATCCCCTTCCTTATGGCGCAGTCGTTCAATATATAGCGCGTGGGGAAGTTGTCCATGCAGTCAAGGATTATCTCCGCGTCGCCCACAAGCTCGTCCACGCTGTCTGCCGTGATCTCGTCCGTGAAGGCCGTGACCTCAATGTCCGGGTTGAGCTGTTCAAGTGTCTGCTTGGCCGATATTGCCTTGTTCGTGCCCACGCGCGTGTGGTCGTGGAGTATCTGGCGGTTCAGGTTGCTCATCTCCGGAGAATCGAAGTCGCATATGCGGATATGGTTAATACCTGCCACCGCAAGGTATATGGACACCGGAGAGCCGAGCCCCCCGGCACCGGCCACGAACACGGTGGATCTCTTGAGTTTCCTCTGGGTATCCTCTCCCCAGCCCTGCATCATCATCTGGCGCTTGTAGCGCTCAAGTTCACGTTCCGATAACATTTCCGGTCTTTACCCTCCCATAAAGGTTTTGTTCACAGGTTTGATATTATAGCAGGATGGCCCATGGAACATACCTCTTCAGACACTACTATGGTCTACAGGGATTTCCTTCTGGAAAACGGCAGGGGCTAAAGCTTTATCCTCTGGGGGTGGCAGTAGATATTAAAGCGCTCCCCGCGCATGAACCCCACAAGCGTCACACCCGCGTCCTGGGCGATCTTAACCGCACGCTCTGTTGGGGCCGCGCGGCTGGCCACTATGGGTATGCCCCAGGCAGCGCACTTTGACACTATCTCGGAGGAAAGCCTGCCGCTTGCAAAAAGCACCTTGCCGGTAAATTTCTCGCCCTCAAGTATCGCTCCCCCTATCACCTTGTCCACGGCATTATGCCTGCCGATGTCCTCAGCGTAGGAGATGACATCGTCCCCGTCAAGAAGTGCCGCCCTGTGCGCACACCCAGTCTCGGTATAGAGCCCGTCCTTATGCAGAAACCTCTTCATGGACGCTCGAAGCGCGGACACCTCCACTTTGAGCCCGTCCTCGTGCGCGCTCAGGACCTTTTTGCCGCCAAAGCTCATGCCGCCCACGCATCCCGAGGTCACTGTGCCGCCTTCGAGGTCCACCTCCCCCTCCGCGTGCATCTCCACAGTGGATTCTTCCTCTCCGTGCATAAGGGTCATGCGGTCCATGCATACGCCCTCGGCTATGCCCTCGCTCATCACAAACCCCACCGCCAGCTCACGGAGCATAGTGGGAGTGCAGAACATGCTCACCACCTTGATGCCGTTTACGGTGATGTTGAGCCTGCCCTCGTTGGCAAGGGAGTCCTCCTCCTCATGGGCATCCGCCCCCCTGACCTTCATTATCTTCCTGACTCGCGCGTCTTTCATGGCTCCTATTATACAGTGCAGACCGTCCCTTCCGGCCCCGCCCCTCACGGAGGCCCCTCACAGAGGGGTTTTACTCTGGCTGATAACCGTTGAGGCGGAAGCCACCAGTTTAAAAGGGGTCCGTGACCCCTCACGGAGGCCCCTCGCTGAGGGGTCTTACTCTGGCTGATAACCGTTGAGGCGGAAGCCACCAGTTTAAAGGGGGTCCGTGACCCCTGGCAATAACGTTTACTGTTAGAATATGCCCATGACCTACACCCAGCGCATAAGGCACGGCTTTGTGCTTGCAAACAGGAACTGGCAGCTTGTGATAGTGCAGGTGGTTTTCGTGCTGCTGAATATCCTGGGGTTCCTGGTCTTCGTGGGAATCCCTGTGATAGTGCTCGCCGTGGCCCTTGGAGTGGAGGCAGAGCGCTCCGGGGACATTACGCAGTTTCTTGACGCCGCCACCTCGGGTGCTGCGCTCTCGCAATATCTGGGGGCTGTGTTTGTAGTTCTGCTGTGCCTGTTCGTATACGTCACCTTCGTCCTTGTGCTATGGCTTCTGGTAACAGGAGGCACTATAGGCTCCATCGCGCACGCATGCCGGGATGAGGCCAACAGGTTCAGCATGGGCGTGTTCTGGGCTGAGGCCAAAAAGCTCTTTACCCCCCTGGCCTGGTACTACACCATAATAAGCGTGGCCGTTATCGCGTTGTTTGTGGTCATGGCCGCGGCATTTGGCGCGGGCGCTCTGGGTTATGAGGCCGCGGGGCTGGGGGAAAGCAGGCTGGGGATATTTTTTACCGTGATGGGGGTGCTTCTGCTTGGCTCGTGCGGGCTCTTCTTCTCCCTCTGCCTGTATATGCTCAGTGTGCAGGGACTCTGCCCTCTGGCCGTTGAGGGACGCGGGGCCATGGACTCCATCAAAGCTGCCTGGGGGACTCTGGAGAAGGACCGCAACTCTCTCTACCTGATCCTTATCGTTGTGGGAGGGTATGTGCTTGCCCAGATACTGCTGGCCCTGGTTGGAGGGGTGCTTCAGTTAATTCCTTTGCTTGGTTTCATTGTCTACCTGCCCTACTCCATCGCGGCCAACATCTTCGGCATCTACCTGTACATGGCCGTGCTGGCAGCGATCATATCGCACTACACGGAGGCAGTGCTGCCTGATGCCACCCTCATGGCTGGCCCTGGCGGCTCCGGCGGCGGCTCCCCCTCCTCGGGTTCAGGGGGTTCAGGGTCCAGCCCTCTTGAGAATACTTCTCCTCCTCAAGCTTCCTGGCAAGCGCCTCCTCCTCTTTATCCGGAGGGGCCAGGGCCACCTCAACGCTGAATACCTCTCCAAACCCCCGCACCACGGCCTCGCACAATCGCTCAAGAGTAATGTCACTGTCAAACTCGCATAGTCCCGCCATATCCTGATAAGCATCAGCATCCATAGCAAAGACCCTTGACATGCCCTCCCTGTCCAGTTTAAGGGGGATGGAACCCTGCTGCAGGAAGCCATCAGGCCAGCGTCGCTGCGCAGAGCCGATTATCTTGCGTCCGCTGACGCTTATCTCTCCATAGGAGGCAGACGAGAAGCACAGTGGGTTTGTACTGGCGTGGCTTGCAGATTTTTTTGCCTTGCTGGTACTCATTGCGGAAAGTCCCAGGCTATTAAAGGCATGCATGAACGCATGCGAGAGCGCCTCATAACTCTCAAGCACTCCCGTGCCAAGGCCCCTTATGCCGACGGGCGCGGAAAAACTGTATGTAAGCTCCTCTCCATGGAGTATTGCCCTCCCTCCGGTGGGGCGGCGCACAACGGGTATGCCTGCCTGCGCGCAATGGTCAAGGTCCAGGAGGCCTGCGCGCTGGTTTCTGCCAAGGCTCACCGAGGGCCTGTCCCACCCGTAGAGCCGCAGGGTTGGTCCTGAACCTCCTTTGCGCGCGAACACGGAAAGCGCCTCGTCAAGGGCCATGTTGTAAAACGCGCTTGAGGCGCCGGAGGACACAAGGCGCATAACATCAAAGCTACCGCTCAAGGACCACTCTGTGCTTTGCCAGCGATATCTCCTTTATACGCGCCTCTACCGTGCGTTCCTCTCCGAATATGTTCCTGAGGTAGACCTTTCCTCCCTCCGGGCGGATGTAGTCCACGCTCTCAAGCAGGAGTTCCTCCCCGTCATCAGCCAGCACGAACGCGCTCGTATCACACATGTCTCTCACCTCCTGTGGTTTATAGAACCTGTCTCAAGACAGGTTCTGAATTATTGTACTTCCATGACCGTGGTAAAGTATACGCATGAGACGCTTCGGGCTCCATACCTCCATCTCAGGGGGACTGCACCGCGCACTTCTGCGGGGAGAGGAGCTCGGGTGCGACGCCATACAGTTCTTCTCACACAACCCCAGGGGATGGCGCACGACCCCGATATCAGAAGAAGACGCGAAACTATTTAAAGAGACACGCAAACGCACCGGAATAACACCCGTTGCCGCGCATGCCTCGTATCTTTTGAACATCGCCTCACCTGACGATGCCCTTCGCGCACGTTCCGTTGACATGCTCCGGCAGGAGATGCTGCGCGCTGACGTACTCGGCGCTGATTTTGTGATTTTGCACACCGGAACAGCCCATGACGGCCAAGGATTAAAGCGCGCAGCTCTTAGCATCAAGGATGCCCTTGCGGAAATTGACACAGACGCAGGTCTGCTTCTTGAGAACACTTCGGGTAAACGCGGCGACACAACATACATGGTAACCGCCCTTGCTGAACTTTTTTCTCTTACCTCCGGTCTGTGCTCCGGAGTGTGCATCGATTCATGCCATGCCTTTGCGGCTGGATACGACCTTACCTCTGATGAAGGGGCGCAAAGGCTCTCTGATGAAGTGATGGGACACATCGGTGCTGACCTTGTAAAGCTTCTGCACCTTAACGACTCCAAGGGAGAGATGGCCTCCGGCACCGACAGGCACGAACATATCGGCAAAGGCAATATCGGTGCAAAAGGGCTTGCACGCTTCCTTTGCGCCGATCCCTTCGTTGGAAAGCCCGCAATTCTTGAGACCCCGCGCACATGCGACGAGGACGATATCAGCAACCTCGCCGAGGCCCGCGCCCTTCAAGCCGGATGACCGCACGCAAACGCCGCAGCGAAACTTCCCTGACATTTATTCCAGCCTTTTTGTTCTAATATTAGCAACGTTGCTTATTTGGATACGTTCGTTTGCCTCTATTGATCGTATCATTAATGTAAATTTACATTTTTCATTTGTTTTTTTCATTGACAACCTTATCTATATCTGTTATAAAATTACTAATGTTGAAGAAACTGTTTTCTTCATCGATAAGGGTTGAGGTTCTTTCTCTGCTCATGAACAACCCTGGCGACAGGTTCTATGTCAGGGAGATAGCCAAGCTTCTTCAAAAAAACCCTTCAGGCATAAAACGCGAACTGGACAACCTCGAACAGGCCGGAATCATCTCCAGCGAGCGCGTCGCCAACCTCAAATACTTCAATGCAAACAAAAAATCACCGATCTATGCTGACCTGAGAAGGCTCGTGCTCACTTCCCTGGGAATCACAGCCTCCCTTAAGGCCGTTCTCAGGGGAGCGGGAACCAAATCCGCCTTCATCTATGGTCCCTACGCGTCTGACAAGAGCGTGGATACCATAGACCTGATGGTCATTGGCACGAAGAACCAGCTCGTGGACGAGTTCCGCGACCTTGAGAAACACTTTTCGTGCACGCTTACATGGATAGAGATGGAGGAAAGAGAGTATCGCGCCAGAAGGAGAGAACGTGAGCCGCAGTTGTCTCACATACTCTCTGAAAAGCGCATACCACTTATAGGCAGAGTATAAGAGAAGTTTGTGTATCGTCTCTTTGTGAGACATTATTAAGGAGGTGTACGAATGGCAGTGAAGAAGAAAAAGGCAGCAAAGAAGAAGGCCGTGAAGAAGAAGGTGGTCAAGAAAAAGGCCGCC
>DAOWET010000230.1 GCA_030638335.1 Nitrospirota bacterium
CTCAACATCAGGCACCGAGACCCCCAGCTCCCAGGCTACGAAGGTGCGCATCCTGGCCGCGTCCAGCACGCCGCCCATGCCGATCACACGCTCGGAGTTGAACCCGGACTTCCCAAGGGCCACATGGGCCATAACGTCCATGGGGTTGGTGACCACTATTATGATGGCATCGGGGGAGAGCTTCACCGTCTCCTCCGTTACAGAGCCCACTATCTTTGAGTTTGCGGCAAGCAGGTCGTCGCGGCTCATGCCCGGCTTTCTGGCAAGCCCGGCCGTGATGACTATGATGTCAGAGCCCGCGGTCTCCTCGTATCCATTGGTTCCGAAGACCTGGGCGCTGGAGCCCCAGAGCGCACAGGCCTGGCTCATGTCAAGGGCCTTGCCCTGCGGCACGCCCTCTGCTATATCAGTGATGACAACATCAGCAATACCGGCGCGTGCGATGAGTTCCGCCAGCGACGCTCCGACGTTTCCGGCGCCTACTACTGCGACCTTCCTGTTCATATCAGACCCTTTCCTTCATATAATAAGTTAAAACTAAGCTTAACATTATAGAGCTTTCAAAGTGTCCATGACAAGGGGCTTTAGCCTGTATGAGCGTTGAATGGAGATTACCGCCCCTCTGATTCCACGATGCCACCGGAAATTGTAAAATACTGTTGCAAACACCGTTTAAACTCTCTTTGGCCGAACGCTCCGCCCGGTTCCGCTTTGGCAGGGCGCATTCTGGTGCCTACTGGTGCCTAATAGGTATCTATATAAGGATGATTGTCAGGGAATGTCCAGTTGCATTATATCCATGCTATAGCATTTAAAAGGATTTGATGTTAGAATATTTCCCAATGGCTATCACCAAAGGCTATTAATAGTTACTGACCCGAATAATCTTGTAAGGAGGAATTCTGTAATGAGAAAATCACTTGTTATCGTTCTGGCCCTTGCCGCCATGTTCGCCATTGGGGCATGCGGGGGCACGGATGTACAGCGCGTTGACGTGGGGGCGGTAATAGACCTCTCCGGCCGCTGGAACGACACTGACAGCAGGCTTGTTTCCGAGGCCATGATAGATGACTGCCTGGGCGGCGGATGGCTCAAGAAGTGGTACCGCTCCCACGGGGACAACAGCCCTGTGGTTATCGTGGGCACTGTGCGCAACAACAGCCACGAGCACATTAACGTTCGCACCTTCAGCAAGGACCTTGAGCGCGCGCTCGTGAACTCCGGCGAGGTGGAGTTCGTGGCAAGCGCCACCGAGCGCGATGAGATACGCTCCGAGCGCACGGACCAGGCCAAGCACGCCTCGGAGTCTTCGGCCAAGGAGATGGGCATGGAGGCCGGAGCGGACTACATGCTCAAGGGCGGCATCAATACGATCGAGGACAAAGAGGGCGGAAAGTCCGTGATGTTCTATCAGGTGAACCTGGAACTCATCCATATCGAGACCAACAAGAAGGTCTGGATAGGTGAGAAGAAGATCAAGAAATTCATCAAACAGAGCCGTTTCAAGGGCTAACGGGGGTAAGTGGGGGGAATGCACATGAGAAAGAACACGCTGGCCATACTCGTTCTGGCCCTAATGGTCCTGACCGGATGCGCTGCGGGGGGCCTCGACTACCAGGGCCTTAATGTTCACCTCCAGAGCGACAACTGCCCCGGTGCACTGGGGTTCATCGAGACCTCAAAGACCAAGTACGGGGCCAACCGCGAGCTTATCTACTTAATGGACTCCGGCATGGTGAACCTGCTGTGCGAAAACCATGAGGCCAGTAACGGCTTTCTCCAGGACGCGGACTACCTGGCGCAGGACCTCTGGACCAAGAGCATATCCAGGGAGGCCGCCTCTTTTGTGATCAACGAATACACCATCGCGTACGCGGGCGAGGACTTCGAGAAGGTGATGATCAACCTCCTTGGGGCCCTGAACTACTCCCTTGAGGGCGACTTCGAGGGCGCGCTGGTGGAATCCCGCCGCATCAACAGCAAGCTCACCGAGTACAACTCGAAGTACGAGGACAAGAACGTCTACTCAGAGGACGCATTCGCCCGCTACTTAAGCGGGATGCTATACGAGGTTGACGCACCCAGAGACCTGCAGAACCTGGACAGCGCCTACATCGACTACTACAAGGCCTACAAGGCATACAACACCTACGCCGAGCACTATGGCACCCCGCTGCCCCGCGTGTTCGTGGAGGACCTGCTCCGCATTGCGGAGGCCACGGACCGTCTTGACGAGGTGAGCGCCCTGGCAAGCGGCAGGCAGTGGGTCAAGCACTCCGAAGCGGCGCGCATGGGCCGTATAGTGCTCGTGTACTTTGCTGGCAAGGCCCCTGTGAAGGTGGAGGACGCCTATATAACGCCTGGGCCAAACGGCCCCATCAAGCTGGCCTTCCCCAAATACAGAGTGTCCCCTCCGGGATGCCGCAGCGGGCAGCTTGTGGTGAAGGCCGCGGGCACGGCCACAGAGCTTACCGCCAGCACGGAACTCGTGGAGGACATCAACGCCATTGCTGTAAAGAACCTTGACGACCGCAAGGGCCGTTACATGATAAAGGCGGTGGCAAGGGCCATAGTCAAGCAGGTTGCCATTGCCGCGGCCGCGGATCAGATTGACAACCCTGGCGCGAAGCTGGCCGCAAGGTTTATAGGAAGCGTTGCCGCTGCAGCCACCGAGGTAGCGGACACCCGTAGCTGGCAGACATTACCCGGGGAGATACACATAGTGCGCACCTTCGTGCCCCCGGGCTCCTACGAGACCTCGGCCCGCCTCTGCGGCAGCGTCCACAACCTCGGACAGGTCGAACTCGGCGAAGGGGATACGAAGTTCCTCCTCGTGGACACGATGTATTGAGGGTTCCTATGAAGATAAGACTGCTGATAACAGCATCACTGCTGCTGGTGCTGGCATGCGGGGGCATGACCGCCCCTCCTGCCACCACGGCGGGTGAGAAGGACAAGATCACCAAGGGGTACTCCGAGGATGAATACCTTATGGGAGTGGGCCTTGGGCAGAGCGAGCCCGAGGCCAAGAACCGGGCCAAGGCCGAGCTTTCGCGCATCTTTGAGAGCCGCATAAAGAGCGAGACCCTGGACATGATGCGTTCCGTGCTTGAGGCCTCGGGGGCCGAGCAGTTCGAGCAGAGCGTGGAGAGCAAGGTCCGCGTTGAGAGCGACGTGGAGCTGAAGGGCGTGGAGATAGCGCGCGTGGTGAAGGAGAAGTCCATGTACAAGGCCCTTGCCGTGCTCGATCGAGCCAAGGCCAACAGCGAGTGGCGCAGGCGGATAAGCGAGATCGACTCTCAGGCCGACGGCCACATGAGCACCTACCGAAGCTCTGCCACCACGCTTGGGCGCTACCGCGCGCTGAGGACCGTATCCGACCTATGGGTGGAGCGGGAGATATTCGCAAGCAGGATAAACGTACTGGGGTTCAAAGCGCCCCCGGCCCCATTTGACGCGGGCATGGTCTTTAAGCAGATACCGGTGGTCAGGGCGGACATGCCGGTGCTGATAGACATCAGGAGCGACTACTCCGACGTGATCCGGGACTCTGTGGGCGAGGAGCTCGGCAAGCGCGGCTTTGTGATGACCTTTGAGGCTTCCGAGGCCGCGGTGATCGTTGACGGGACAATAATCGTCGAACCCGTGGACATCGAGCACCCCCAGTGGAAGTACGCACGCGCCACAGCGTCGCTGTCGGTCATAGACGCGGAAAGCGGCTTGAGCGTCTCTGACATTTCAGAGGCGCGGCGCACGGCCCACGTCAGCGCCAGCGAGGCGACCGAGCAGTCGGTGAGAAAGCTCTCGCCCCTGGTCGTGGATGCTATAGTAAAAGCCATAGACAAATAACACTTGTGAAAGCTTGATAAAGTAAGTTAAGTGGCAATTAAAAGGTCGGGGAGTGAATCAATGCTTCCCGACCTTTTTTATTCCCCCTGAACCCAGAAGCGTCCTGCTTCCATCCATCCTGAGATAAGTTTCGTAAAGGATTCCCTCTAATGAAAATATCTCTATCCCTTGCGCCTCAGCCGTTTTGTTTATTAGTAAATGCCTTTCCCCAGAAGTTCGCCGTTGTCTGTTGCTTTTGGTTTTGAGAAGGATTGTTCGCTTGTCTGACGTAGAGATTCGGGGTTGAGGTGAGGTAGATACAAAGAAGGAGACATGAAGTCGTATCCCTATACGTCGAGTGGCTTATTCTGTAGTAGATGCCTTGCCTCAGCCCCGAAGATCGTCTGTTTAAATAAATTCAGCCTATTTATATTGCTTGAATTTGTCTGAAATAAAATGCTATTCTCTACTATGGTAGAGAAACAGCTTATAGAGAACCTCATGTACACCGGCCTGAGCGAGTACGAGTCCAAGGCCTACGTGGCCCTGATCGGCTCGTCACCGGCAAGCGCTTACGAGGTCGCCAAGAGGGCTGGCATCCCCACAAGCAAGGTATACGAGGTGATGGCGAGGCTTGAGCAAAGGGGTATCGCGGCCCTGCTGGAAGACACAGGCAAGAGCATGTATGTGCCGCAGGAACCCGAGGATTACCTGAGCATCCGCAGGCACATGATGGAGAAGACCCTTGAGAACCTTGAAGGCGGCCTTTCAAAGGCGCGCAAAAAGAGCGAGACCTCCATCATATGGAACATCCCGGACTACGATTCGCTCATGGAAAAGGCCCTCTCAATGGTAGGCAGTGCCAAAAACTCCCTGCTGCTGTCCGTGTGGGAGCAGGAGGCCTCGGAGCTCGCCCCCTACCTTGCCAGGGCCAGGCGCCTTGGGGTACGTGTTGCCACCTTGCACTTTGGCCCTGTTGCACATGGGGCGGGCTCCCATGGGGCGGGCCCCCTTGATGTCGGCGTGGTGTACACGCACCCCATACAGCACACGCTCATGGAGGAAAAGGGAGGAAGGGGCATAGTTGTTGTGTCCGACTCAAAAGAGGCGCTTGTGGGCACGATCAGGGAAGATATGCGAGCAGAGGGGGCCTCAAGCAGGAACGACGGGTTCGTCTCCATGGCAGAGGACTACATAAAACACGACATATACATGATGAAGGTGGTGAGCCGCTTCGACCCACAGCTCAAGGAGCGCTTCGGGCCCGGGTATGAAAAACTTCGAAACGTATTCGCTGACGAAGACTACTGACAAAGGTAATGAACCTCCCTGTTGGCACGAGTCGTCGCGACCGGCAGAGGGAATGCACTGGTGCATTAAAAGGACAATGCCATGACGGTCTGGATGAACGGAAGGTTTGTTGATAAAGACAAGGCCGCGGTCTCAGTGTTTGACCATGGCCTGCTCTATGGCGACGGGGTGTTCGAGGGCATCCGCGTCTACGAAGGCAGGATATTCAAGCTCCGCCAACACATAAAGAGGCTCTACGAGAGCGCAGAGGCCATAATGCTCGCGCTCCCCATGTCCGCGGAAGGGATGGAGCACGTTGTATCGGACGCAGTGGCGCATGACGGAGCCAAAGAGAGCTATATCCGCCTCGTGGCCACAAGGGGGCCTGGAAGCCTGGGGCTTGACCCCTCCTCGTGCCCCGCGCCCACCGTTATCTTGATCGTTGACAAGGTACAGCTGTATCCCGAGGAACTATACGAAAGCGGCATAGATATAATGACCTCATCGGTGCGGCGTATCCCTCCTGAGTGCCTTGACCCGCGCATAAAGAGCCTCAACTATCTGACCAACGTATTAGCCCGGGCCGAGGCCGCGCGCGCGGGGAGCCACGAGGCTCTTATGCTTACAACAGACGGTCATGTGGCTGAATGCACTGCGGACAATGTTTTCGTTGTAAAGGACAGAGGGCTTCTGACCCCTGACCCCGCAATCGGGGCCCTTGACGGCATTACCATGCGCACCGTGATGGAGCTTGCGGACTCGTTGGGTATAAAGGCCGGTTTTGCACAGCTCACACCCCTTGACCTCTACAGGGCTGACGAGTGTTTCCTTACCGGCACTGGGGCCGAGGTGGTCCCGGTGGCAAGCGTTGACGGGCAGAAGGTGGGCGGGGGCGTCCCAGGCGCCACCACCAAGGCCCTTGCCAGCGCCTACAGGGAGCTTGTTACCTCTGAATGAGTGCGGCTATAATCACATATAGTGTCTACCGTGAGAGAGCTTGCCGTAAAGGCTTTGACCCGCATCGGGCGGGACGCCAGGCCCAAGGAGGAGATCGAGAGCCTCGGGGCGGGCCTTGACGCGAGGGACCGGGCGTTCCTCGTGGAGCTTGTCTATGGATCTCTCCGCCACCGCATAACACTGGAGTGGATGCTCGCGCGTTTTCTTGACCACCCCGGCGACCTGCCGGAGGAGACCCGCATGAACCTCCTTGTGGGCATGTACCAGCTCATACACTTGAGGGTGCCTGACAGGGCTGCCGTGAACGAGGCCGTGGAGATGGAGGACGGGCTCAAGGGGCTGGTAAACGCAGTGCTCAGAAATGCCATAAGGCAGAAGGACACGATACTGGCGGAGATAGCGAACATGGAGCGCGGGCTTGCGGCCGGACGCACAAGCGGTGAGGAGCAGTTCATGGCCGCCTCCATAACCACCTCGCATCCGCTCTGGCTGGTAAGGAGATGGATAAGCAGGCTGGGCCTTGACGACGCCCTGGCCCTCATGCGCGCAAACAACGAGATCCCCCCCCTTGCCCTGAGGGTAAATACACTAAAAGCCAGCAGGGACGAGGTCCTTGAGAGCCTCTCCTCAATGGATATAGACGCAAAACCGTCCAAGCGCAGTCCTTATGGAATTATCCTTGGCGGCACACTGCCCTTTAGTGAACTCAAGTCTTTGACCGGGCTCGTCATGGCCCAGGACGAGGCAGCCCAGCTTGTCTGCTCGATGCTGGGCCTTTCAAAAGGCGAGCGAGTCCTGGACGCGTGCGCCGCCCCAGGGGGCAAGGCCGCGCATATGGCTGAGCTCACCGGAGACTCCGGCGAGGTGCTTGCCGTTGAGATGGACTCAAGGAGGGCCGATACCTTAAGGGAGAACATAAGCCGAATGGGGTACAAGAGCGTAAAGGTCATGAACGCGGACATAACGGCAATGGACAAGGCCGGGCATGAACCCTTTGACGCCGTGCTGGTGGACGCCCCGTGCTCGTCCTTGGGGGTGGTGCGCAGGAACCCCGACATCAAGGGCCGCAGGCAGGAGAGTGACCTTGCCTTGCACGCCGCGCGCCAGTTGAGCATACTTTCGGCCTCAGCGCAATTTGTGCGCCCGGGGGGCAGGCTGCTGTACTGCACCTGCTCCACCGAGCCGGAGGAGGGCGAGCAGGTGGTGGAGAAGTTCTTGCGCCGCAGAAGTGATTTCTATATCATAGATGATGCGCCCGTGCCCGGCGGTGGCCTCAGTGGAGGCGTGTTCCGGAGCTGGCCCCACCAGGACGGGATGGACGGTTTTTTCGCCATAAGGATGGACAGACGGAAATGAAATGGTACATAGGCATACCGGTCAAGCTCGCGGCCTTTCTGGCCGTGTGCGCTGTGACCACATTTATCTCCTATCAGTTCCTGAGCAAGGGCATAACGGTCAAGATCCCGGACATCAGGGGCAAGAGCCTCCAGGAATCGGAGATGATCGTGCAGGAGAAGGGCCTTCTGTTGAAAGTTAACGCGGAACGCTATGACCACACGGTCCCTAATGGTTTCGTGCTTGACCAGGATCTGCCGCCGGGCAGCCACGTGCGCGGGCAGGCAGCGATAAATGTGGTGCTCAGCAAGGGGCCCGAGGTAAGGCTGATACCCTCATCCCTTGGCATGGCTCTGGAGGAGGCAAAGGCGTCCTTCATGGAGAAGAACCTCATTGTGGGCAAGGTCATCCACGTGCATTCCGATAGCGTTCTAAAGGGCGTGGTGGTGGCCCAGAAACCGGCTCCGGAGGAGTGGTCGGGTGAGCACATTACGCTGCTTGTTAGCGACGGCCCATATGATATAATCTACTACAGCCCGTTCTTTCTGGGCATGAACAAGCGCGACGCACTGCTTATTGCCGCTGACCTGGGGCTTAACGTGGAGATCAGGGGCAAGGGAGGCTCGCAGGTGGTAACGCACCAGAGCCCGGAGCCGGGCACGGAGATAAACAAGGGCGGCACCATCCGCTTCACCATAGGAGGGAAGGTATAATATGAAGGCGAGCATAGCCCCGTCAATACTCTCAGCGGATTTCCTGAGGCTTGGAGCTGAGATCAAGGCCGCGGAAGACGCAGGCGCGGGCTATATCCACATAGACGTCATGGACGGCATCTTCGTCCCCAACATAACCATCGGGCCATTCATAGTCGAGGCCGCAAGAAAGGCCACGAAGCTCCCGCTGGACGTGCACCTGATGATAGACCGGCCCGAGCGCTTTGTGCGCGATTTCGTCTCCGCCGGAGCCGACTACCTCACCGTGCACACCGAGGCATCGGTGCACCTGCACAGGACCCTCCAGAGCATAAAGGAGGAGGGCGCAAAGGCCGGTGTGAGCATAAACCCCTCAACATCTCTTGACGCCGTCCGCCATGTACTTGACGATATCGACCTCCTGCTCATAATGAGCGTGAACCCGGGTTTCGGGGGCCAGAGCTTCATACCCGAGGCCCTTGAGAAGGTGCGTGAAGCCAGGGCCATGATAACAGAGCAAGGTCTTTCAACACTCATAGAGGTGGACGGCGGCATCAAGCCCGAAAACGCGCGCCAGGTGGTGGAGGCCGGGGCTGACGTTCTGGTCATGGGCTCTGCTTTCTACGGGTCTGACGATTATGCGGCTGTAGTAAGCTCCACCATGGAGAACATCAAGTAATGGAAAAGTTCATCAAGGCGGCTGAGCGCCTCGCACGCGTCTCAAAGTACCGTGAGGCGCTCAAGAAATACCGCCGCGCGCTTCAAAAAGCCGAGGATGAAGATGACGAGCTCCTCTGCCGCATGGCCCTTGGAGACACCTGCCGCATGACAGGGGACTTCAGCGAGGCGGTTGCTCACTATGAGCGCGCTGTAAAGCTTGCAGGGGCCATTGACAAGGAGGCCTCCATTGACGCATCCGTGGGCCTTGCGCTTAGTAAACGCGCCCTTGGGTTTTGGAAGGAATCCCTCTCGCTACTAAAAAAGGCGGAGACCTTCTACAGAAAAGGCGCTGATCCCGAGGGGCTGGCCTTCACGCTCTGGGCCAGGGCCGGCGCGCTCCGCATAAAGGGCGACATCCCGCTTGCCTACGAGACCTTTAGTGAGGCCCGCAAGCTCTTCAAGGAGCTTGGCGACATAAGCGGCGAGGGCTACTGCCTCTGCGGCATGGGAGGCACAGCGCGCGTGATGGGCAGGGCGGCCCGCTCCATGGAACACTACACAAAGGCAAACCAGGTCTTTAGGGATCTAAAGGACACATTCGGCACAGCGTATTCCCACTGCGGCATGGGCAATGCCCTGAGGATGCGGGGCGAGCACGAAGAGGCGCGCGAGCAGTTCGTGAGGGCCTCGCAGCTCTACGTGCGCATTGGCGATTCTGTCAGCTACGCCTACACCCTCTGGAGCCTTGCAAAGACCCACATGATGACCGGGTACTCAGTCCTTGCATACAAGTATGTAAAGGAGGCCCGCAGTCTCTTTAAGAAGACCTCCGACCCCCGGGGTATAATCTACTGCAAGCTCTCCATTGCAGAGATGAACTCCATAAAGGGCAACAAGGCCCGCGCAAAGACACTGATTACCGAGGCCGTAAAAGAGGCAAAAGAGAGGGGGTTTGCTGTAGAGGGCTGCCATGCTTTGGCCGCCGAGAAGATCCTTGACGGCGCAGGGCCGGTGGAGTGCTACAGGAAGCTCGGGCTCAGTCTCTCCTTTAAATCCTTCCCCATGAACATACCGTAGGGCCGGGGCAACACTCTTGTCCAGGCAGGCCCCAGCAGGCATCAGGATCGAATCAGTAAGGGATGGTTCCCCCTCCCACCGCGCCGGAGCGCTCCCGGGCGACAGGCTCTTAAGGATAAACGGTCAGAGGGTCTCAGACATCATTGACTACATGTTCAACCTCGAGGGCCCTGTGGCCGA
>DAOWET010000060.1 GCA_030638335.1 Nitrospirota bacterium
AAGGGACGGATTTTAGTAAGATAACGGTTGAGCAGGTGGCATGGGTGGAATCACGTATTAATGGTAGACCCAGAAAATGTCTGGGCTACAAAACTCCAGCAGAAGTCGCTACTGTTGCACTTGCTCATTGAATGTGGGAATTTAAAATTATGTCCATACCTGATAATGCGAACACATTATCCCCATATTTCCGCGCGGTGTCGTTCTATGAAACAAATTCGAAATACATATTATTATAGTTGTGCCCTTACTGGTTGTCAATAATTTTTTTCTTATCGCTTCGCTTAACCGGAAAAGCGCATGCCTTCCAGCCTGATTCCGTGGCTAAAGGCAAGCCATTCAGCTCGTTATTTTTGATTCAGAGCAGGCGCTTTAAATGAAAAAAGGCCGGGCCAGTCACGGACTGGTTTTATTGGCTCCCTTGGGTTCATGTAATAATAAAAAAGGGCCGGGGACTGTTTTAAAATCCCCGTCCTTTGATTTTAATTTTATGGCCGCTTAACCAAGAACACTCGAAGCTGGACGCTCCCTGCGTTCCTGTACCCCGGAACGTTCGAAGCTGGATGCTCCCTGCGTTCCTGTGCCCTGGAACGTTCGAAGCTGAACGCTCCAGTTTAAAATGGGGTCCGTGACCCCCTTCTGCGCCTGATGGACTCTCCAGCGCCTGCCACCACAAAGCCCATGAGAACAAGGACTAATCCGGGATGCTTGACAGTGTATACAACAGGGGCAAGCGCCACGCGTGTGGCAACCTTTAACGCGCAATGCTCTGCTATAAAGTCGGCCATCGGAGGCGAGTATGCGTAGTACGCATCAACCAGCTCACGGCCCAAAGGGTTTGTAAGCAGGTGCTTGTCCCTGAACTCCCTGAGCGCCATCACGTGCGACTCGCTGTAGCTCCCGTAGGCCGCAGTGGCTATGAAACATCCTCCGTCGCCACCGCCGTCATCATCATCGTCATCACCGCCAATGTCCTGTGTATCTTCCCAGTCCGGTTGCAGGCTCTTAAGAAAAGCCCTTAAATCACTGTCGCTTGCATAAAGTGAGTTATGGCTTATGTCCAAATACGTAAGACGCTGCAGGTTTAAAAACTCTGACGGTATTACTCCTCTAAGGTCGTTATTGCTAATGTCCAGGTAATAAAGACTTGTCATATGCCCAAGTTCCGGGGGTATCGCGCCAGAAAAATCATTATTACTAAGATCTAATCTATTTACATGAGGAAGAATAAATCCTGAAGGTATAGAACCGCTAAGTTTATTATGGCTAAGGTCAACATTGTCAAAATACGGACCCAAATAACCTAACTGAGATGGAAGCTGACCCGTAAAACTGTTATAGCTGAGGTCAAGCTCAGAAACTCCAGGATTCCATATCCATGAAGGTATCTCGCCGCTTAAATCATTATGGCTTAGATCCAGGAATCTAGCAAGCGGTCTGTCCAAACCTTTCGGCAGCTTTCCTGATAAATCGTTATTGCTTAGGTCAAGCGTTCTGAATCCCCGTTTAAAAAATGCAGAAGATATCTTGTTCGTTAGCTGGTTATTGCTCAAATCAAGCTCGAGAAGGTCTGTGAGGTTAGCAAGGCCCGCAGGTATAGATCCACTTAACTGGTTATTGTCCAAATACAGCCTTAGCAGCAATGACAGGTTCTCCAGTTCAGAGGGAATAGAGCCGCTTAACTGGTTTTCACTCAGGTCCAACCACATGAGGGCCGTTGCGTTTCCAAGCCCTGCAGGAATGTTCCCATTCAGTTGATTGTCATCCAGTTCTATTCTTGCTAGACTAGTAAGGTTTCCAAAACCAGAAGGGATAGGTCCTGCTATCTGATTGCTGCTTAGGTCTATCAGTAACAATCCAGACAGGTTGCTAATACTTGGAGGGATTGAGCCTGCAAGATTATTCTCCGGTAATTTAACATCGAAAACCGTTGTTCCCCCGCCACTACATGTGATGCCATGCCATGAACATTCCGTTCCCGCTCCACCAAGCCATCCGGTGCTGTTTGTCCAGCTCACTCCATTAGTGAAATTGTAAAGGTCTATGAGCGCGTTGCGCTCGTCCGTGGAGATGGCCCCAAAGGATGTGGAGGCTGTCAGTATTATTAAAGTAAGCGACACAATGGCTTTGATAATGTTCTTTTTCACAGGGCTCCCAATTATTTATTAGCATATGTATGCGCAACATTCATTGCAACTACCAGTAAAACATATCTCGCACAGGCTGTCAATGAAAAGTTTTTTCACATCCCCCGGGGAGAAAATCTCTGCTAACAAAAACAGGCCGTCCATAAAGGACGGCCTGTGTCGAAGTATTCAATCATTCTCTTATAACGTAAACATCAAATTCTCATTGGCATGACTACGCATCTGTAATTCTCGTTGCCGTCCTCTTTAAGGAGCGTGGGCGAAAGCTGGTCGTGAAGCTCAAAGCGCACGCTCTCCGTGCCCATGGCCTGCAGAACGTCAAGCAGGTAGCGTGCGTTAAATCCGGCCGAGAGCGCCTCGCCATCATATGTGACCGCGACCTCGTCATTGGCCTCGCCAAGGTCGGGGTTGGTGGAGGTAAGCTTGATAAGGCCTGCCTCAAGGTCCAGCTTCACGGCGTTGGAGCGCTCGCGGCTCATGATGGAGACACGTTTAAGTGCCTTGATCACGGCCTCGCGGTCCATGGTCACGAGCTTGTCGTTCTTCTCGGGGATCACCTGGTGGTAGTTGGGGTATGTGCCCTCTATCAGGCGCGCCAGGAACTCCACATCAGCGACCTTGAACAGGATATGGTTCTTGCCGATATGCACGGAGACGTCCTCCTCTGACGAAAGGAACTTCCGGACCTCCGAGGCGGTCTTCCTGGGCACTATTACCTTTAGCTCCTCAGGGGCCGCGGCCTCAAGCTCGCTTTCCATCAGGGCCATGCGGTGGCCGTCCGTCCCAACCACTATCAGGCGCTTGCCCTCTATGTGGAAGAGCAGGCCGTTCAATGTATAGCGCGTGTCGGACTCTCCGGCAGAGTATAATGTGCGCTCAACCAGGGCCTCAAGCACATCGGGCTTGAGCTTGACCTCAACGGCCTCCTCCATCTCGGGCCAGGAGGGAAACTCCTCCGGGGCCAGACAGGCCAGGCGGAAGCTGCTCTTTCCGGAAGACACCTGGAGCCACTGGGCGTCCTCGCTCTCAAGCGAGATGTCGCCTTCGAGTTCCTTGACTATCTCAAAGAGTTTCCTGGCTGGTATGCACAACACTCCCTCTGTGGCAACTGCCGCTTCCAGCGGTTCCCGTATGCCGGTCTCTATGTCGGTGGCCGTGATGCGTGAACCGTCTGAGCGCGCGTCAAGCAGAAAGTGGCTAAGCACAGGCATGGTGTTGCGCTTCTCAACCACGTTTTGGATGTTTGACAGCCTCCCCAGCAGCTCGTCTCTGGTTACCGTGAGCTTCATTAGCATCCCCTCCTCAGAATTATTGCCTAAGTTTCAACATCAGGTTCTCTATCATTCTATCAAAACTGTCATCTTTTGCCCTGCGGGCCTTCATCTGCTTGCATGCGTATATGACCGTGGCGTGGTCTTTTCCGCCTATCACCTTGCCGATCTCGCTCAGGGAGGACTCGGTGAGCTCGCGCGCAATGTACATGGCTACCTGCCTTGGAAGCGCTATGTCCTTTGTGCGCTTTCTGCTCTTCATGTCCGGCACGCGGATGCCATAGTGGTCGGCCACGCTCTTCATGATGGTGTCCACAGTAAGCGGCCTGTCGTCCTCGGTGACTACGTCCTTGAGTATGTTCTTGACCATGGAGAGGTTGGCCTGCACACCCGTAAGCGACATGTGCGCGCCCAGGCGGATGAGGCAGCCCTCAAGCTCCCTGATGTTGCTCTTGACCTTTGTGGCAATGAAATGCACCACGTCCTCGGGAAGGTGCATCATCTCGGCCTCGGCCTTTTTCTGGATTATCGCTATCCTGGTCTCCACGTCAGGGGGCTGGATGTCCGCTATAAGGCCCATGGAGAACCTTGAGCGCAGCCGGTCCGTGACCTTTGATATATCCATGGGGGGGCGGTCGCTTGAGATGACTATCTGCTTTCCGTTCTGGTACAGGACGTTCAGGGTATGAAAGAGCTCGTCCTGTGTGGTGGGCTTGCTCTCTATGAACTGGATGTCGTCTATGAGGAGCATGTCGAGGTTCCTGAATTTTTCCTTGAGTTCCTCGGTCTTTGAGTGCCGAATGGCCGAGACCACCTCGTTGGTGAACTGCTCTGATGATACATAGAGCACGTTGAAATTGCGCCTCTTGTCCACTATATGGTTGCCAAGCGCCATGATAAGATGGGTCTTTCCAAGACCTACGCCACCATATATGAACAAAGGGTTGTAGGTCTTTCCCGGGTCCTTGCTCACGGCCTCGGCCGCAGCGCGCGCAAACTCGTTCGAGGAGCCAACGACAAAGTTGTCAAAGGTGTATTTGGGGTTTAAGAAAATACCTTTTCTGGCAAGGCGGTCCTTGCGTTTTTCACGGCTTGCCTCGGCCTTTGCGATCTTCGGCGTGCTGCGGGCCACTATGGAAAATTCCACCTCAATAGGCATTCCAAGATGGCTCTCTATAACGTCAGCTATAAGTGTCGGGTGGTAGTCCTCTATCCATTCCTTAAAGAACCGATTGGGGACCTCGAGCACGATCTTTCCATCATTCAAAGAAGAGGGTTTTATGGGCTCGAACCAGAGCTCGTACACGCTCCTGCCCACTTCCTTCCTTATGATGGATAGGCTTTTTTCCCAGATGTCGACGGTTTTTTCCACTAAGTTACTAACACCTTATTCACAAATTGTTAAAAACTCCCTTTCACGGGTTAGCTATTTTAGCTCATGTCAGCAAGAATATCAAGAAGTCCTTGGCGCTTCTGTCAGTAAAATATCAGTAAAGAAAAAGTCACTCTGTTTGTCAGTAACAGCACCCCCCGCAAACACCCCTGCAAACACCTCTAACTATCAGTTAAATAATAAATAATAACAGTTATTAACAGCACAAACAGCACCTACTACTACTACTATTTTTATTTAATAAATATAAGAAGTAATAGTAAAGATAGAGTACCCTGCCAGGTATTATATTATCTCTTCCATAAATAGTTATTTACCTACTTTCATTTTAAGCGCAGCCTTTATGAACGGATCAATGTCTCCATCGAGTACCTTGTCAACGTTTCCTATGGAAAGATCAGTTCTGTGGTCTTTGATCATCTTGTAGGGATGAAGCACATATGAGCGTATCTGGCTGCCAAAGGCTATGTCCATTTTCTTGCCCATCATGTCCTGGCGTTCCTTTTCCTTCTCTTTCATCTTGAGGTCATAAAGACGGGCCCTGAGTATCTTCATAGCCATCTCACGGTTTCTGTGCTGAGAGCGGTCAGCCTGGCTTGAGGCCACTATGCCAGTGGGTATATGTGTTATGCGGATTGCTGAGTCTGTCTTGTTAACATGCTGCCCCCCTGCGCCCGAGGCCCTGAACGTATCCACCCTTAAGTCATCGGTATTTATCTCTATCTCAACATCCCCGACGATCTCCGGATAAACCAGTACTGCGGAAAATGATGTATGTCTGCGCTTGTTAGCATCAAAAGGGGATATGCGCACCAGACGGTGCACGCCTGATTCAACTTTAAGATAGCCATAGGCATAATCACCGCTTACCAGTACTGTGGCGCTTTTGATCCCACCTTCATCAGCCGGCTGTATATCCATTATCTCGGCCTTGTATCCGTATAGCTCAGTCCACCGCATATACATCCTCAGGAGCATATCAGACCAGTCCTGGCTCTCAATACCTCCGGCACCGGCATTTATGGTTATAATGGCGTTTGAGCTGTCATGGTCTCCTGAGAGCATGGACTTTATCTCAAGCTCATCAAGGTTCTCCTCAAGGGTGGCCAGGCCCTCTGAGAATTCCTCTATAAACATCTCCCCGCCTTCTTCGCTGAGGACGTCCATTGAATCTGAGAGGTATTTGAGATCTTCGCCAGCCTTTTTAAGCGGACCAAGCGTGGAATCAATTAAGGACCGCTCTTTCTGCAGGGCCTGAGACCGTGTATGATCGGACCAGACCTCTTCCAGGGAAAGTTCCTTCTCTATATCAGCAGTGCGACTCTCAAGTGAACCTACATCAAAGATAACCTCTAAGCGAGTTTATTCTTTCTTGTACAGCATTAAGGCGGTCTTTTATCTCCTCCTTGTTCATGGTCTAATTCCTCCTGAAATCCATAAGTATTATTATAGTAAGAATAGTGCACAGATATACGAATATATCTCCAAAGCGGCTGTAGAATGTTCTTGTTGTATCGGTAAAGAAATCCCGGGTAAGCACTTTCTGCTCAAATAGACTGGTAGACGCCATGATCTCTCCGTTTGAGGAGATGAACCCTGACAAACCGGTGTTTGCAGCCCTTATGACCGGCTTTCTGTTCTCCACGGCGCGGAACACCGCCATATTGAAGTGCTGGAAGGGCCCCGGTGTGCGGCCGAACCAGGCGTCGTTGGTGATGTTGACTATAAAGCCCCCGCCTTTGTTTTTAAAATACTTGCGCACCAGGTTGGGGAATATTATCTCATAGCATATGAGCGTGGCGAACTCTCCCTGGGCAATGGAGCCGCGCTTGTTGTCCTTGCCCGGGCGGTACTCGCCAAGGTCCGGCACGAGCTTGTTTACGAAGAAAAAGATCTTGCGAAGCGGCACATACTCACCAAAGGGCACAAGGTGGCTCTTGTCATAGACCATTGCCGTCTTGCCGTCCTTTATAAGCGCGGCGCTGTTGGTGTAGAAGTGATTCCCGTCCACCCCTCCTTCCCTGCGGTCTATTATCCCGACCAGAAGGGGCTTTCCGATCTCGCCCTGAAGGGCAAGAAGCTCATTCTTTCTCTCCATGTCCGTGCTGTATAGAAAAGGCATCGAGGACTCCGGCCAAACAACAATGTCGGGAGAGTCGTCCATGGCCTTTTTCGTCATGTCTCGGTAGGAGTTTATGACCATGCGCTGGTAAAGGGGGTTCCATTTTACGTCCTGCTCGATGTTTCCCTGTATGATGCTTGCGCGCGTGAGTTTTCCCACCCTGTTCTGGCCAAGGCGGTGCCCACCATAGACAAGGGATGTTATCACGAGCGCCGACACCATGGCATACCCGGCCATGGTCGGGGCCAGCGTGAACAGAGGCATCTCCATCCTCCGGCTCCTTGAGATGAAGATGTCCGCGATCAGCCCGTTTACGGCCACGATAATAAAGGACACACCGTACACGCCCGTGACGTCCGCGATCTGGATGAGATGGAGAAAGCCGCTCTGGCTGTATGCGAGCAGGTTCCACGGGAACCCGGTAAAGAAGTAGTTACTTAAAAACTCCAGCACCAGCCAGAACAGGGGAGCCACAAGCGAGGCCGGAAGGCTGGTGTGCGTGATCGTGCGCGAGAAGAAAAAGGCGAATGTGGCCACAAATAAACTCAGCACCAGCGAGAGCATGAAGGCGACACCCAGGCTCAGGGACAGGCCCATCCCACCGTAGAAATGTATTGAGTGGTATACCCAGTAGAGGGTGCCGAAGTAGAATATGAGCCCTGCAAAAAGCCCGCAGCGAACGGCTTTCCACGTATCCGCTTTTCTAAGCACAACAAGCAACGGCACAAGGGCGACAAAGGCAAGCCATGAGTAACCGAACTTCGGGAAGCTCAGCATCAGGGCCACGCCAGTGAGCAGGGCGGGCAGGTATGTTCTGTAAGCTATCTTTCGCATTGTCAATTCGTTGTCAAACCAGCGACAGCGTGTCTCCCCTTAAGGCCTTCTCCTTGTTAATGGAACCGTCAGGCACTCCTATTGTATATATCTTTGGGCTTCTTGACAACTCCTCTGGCCGCACGGTAAAGTTTAGTGTTCCCATCTGGCCGGGCGGTTAGCTCAGTTGGTAGAGCACTGGACTGAAAATCCAGGTGTCCGCAGTTCAAATCTGCGACCGCCCACCATCAGAACGTTACGGGCCCCTTTGCGGGCCCTTTTTTTATTTGCGAAGGCCGCGCGAAATATCCCTTTTCCACGTTGATCCTGAAAATCGCAGGGCTATTTGCCGGCCAGCCTAGAACTGGAAGTAGATGAATCGCTCTGTCTGGTCCACAGAGCCATACAGTATCATCATGAACATGGCAAACCAGAAGGCTGCCCTCAGGGGCGGGGCCAGGGCTATCCGTTTTAAATCCTTCATGAAGAATCCCCTGTATACGTGCATGCCGATAATAAACACAAGCAGAGCGATCTGCACGTTGTACATGGAGCTCCAGCCAGGGCCGTTCAGCACAATGCCTTTAATGATCGACCAGACGTTTCCAAGGTTTTCGTTGCGGAAGAATATAAGCAGTATATTTGCGCCGGTAAATGTTGCAAGAACGGCAAGCGGCCTGCTCCATGGCTTATTCCCGAAAAGAGGGCCTCTGCTTTTTCTCCCGGAGAAGATCCGAAGGTATTGGTGTATTGCCATTATTAATCCTGAGGCCGTAAATGCAATTACAAAGTTCCAGCTAGCCCCGTGCCACAGGCCGATAAAGAACATGAGTACCAGAACATTGAACATGGACCTTATTGGTCTTGAGCGCCTTGTGCCCCCAAGGGGCTCCAATACATAATCCCGAAACCATGATGTCAGCGACATATGCCAGCGCGACCAGAACTCGCTATGATTCTTGGCCAAAAAGGGCCAGCGGAAGTTCTCCCTGAGCCTCACGCCCATCAGGCGCGCTGAGCCCAGGGCTATGTCCGTATACGCGCTGAAGTCCAGGTAGATCTGGAAGGAGAAACACAGGCTGCTTACAAAGAGCACTAGCGCGCTATGTTCCGAGGGCGAGGCATAGACCTGGTCCACCATAAGGCCCAGGCGGTCGGCAAACACGAGTTTTTTCGTAAGGCCCCAGAGTATGCGCTGGAACCCCTCCTCAAAGTCCTCCAGGGTCACGGGCATTTTTTTCTTAAGTTGAGGCAGCAGGCTCCCGGCACGCTCGATGGGGCCGGCCACAAGCTGGGGGAAGTATGCAACATAAAGCGCGAATGCACCGAAATCCTTCTCAGGCGCCACCTTACCCCTGTATACGTCGATGGTGTAAGAGAGGGTCTGGAAGGTATAGAAGGAAATGCCCACAGGAAGCAGCAGTTCGGGCACGGGAAATGGCGAACCCCCTATCAGAGACGTCATGAAGTTGATGTTCTCAACCGCAAAGCCCGAGTACTTGAATACCCCCAGCAGGGAGATGTTGACAATGATGCTTACCAGCAGAAGATGTTTTTTCCTGCCTGCTGTGGAGTGTGGCATCCTGAGGGCCACAACGTAATCCACCACCGTTGAGGTAAGCAGCAGGATGCAATACCATGGGTTGGCCATGCCGTAGAAAGCGTACGATGCGGCAACAAGCATCCACCTGCCCACGGACCACGGCAGCGCATAGCGGAACACCAGCACAACGGACAGGAAAAAGTAGAATAAGAGGTTATTGAAGTTCATTCAGTATGATCTCTGTCATCAGGCTGCCCGTGATGATGTGGCCCTGTCTGTTTAAATGGCTCCTGGTGAGAAAGTGCCGGCTCGGTATCTCAAAGGTCAGGTCAGCGAATACTCCCCCCGAGCCCTCCACGATGGACCTGGCCTCACTGTTAAAAAGCCTTATGTTCTCCAGTGTTTCCTTCGCGTAAACCTCTTCTGCCAGCGGCATCAACACCCAGAGGGAGCGTATGTTCTTCTTGCTGAAAAAGTTATTCGTACTCATATGGAAATCCCTGAAGGTCTCCACCCGCCTGAGCATTTCCTGCCTGTCAGCAAACTCGTTGAGTTTTTCTCCTTTTCTTTTGATGTGTTTAATGAATCTCGTTTTCCATTCATTGCCGTCTTTCTGTTTTTCTTCAGCAAACTGGTCAATCATATTTAGTCTCTTGATCTTCCTTCCGAATACCGCAGGATGATATTTTGCAGACACAACACCGGCAAAAGAGCTTCGAACCCATCCCCTGCTCCTGGCAAGGATGCTCTTATTGAACAATGTGTTCCTTAGCACGTCTTCGACCTTCAACTGGGAGTAGAGCGTTGTGCCGGGCAGATATGCCCACATCCCCGGGTCTCCAGCCAGCAGGGGGATCTCCGTTGCCGAGTAACTCAGCTTGATATTTTCCTGGCCACTGTCAAAGTTTTTGAAAAATACCCCAAAGACCACAACATCGGCCTTTCTCTGTGCGGCCCTCCTGGACAGGAGCTCAATGTCGCCCCTTATGATCGCGCCTGCGGACCAGTTCTCGATGGTATAGGGAAGCTCTTCCTTTATTATTGCGTTCTTGATGTGCGCAAAATATATGTTGCCCGGATCCTTGATCGCCACGCCGACGCTTTGTGACGTACTGATGAACGCTACCAGGCTTTTGTCCTTGTCCGGCAAGACTGGAGCCCTGGAATATTCCGGCCAGCCATGACGGTTCATGGGGTTTCTGTAAACAGTCGCGGCCTGTGGCTCCCGGGCATAAGGAAGCACTGACCATGCGGTGGTCTCAGCAATCACCAGCAATAATATGAACAAGAAGAACGGGTTCCGGATATACCTGCGCAACTTCCCCCCCCATGAACAGTTTCTTTACGCGTTAAACGTAAACCCGAAAATAATTGTAACATGACTGCAAACAAAACTGCCCATTAATGATGATGGGTATATTCATCAGGTGGAAAAATCCTTTCAATGTCCATTAAACTCAGTTAGTTGCGAGAGTGGTGGAATTGGTAGACACGCTGGGTTTAGGCCCCAGTGGGGCAACCTGTGGGGGTTCGAGCCCCCCCTCTCGCACCACCGGTCCCGGACCGGACATAATAGGTCGAGTCGACCCGTTGTGTTTCCCTTAATGGATTAACAGGAATGTTTCAAAGATGAGATGATACGCTACGTTTCCTGAAAGCGGTTGAGGCTGTAGGCTCTAGTTTATATAGTGTCCATGACACCCTAAAGTAAATACTTTCAGTACAAGAAAAGGTTCCACGTCGCGTTCACTTGTAAACGGTTGAGGCCGACAGCCACCAGTTAAAATGGTGTCCATGACACCCTCCTAAAGTAAATACTTTCAGTACAGGAAAAGGTTCCACGTTGCGTTCACTTGTAAACGGTTGAGACGGCTGCCACCAATTTAAATGAGGCCTGTGACTTTCAGAGGGTTGAGGCGGTTGCCACCAGTTTAAAAGTACGGGCGGGGGTCTATGGGGAGGAGGGTATCGTTTTCATCAAGGAGTTCCCATGTGAGTTTTGATGGGGGGAAGTCTTTTGGGGCGAGGGCGAGGGTGAGGTGCAGGTGGGGGGGGACGTCCTTGTTTTTTGGCCGGGAGATGGAGCCCAGGGGCGCACCGTTTTTGATGTGCGCGCCTATATAGAGGAGCATATGCGGGGCAATATGGCCAATGGCGCTTATGAGCCTCATGCCCTTGATCTCTATGTCGTGCGCCAGAAACACGCTCATACCAAGGAAGTCCGGTATCACTCGCGCGATCAAACCATCAAAGGGGGCGGGCACCAGAGTGCCTGCGCCGAGGTTGTGCTGGGTGCCGTCGGGGGTGCGGAAATAGGCCAGGTCCACCCCGTTGTGGGGGACAGGGCGCTCCTTTTTGTCGCCCCACCAGTTATGGGTGTCTCCGAAGGCCATGCCCGGGCCAAGCAGCCAGAGGCCCGGCTCCAGGCGGTTCAGGCGCGCCAGGTGCTTTGTGAACTGGCTTTTCATGCATACCATTATACACCCGGTCACGCCGGTCTCGGACCGGCCAGCCACGGGCTGGACTTAATAGGTCGAGTCGACCCGGTCTCACGGAGATTTCTATTTTTCCTGTGGGCAATACGTTCCAGGGGAGAGGTTCTACGTTACATATCCTGTAAACGTTCGAGGCGGCAGCCACCAGTAAAAAAGGGCCCATGGCCCCCTGAAAACGGTTGGGGCTGACGGCCTCCGGTTTAAAAACACGTCCGAGGCGAAAGCCACCAGTTTAAAAGGGGGCTAGCCCCCCTTGAGGGCTGATATCAGCACGCCCTCTATAAGCGCTGCTGCCGCAAGAAGGGGCACAACGAAGCGCAGCATGATGCCCGCGGCCATGCGAACGCGCTGGCGGAAGCGCAGGTTGTCCTTTTTAAAGGGCCACATGCCGAGCCAGATGCCGGTTCCCCAGGATATGAGCATGGCCGGTATCTCAAACAATCCATGAGGAAGCAGACCGAGCATTATGGCAAGCAGGCCTGCGCTCTCAGATGCCTCGCGGATGACCACGCCTATGAGGGCGCCGTTTAGAGAGGCCTGTAGCGCGGGGACAACGCCAAGAAGAGGGCCCAGGACCATGGCCGCAAGGGCGGCCTTCAGGTTGTTAAAAAAGATGAATATGACAGTGGAGAAAAACCCCCTGCCCCTTATCTCCGAGGCCAGGCCCTGGAGTTCTTCCAGAAGCCCTGAAAAAACCTCGGGCCGGATAAACCCGAAGACCATGGAGGCCAAAAGGATAATGGCTGAAGCGATGATATACGGTCGCGCCAGAAGGAGAGGGTTCCAATTGGATCGTGGATATGCTTCAGGCCCGGTGCTGGCCGGGGCTTTGGGCCGGGTTATGGGAGGGACTTGGGGACGGTCATGGTGGGGGTCATGGGGAAGGTCAGGCATTTATGATGGGCTCAAGCGCGTCTGACCAGACACTGTATCCCGTGGGGCTGATATGTATGCCGTCCTCGGACAGGGTGTCACGGACACCTTTTTCTTTGAACAACGAGTAGATGTCATCATAATGCGCGCCTGTGTCCTCGGCAATCTCGGCAATAAGGGCGTTCAGGTTTGTGATGGTCTTGTCCGTTATCCAGGGCAGGAGTGTTGGCAGAAGGCTTGTAAGGTGAATATCCGCCCCGGGGTAGCCCTCTGAAAGCTCTTTGACCACGCGTTTGTACGCGGAGATGATGCCCGTGTCCTCCATGGCCACGTTGTTGATGCCTGTCATCAGAAAGACCATGTCAGCCCTGGGATGTTTCTCGACCACGTAGCACAGCCTGTCCAGGAGCATCTCCACTGTCTCGCCGGATATGCCCAGGTTCTGGACCTTGTGGGCAGGGAAGCGCCGGGGCCAGTCGAACCACTCTATTAAAGAGTCCCCGATGAAGATTATGTCCCTGCTGTCTCCCACCTGAACATTATAGCAGTCCTCGGGCACAGGGCGGAAGTGAAAACCCAGAGGGTATAATAATGAGATGGGTACAGTAATCGGACTTGACTCCTTGCTTGCAGAGCTTCGAAAGCTCGAAAGCGCGGTGCTTGCGCTCTCTGGAGGGCTTGACTCAAGCTTCCTTCTTTATGCCTTGAAGCAGGCCGGGGTCAAGACACTCGCGGTTACAGGAAAGAGCCCCACCACGCCGGCCCGGGACCTCAGGGATGCTGAGAGCGTGGCCTCCTTGCTTTGCATGCCCCACCGCTTTATCGAGACAAGGGAGATGGATCGAGAGGGTTTTAGAGAAAATTCCCCGGAGCGATGCTTTCATTGTAAGGACGAACTTTTCACACTTTTAACCGAGATCGCCTCAGATGAGGGCTACTATGTAGCCCTTGACGGCACGAATGCCGACGACCTTAAGGACCACCGCCCGGGCATGCGCGCTGCAAAGGCCCATGGAGTATTGAGCCCTTTGGCCGACAGTGGCATGACAAAGCATATGATCAGGGAGGCCGCGCGCGAGGCCGGCCTTGGCATAAGCGAAAAGCCCGCCTCCCCGTGCCTGTCCTCGCGTTTTTCATACGGGACCCGGATAACACCCGAGGGGCTGGAACGTGTCTCAAAGGCCGAGGACCTTTTAGCTCGCCTGGGCCTGAACGAGTTTCGTGTCCGGGATATTGATGGCTCTGCGCGTATAGAAGTGCCAAAGGACCAGATGGAGTTTTTGTTTACCAAGAGGGATGAGATAGTGGCCGTTTTTAAGGGCCTGGGCTTCAGGTTCGTCTCACTGGATCTGGAAGGGTTTGAGAGCGGCAAGCTAAATAGGGTTCTATCTATAGATATGGCAATGGACAAGAAGGGCAAGAAGAATGATAACCTCTGACAGGCTCCTTGAACATATGGAGCACTGCGTGAAGTGCGGCTCTTGCAAGGCCACATGCCCCACATATGTGCTGGATACCACAGAGGGCATGGGAGCGCGCGGCAGGGTGATGCTGGTGCGCGCGCTCACGCGAGAAGAGCTTGAGCCAACGCCGCTTCTTGCCCAGAGGCTTTATTCCTGCCTGCTCTGCGGGCTGTGCGAGCCACTCTGCCCTGTGGGCGTGGATGTGACGGGCATCGTATACCATGGGCTTTCTCAACTTGACATGCACGATCCCAGAGGCAGAATGCTTAGAAAACTCCAGCGCGAGGGTTTTTTACATCCCAAACGAACCTTTGGAGCCGGAAGGGCGCTTGGGCCATTGCTCGGTCCTGTAGCCAAAAAGATGGGACTGGTCCCATTTGATATAAAGCTCCCTGGATCATCGTTCAGAAAGAAAGGTATGGAGCTGAGACCGGAGGGCGAGCCTGTTGGAAGGGTCGCCATATTCGTGGGATGCGCAGCCAACTACATATATCCGCAGCAGGGGCACGCGCTTAAAGACCTTTTGATAGCGCTCGGGTATGAGGTCGTTGTGCCTGAGGGCGAGGTATGCTGCGGAGCGCCGCTTCGTGCCATGGGCATGGATAGTGACGCGGCAGAGCTTGCGAAAAAGAACATCGAGGCCTTTGGGGCCCTCGATGCAGACGCGGTGCTCTCGCCCTGTCCCACATGCACCCTTGCGATAAAAAAGCATTACCCTCAGATAGCGGGACAAGCCATAGAGAACGCCATGGACCCGGCCGAGTTCCTGCTTGGCAGAGTAGACCACCTGCGATATAAGGAAAACCCCACTGGTGGGGCCACGGAGGTGGTCATGTACCACGAGCCATGCCACCTGGCTGCGGGTCTTGGCGCAGGTGCTTTTATGCGGGAGTTGTTAGGGGCATTGGGCGTTGAGTTTTCAGAGCCGGTTAACAAGACCTGCTGCGGATTGTCTCAGGCCGGTGTTTACCCCGAGATATCCGAGGCCCAGCTTGACGCACTCTTTGATGAGTACTCAAAGGCCTCTACACTTGTTACCTCATGCCCCGGATGCGTGGCCCAGCTCTCGCGCCGCCATGATAACGTCCGGCATATACTTGAGCTTCTTTCGGCAAATGCGAACCCTGGGGCATGACCCGTCTATGATGCGGATATTCAGGGCATACCGCCTCATGTTCTTGGTTCTTGTTTCACTTATGGTCATCTCCTGCGGAGGGCTTCGGGCCGGAGAGCGCGATAATACCCTTCTTATAGAGAAGCAGGCAGAGCAGGTAGAGAAGGCTGACAAGTCACTCCCGGCCTTTGTAATGAAAAAGGAGATAAGAACAACTATTACTGATTCCACGGACGATACCCCCGGGGTGCGATTGCGTACTTTTCTCTACGAGGAATACGAAAACGCCCTGGGCACGCTCCCTGATACGAGCGGATACTCTTTCAACGCATACCTCATAAGGCAGATGGACGGATCAGGCGCTGTTGTAGGCACCTCGCTTTCCATCGAACGCTGGAGTCGGCCTATGAATAACATGAAAAACACGAACAAGAGGGTGGACACATGGAAGTTCCATGACAATGACATGGACGGTGTGCCTGACAAGGTTGTTATTGCGTTAATAATCGAGAGCCCGGATAACACCCTCCTTGAGTTGCGGGCAGAGGAGCTGGAGATCGATGAGGAGGTTTCAGGGTATTATCGCCGGATGGAGCTTGAGCTGAGGGAGCGGGGGCTTTCGGATGCATTCAAATAATATCAGCACATCTGCGGCAGGTGGTATAATATGCAAAATCAAAAACGCCCGGGCCAGACCGGTCTGGCGGGCGATAATCACAGGAGGAGACACCAATGAAGTTCTTCATAGACACAGCTAACATCAAAGAGATCAAGGCCGCAAACGAGATGGGCCTTATAGACGGCGTGACCACAAACCCCTCGCTCATTGCAAAGGAAAAGCGCGAGCCAAGGGCCCTGCTCAAGGAGATCTGCAAGGTGGTGAAGGGCCCTGTGAGCGCGGAGGTCGTGGCCCTTGATGCCAAGGGCATGGTCAAGGAAGCCAGGGAACTTGCAAAGGTCGCCAGGAACATCGTCGTAAAGATCCCCCTCACCACCGAGGGCCTTGTGGCCACGCAGAAGCTCAAGAAGCTCAAGATCAAGACCAATGTAACGCTCTGTTTCTCCTCTGTGCAGGCCCTGCTTGCGGCAAAGGCCGGGGCCACCTACATCAGTCCCTTTGTGGGCCGCCTCGACGACATCACCAGCGACGGCATGGAGCTTATAGAGCAGATAGTGGCCATCTACGACAACTACATGTTTGAGACAGAGGTGCTCGTGGCAAGCATCCGAAGCCCGATGCAAGTGATGGAGGCCGCCCTCATAGGCGCTGACGTGGCCACCATACCCTTTAAGGTCATTGGGCAGCTCGCCAGGCACCCGCTTACGGACAAGGGGCTTGAGCAGTTCCTTGCGGACTGGAAGAAGGTGCCCACCAAGAAGAAGGCCAAGGCGCGAAAACGTAAAAAATAGTAACTAGTAACTATATGAAGTGTAAAAACCCCCCGTCTTCGGTCCGCCGCCGCTGACGGGGGGCTTTTAACATCTACTTTCCGACATTTATGCATTCTGCTTTTTTATAGCCTTCGTGAAGTGAAAATTTATTGACACATTTTGTGCCACACTGTTAGGCTTGAATTTTGTACAATAGACATACACTTTAGCCGCGATCCTGACGCATGGAGCAGGCGCAACTGCTGGTTGCGCTCTCAAGGAAATGAGAAGGAGGACACCATGACCGTACGCGAACTTTTTGAGAAGGCCATACAGGTTGGCATGGATAACGACCCCAGGGGCAGGGATATAGTCCAGCGGGAGCTCGATGACCGCAAGGGTGATTTTGAGAAGCTCGAAGAGAAGGAAAAAGAGTATTTCGACCAGGGCTCTCTTAAAAACCCCTACCCTGACTCCAGTATCCTCTACGCAACGGGGGAGGAGGAAGTGCGCGGCGCCATCGTGGGCATAGACATGGAGGTGGGCGAGGTGGCCATAACGCACGCCATGCGGGAAAAGGGCGAGCCCGTGGACCTTATAATCGGCCACCACCCCGAGGGCCGTGCATACGCCAGGCTCTACGAGGTCATGGGCATGCAGGCTGACATCCTTGCCCGGTTCGGCCTGCCCATCAACGTGGCCGAGACCCTTCTTGAGAAACGCATCGGCGAGGTGGAGCGAAGGCTCCTTCCGGCCAACCACGCGCGCGCCGTGGACGCGGCCCGGTTGCTAGGCATACCCATGATAAACCTGCACACGCCCGCGGACAACATGGTCGCAACGCACCTGCAGAAGCGTTTTGATTCCGAAGGCCCGCGCAAGCTTGAAGACATTCTGGACATGCTCCTTGAGGAGCCGGAGTATCGCGAGGCCAAGCGTGAGGGCGCTGGACCCAAGATCATCCTCGGCTCTCCAAAGCGCCAGGCAGGAAAGGTCTTTGTTGACATGACCGGCGGCACCGAGGGCGCAAAGGGGATATTCAGCGGCATGGTGCAAAGCGGCATAAATACTATAGTGGGGATGCACTTCAGCGACGACCACCGCAAAGAGGCTGAAAAGTACCACATGAACATGGTGATTGCCGGGCACATATCATCGGACAACGTTGGCCTGAACCTGCTCTTTGACGCGGTAAGCGGTCGTGATGGGGTGAAGTACTATGAGGCAAGCGGGTTCAGACGTTTCACCAGGCTCTAACACCTCCAAGCACTGGTAGTAAGCAGCAGAAAAGTTAAATAACGATCTTGAATGAATGGGGAAAGCTCTGATGGCCACGGACGGCGCTGCTGAAGAAGTAAAAAGCAGACTCGATATAGTCGAGCACATATCCGACTATGTCCAGCTCAAGCGCTCGGGCCAGAATTTTAAAGGCAACTGCCCCTTCCATAATGAGAAAACACCCTCATTCATGGTCCACCCCGCAAAGCAGATATTCCACTGCTTCGGGTGCAGCGCCGGGGGCGACATCTTCACCTTCACGATGAAGCACGAGGGGCTCTCGTTCCCCGAGGCCCTGGCCCTTCTGGCCAGGAAGGCGGGGGTGGAACTGAAACCCCAGAGCGGCTACAAGAAAGGCGAGCGCGAGCTCCTGAAGGCCGCTGTCTCAGAGGCCATGAAATACTTCCGCTCGGAACTCAAGCGGTCCAGTGTTGCCGGGGAGTACATCAAGAAAAGAGGGCTTACGCCCGAGATCATAGATGAGTTCCAGGTAGGCTATGTGCCGCAGGGCTGGCACAACCTGCTTAACCACTTGAAAAAGAAACGAATTTCAGAGGACATTATCATCAAGGCAGGCCTTGCCGTGCGCGGAGACCGCGGCCCGTACGATGTGTTCCGCGCACGCCTGATATTTCCCATACTTGACCTGCACGGAGAGCCCGTGGCCTTTGGGGGCCGTGTGCTTGACGACAGCCAGCCCAAGTACCTGAACTCGCCAGAGTCGCAGTTGTTTAAAAAGGGCGACACCCTCTACGCGCTCTCGCAGGCAAGGGAGGCCATACGCACCGAGGGCTTTGTGGCTGTGAGCGAGGGATATCTGGACGCTATCATGTGCCACCAGCATGGCATCAGGAACGTGGTGGCCCCGCTTGGAACGGCGCTCACCGCCGGGCACCTGAAAAAGCTCCTGCGCCACGCTGACAACATTGTGCTGGTATTTGACGGGGATGCCGCGGGCGTGGCCGCTGCAAGGCGCTCGCTGGACCTTATAATGGAACAGAACATGCGCGTCAGCGTGCTCATGCTCCCGGACGGCGAGGACCCTGACAGCATCTTAAGGGACGAGGGCGCAGAGGCTATGCGTGAGAGGATGCAAAACGCATTATCCCCCGTGGGGTTCATCCTGGACACGACCCCGCAGCCCAAGGGGATCACCGATGCAGTGGAGATGATAGCAAAGGCAGGGGACCCCATACTCAGGGACGAGCTTGCCGTGGAGCTTGCGGACCGCACGCGCATAAGCGAGCATGCCATAAGGGACAAGCTCTCCAGGTACAAAAGGACCGGACAGCACAGCGCCCCTCGCACACAGGCGCGCGCGCATACGGAGGAGACACTGCTTCTGAGCGTGGCGCTTGTTGAGCCTTTGCTTGCCAGAGAGGTGGCAAAACAGCTTGAGCCGGTGGACATCACCGAGCAGATGGTAAGTTCGCTCATATGGCGGATTGCCGAGCATCCGGAGCCCGGGGAGCTTGAGCCCCTCACGCTTGCCGGGGACGACGAGGAGCGCTCACTTCTGAGCCGCCTGATGCTGAATCCCGGGTTTGAGCCAGACGATGTGCAGCAAGTGC
>DAOWET010000006.1 GCA_030638335.1 Nitrospirota bacterium
GAGATGTATATGTCCCTGGGGTCCCGTCCTGTTGCGAGCACCTTCATGCCGGGGAACGCACTTGCGTAGGGCTTCCAGCCCTTGTTCTTTATCATCTTTAATGCCGACCTGTTGATATGCCTTGTATATTTTCGGGAGGATAGTGCTTTTGAAATGGTCCAGAGCGAACTCCTGGCGGTTGTTTTTGGGCTGGGACTGGACCTGTTCGCGGAATGCCTTTCTCAGTGAGGCGAAATCCACCCCGGACTCTTCAAAGTGTTTCAGGAAGACCTCTTGCGCAACCTTGAATTTACCTAGCTTGAGGTTTGGCTCAAGGAAGATGAATGAGTAGGGATTTTTAGAAAGTGCCCCGCTTAAAAGCGAGGAGCCGGTTCTCCTGATTGCCGCAATGTATATAAAAGGCTTCTGCATTGTATGGCGTACCTTTTTTCTGTGATTTGCTTAGCATCGTGATGTTGTTTATGAGAGCACGGATAAGCAGCATGATACATGACATATAAGTATAGCTAAGTATAGCTGAATAATGAAATCAAAGTAAAACCTAATGGGCGTGCCGGTTCTGGCCTGAATCATGTGGTCTTGTTTAACATTTTGTTTGCCGCAACTCAGGTCGGCAACGAGCCTTTTTCCCTGTCATAGCCCCAGAAACTTGCGTATTCCGGCAGCAGGTCGAAGACCCTTTGGGCGTCCATGGCGATGTCAGGGTTCTGCTCGTTTGCCCAACGCCTTATACGCTTGTCCGTGATCTTGCCTTCGTGCACTTTCCGGTGGTGCGGGTTCATGCGGCCTATCTCCCCTACCCCCGGGATCTCGTTGCCGGTAAAACGCTTTACCTCCTCGAAAAGTCCGGGGTCGGTGCAGAAATCCTCATACCTGACCTTTATGTGTTCGCATGCTGCCATAATCGCCTTCTGGTGGACGAATTCATCCATCAGGTCCTTTGCAATGTTTTCGGGGCTGAACCCGCCCTTGACCTTCACGTCCTTGCCGTCAATGTATTTCTTGTTGTGGAGGGAGATATAGATGTCCCTGGGATCTCTTGCGGTGACTATGACTTTCATCCCGGGGAAGGCCTTGAAGACGGTTTCCCACCCTGCGTTCCTTATCTCCTTGATCCCCACCTGCCTGTAGGACATGAGGATCTCAGGCACCACCTTGTCCCTGAAAAAAAGCACCGCCTTTTGCTTGGTCCAGAATAAACCTCTCCTGCGGATACCGTTCATCTCCTGCACTAAAGGGGCCAGAGACACGTTGTTTTCCTTTAGCGAAGCGTCCACCCTGCCGGGGAGCTTGAACTTCCCACGCGCAAGCTTCGGCTCCTGGAACACAATGCTGTAGGGGTGCAGGGAGAGCGCACGGCTCAGTACGGAGGAGCCGGTCCTCCTTATGGCTGATATGTATATGAAAGGTTTCTCAGACATGTGCTCACTTAAGCCCGTGGGGAGTTTCGTCTATCGTCGGCTCAAAGGGGAGGGACGCCTCAATCCACTTGAACCTCTCCGACTCCGTGTCCAGGTGCGGGGTTATGAGCCTGAGGAAGTCGGGGCGGTTGAACCACCGGTGGTAGTGTATCTGCACCAGTTCCTCAAGGGTGGCCTCACCCTCGGGAAGAGGGATGTAGGGTCTCTTGCCAAGCGGGTAGTTGTACCTGTGGTCAAGCACCCGCACCCTGTCCGAGACCGGGGCCAGGGCAGCAGCCAGGGCAATCTGGTCCAGGTTGTTCAGTATCCTGCCGTCCGCAGCGCCATCTTTAAGTCCCAGCGCTCCGGTGGTTTTCTCAAATGCCTGCCTGGCAATGGATTTCCTTGGAATGAGATTCTGCTCGTAGATGGTCAGAAAGCAGCGCTTCCACTCGTCCATCAGCCCCTCGTCCCTGCGAAAGGCAATCAGCCCTGCGTTCCAGTACGCCCGGATGCTCTTTTTGTCAATGGTGGTGGTAACGTACTTTGGTTCCGACACTCCACATGCCTTGTAGATCTTCTGCCAGTACGCGTCCTTTTTGTCGTCCGGGCCCTGTGAGCCAAGGCGTTTCTTGTCCACAGGGCGTGCGGCTGCGGCCACGTCCTTGGGGAGGTCCAGGTCCGAGGGCTCATTAAGTATCACCGTGTCGGTATCGAGGAACACAAGGGCGTCTTCCTCCAGAGTCTTCTCCGCATGGGCGCAGGTGAATATCTTGTTCCCAATGGGATAGTCATGGAAATCTGTGTTCAGTATCTTTGTGATATGCTTGACCCCCAGCTCGTCAAAGACCGCCAGGGTCTCGTCCTTCAGCGCCGGGCCCTTGCGGGGTTGGTAGCTGTATATGGCCGAGTCCCTGTACTTTCCCGCGTACTTTCGGATGGAGCGGAACAGGAGCTTTGCCTGGTTTTCCAGGTTCCCGCTTTCTACGCACGCAATAAATGCAATGCTCATGGTGCCGGCTCACCTCCTGAAAGATATTAATCAAACCTAATAATTATGCTATTTCCCCAAAGGCATGTCAAATCAAGAGGCTAGAGGGAAAAGACCTCCCTGAGGCGAGAGACGGTATTGTTCCAGGAGAACTCTTGGCGCATCTTCAGCGTCAGGGCCGTGTGCTCCTCAACGCGGGCGGGGTCAGAGAAGTAGCGGAATGACTCCAGCAACTCGATGGGGTCAGGATCGTATGTAGTTATGCCGCTTTTTGTGGTCCCGCACGGGACGGACTTGAGGAGATAACCGTTCTCCTTGTGCCTTACCACCTCGTTATGGGGCGGAATGTCGTTGGTCACCACCGGCATGCCCACCGCCATGGACTCGAAGAAGTGCAGCCCAAGGCCCTCGAACCTGCTTGGGGCCATACATACGTGGCAGGTGGCGAAAACATCCATGTATCTGTCCAGGGGCATGTCCTCAACTATCAGCTCTATGCGAGGGTCGTCCTCTATCTCTATATCCTCGGTGCGGTTGCTGTAGCCCTGTCCCTTGATTATGAGCCTCGCATCCGGGGCGTCGAGCTTCTTGAAGGCCTCCACAAGCATCTTTATCGGTTTCCTCTGCCCAAGGAAACTCCCGGGGAAGAAGAAGTATATCCCGTCCTCGCGCCTTTTGATCGGCATCTCGACCATCTCGGGAGGGCAACACCAGCGGATGTATGGGCTTTCGATTCCCATGGCCGCATAGCGTTCCTGTTCGCAGAGAGTAAGCGAGTACACCGTGTCCAGGGCTCGCCTTGCGCTTTCAACATGGGACTCCGAGAACCTTTCCCATACATACCTGCCGTGTGTCCGTACACCCATCTTCCTGATGGCCTCAATTTCCTCGAACTGGTAGTTCTCGTCCACGAACACCGCGTCAAGGGAGTTGTCCCTGGCCCATGCTGTGTACTCTTCAAGTGGTATGGTGTTGTCGGAGGCATGGGTCACGCCCTCCTGCGCCCAGACGCCATTTGTGGCTATGTGCTTTGAGAGTGTGGACTTGTCCTTTGTGGGGCGCGCCAGAACAAAGGTGTTGTGGCCCATCTCGTCAAAGGCCGCCCTCAGCATACGGGCAACAGTTGCCTGCCCGCGGTTCCACCATACGCTTACGAGCCCGATATTCATCCGGCGTCCCGTATGATGGCGAGGCAGTCGGGGTATCCGGCGAGTTCCAGTTCTTCCTCAAGCCGGAGGCTCTTGAATGCGTCGGCCCAGGCAGGGTGCTCGGGATGGTAGAGGGGTTTTGGGGCGTGCACGTGCTTTACGGTCCAGTCCAGGACGTGCGCCGGAAGCGGACGCTCAAGGTGGGAGTAAAGTGTTTCGAGCGTTTCCTCCGGACTGCTTACAAGGTCCTCGTGCTTGAGGAGCATGAAGTTGTCACCGAAAAGTTTTCTGGCCGAGTGGTATGCCTCCCTGAAGGTGAACTTCCAGACGAGGAGCGTTCTCATGAAGTCCGGACACCCTTTCAGGTGTTTAAACTCCTCGAAGTTCTCAACCAGGTAGTTGGTAAAGGCCAGGTTCGACCACGAAGACCTCTCCGTTACGTTGCCGAAGAACTCAACTTCCGTGGGGTAATGCTTCTTGCGCTTCTTGTTCTTGCCGAACACGTAGCTTTCGGTCATGGAGATGGGATGGCGCACAAGAAGGACGTACTTTGCCGTGGGGTCTATTTCGTGGAGCACGTGGCTCTTGCAGTATATTCGCGTGAACTTCATCATGGTGTCGGTTTTCTGATTAGCCATGAACCTTATGTAGTCCTTCACATACAGAGGCGGGTCGGTTACGAACTCCAGTTCGGCAGTAGTAGGCGCGCCGTAGTTCAGGAGGACGGGGTCGCCTATGTCTTCACGCCCCTTTATGAACTCCTTGCGGATATTCCGCACGTTCTCGAAGTAGTCTATGTCCGTGACCGCGCTACCCCCGCCGAGCACTCCCTCCTTGGCCTTTGCAAGGGGCTCGTAATAGCAGTCAAAGCTCCCGTCTTGCCAGAAGATGTCAAAAATAATGGTCGTGCCGGAGCGGCGCATGCCCTGGAAGAATACGTTCATAGGGATTAAGTTACCACAATAAATGCGTTATTTTCAAATATTTGGCCTGGGGCTATCTTCCGAAAAGGCTGCCGAGAAGGGACTTTTTTTCTGAGACGGTTTTTGGGGAAGGCTCGCGCAGGCAGTCTGAGTACCCGGCCAGTTCGATCTCTTCGAGCATGCCGATCTCGCGGAAGGCATGGAGCCATCTGTCGTCGTCGTGCATGTAGGGGGGCGAGGGTTTTCTCAAGTTCTTCTCCGCCCATTCCATCAGTTCCTCCGGAACGCCTCGCTCCATGTGGGCGTATAGCTTCTCTATTGTCTCGCGTGGCGAGTTCAGGAGGTCCTCGTGCCTCAGGAGAAAAAACCTGTCGCCGTAGAGCTTCTTTGCGGCGTGGTACGTGTTCTTGAAAGTATGCTGCCATACGATGAGCACTCGCATGAAGTCAAGCGGGTCTTTTACGTGCGAGAACTCTTCTGTGGACAGCAGGTGCTCGGAGAACGGGAAGCTCGACCATGCTGTGTAATTTGAGCGCTTGCCGAAGAATTTGTCCTCGGGCGTGAACTTGCCCTTGTGCTTCTGCCCCTTGCCAAACAGGTAGGAGGCGGCCATGGCCCTTGGGTCCCTGACTATCTGGACGAACCTGGCCTCGGGGTCCAGCTCGTGCAACACATGCACCTTGTTGTACATGCGGGTGAACTTTATCATTGTTACCGGGGCCTGTTCAGTCATGTGCCTGACGAACCCGGCCACGTATGCCGGCGGGTTGGTGTCGAACTCAAGGGATGCGTCCTTGGGCGCGCCGTAGTTCAGGGTCTTGAAGTCCTTGACCGACGGGTCCTTTTCCATGTAGGAGTGGCGCACAGCCCGGACCTTCTCGAAGTAGTCCGTCCCGGTCATGCCGCTTCCGCCGCCCTTTGCGTGCTTTTCGGCCTTCGCAAGGGGTTCGTAATAGCAGTCCAGGCTACTGTCTTGCCAGAGGAGGTCAAAGATGATGGTGGTGCCGGAGCGGCGCATGCCCTGCATGAAAATGTTCATTGCATAACTATATCAGAAACTGATCAGGCTTTGGTAGCCTTGCACGGTCCTCTCCCAGGAGAAGCCCTGTGCCATTGTTCTTGCGCCCTTGCCAAGTTGTTCAAGGGTCTCGGGGTCTCGGATGCGCCTTATCGCTTCTGCCAGTTCCTCTGGGTCCACGTCCCTTGCATCCAAGCCTGAGGCGGTATGTTCTGCCTTTTTTGAACCCACAAGAAGCCCGTTTATCCCATGGTGCACGCACTCGTTCATAGGAGGGTCGTTGTTCGTTATCACGGGCATTCCAAAGGCCATTGCTTCGTAAAGGTGCAGCCCAAGCCCCTCCCACCTGCTTGGGGCAAGCATGACGTGGCATGAGGAAACAAGCCTGTTGAAATCGCTTGATGGCATGTCCTTGCGGATGACCTCTATGCGACTGTCTCTTTCTTCGGCCTCGGCAAGTATGTCCTGCTGGTTCCTGCTGCTCTGAGCTTTAAGAACAAGCCTGATGCCAGGGTCGGCAACAGAGGTGAAGGCGTCAAGAACTGCCCTGGTGGGTTTTCGCCTCGAGAGGTAGCCGCCCGGATAGTACAGGCGCACCGGCCCGTCTTCCGTACTTGTGCGCTCCACAGGGAAAGACATAAGCTCCGGGTGGCATCCCCAACTTACGGCAGGGCTCTCTATTCCCATTTCGTGGTATCGAACGCGCTCGCAACCTGTAAGGGAGTAGATCACATCAAAGGCTCGCCTGGCAGGGCGCACGTGTTTTTTCGCAAAGCTCTCCCAGACAAAGCGGCCGATGGTCCTGACACCCATTCGGCGGAGCTTTCTTATATTGCTGAACTCGTAGTTCTGGTCAAAGAAGGCCACCTCGATCGAGTTGTCCCGGGCCCACTGCACATACTCGCGCGCCGGAATGTTGTGATCCGACGCAGCTGTCACTCCGGGCTGGTCCCATACGTCCGTGGTGTCTACGACGCCTGGCAGGTCGAACTTCCGGGGCGCTGGCCTTGCAAGCACGAAGGTCTCGTGCCCAAGGGAGTCAAATGCGCTCCTTATATAGCGTCCCACCGTGGCCTGACCACGGTTGAACCAGTAGCTCACTATGCCTATTCTCATATGCCCATGACTTCTTCGCGCATCAAAGTATTATACTACAGGCACTTGCGCCCCTTGCCATGCAGTGCAGGGTTTTGAGATGCTTGATGGAGCGGTGAGCAAACAGGTACAATACGTTGTTGAATACAATTAACAGTTCATTAAAGTTCTTCTATAGCCGGTTTTTTGCCATGAACTCAAGGGAGAGGTTTCGGAAAACCCTATGAGCACTGCTGGATTCGCAAGGCTTTCCAGACTCAAGGAGCAGATATACAGATACGCGGAGGTTTCCTCCTGGTTGATACGAGACTCCGCCTGGCGTTTTAAGGGCTTGGTCATCCTGGTGCTTGCCACGGAATTCATCGGCCTTGGCGTACATGTGTCTTCTGTCGGCTTTGCCCTCTACTACGCAAAGGCGATACAGGCCGGAGGCCTGATAGAGAAGTTCGGTTACTCAATTGATCCGAGGACTTCCATCGAGCTTCTGTTTTCGGTTGCTGTCATCGTGATGCTCTCCCTTGCAGTTGCCTCCACACTTATCTACATCTCGGGCATCATTAACCTCAAGCTCAGGTGGAGGTACCACAAGTTCTGCGCTATCCGCGTGCTTGAGCGTATGGACGCTAACCTGAGATACCGGGGCCAGGAAGGACAGCGCATTGATTCGGACATGCTTATGAAGCTTGTGCGCGTGGATTCAAAGAGCGTCGGAAAGATACTTTTCATGTTCACGGGGATGATAGTGCCTTCGCTTGCCTCGGCAGTGGCCCTTGCGGCCCTTTTCTACCTTTTGCCCCTGCTCACCGTAGTGCTTGCCGCAATGATGTCTGTCTTCATCGTGTTTCTCTACAAGGTGAACATCAAAGGCGCAAACAGCACAATGAACAGGGAGCGTTATGCGCCCATTTCTGGCAAGGAGATAAAAGACGTTTTTCGCCGGATACTTTATTCCTCAATACCGCTTCCGAAGCAGGGCGCGTGGATGCAGCAGAAGCTGTTCAACCGGGGTGCAACCAAGAAGTTCTTCGATGCATACGAAGGCCGGCTCAAGGCGCCTCTTAGCTCAACTCTCGTAAACGACATATTGCTTGCGGGCACGTTATTTGTGATAATCATGATGATAGGTTCCAAGATAATCACTTCCGGAAGCGGCTGGGGCGAGCTGGCCATCTATGTGGTCGCGCTCCAATATGCCCTTGTGAACATCAAGAAGGCCACGCTGAAAATAACCGTCATAAACAGGTTCTACCCCAGGATGAAACGATACTTCAACTTCCTCAGCCTGAATGAACCGACAGGCCCTGTGGAACCGCTTGAGGAAGTGGACATCATTGTCGGCCCCGAGCCCATCGGAGGCTCATTGGACGCCCTGTCTCCGCGCAAGGGGAGCGTGACTTGCGTGATAAGCCCTGAACCGCCTTCGCGCGCCACCCTGGGCCTTCTCTTCGAGCGGATGCTCTGGGACAGGAAGGAGCTTGCGGACCGCTTCCTGTCCTCCTCCTGGTTCAACGGGGGCAATCTGGGTTACCTTCCGCTCTCTGTCAGGGATTCTTTTGGCTTCCCACACGGGTACTCGAAGGAGGATTTCAGGAAGGACCTTGATGCCTTTGGCATTAAGGGCCCCACGCCCGACAGCCTTGTTGAGAACTTCAACCAGATGCTTGTAGGCAAGGTTTGGCGGAAGTTTGACCAGAAGCAGCTGGTGAACATATCGCTCTTTAACGCCCTGTCCTCCGACAGGAACTTCGTATTGATAGACGAGCATTCGCTGAATGCGCTTGATCCCGGGCCTCGGGAGCTTTTCTTCAGGCGACTTTCGGACAAGGTCGTCTTTTTGATCTTCTACAGTCGTATCAGGAAACTGGACCAGTACGGTGATGAGGACATGGCCGTGGTACTTGGGGAGGACTCGGTGCTTGGAATAGGCAACATTGAGTGGCTCCGCTCAAAGCGCGAAGAGCTGATCGCCAACCCAGCCCTCAACCTTACGTCAAAGGGAAAGGGCGGGGATGACCTGGACGACGACCTTGACGAGGAGGACGAGGACGAATAATAGATGGATACCCCTTCTTCCTCTTCCAGCGCGCAGCCGCCCCGGGCCGGGGCATCCGTTTGCCACCTGAGCACGAACCATTCTCCCTTTGATACGAGGATATTTTACAAGGAGTGCGGTTCTCTTGACCGGGCCGGATATGACGTTGTGTTTGTTGTCCCGCATGAGCGTGAAGAGGTGCGGGATGGCGTACGTATCATTCCGCTTGAACGCTCGGCGGGCAGGTTATCAAGGATGCTGCTGCTGCCGTTTAAAGTGCTCAGGCAGGCCCTTGGCACCAGGGCTCAAGTGTACCACTTCCACGATCCTGAACTGCTTCCCGTGGGTTTGATTTTGAAGGTCATGGGCAAGCGCGTGATATACGATGTCCACGAGGACTACCCAAAGGCCATACACGCAAGGTACTGGATCCCGGGGCCTGTGCGGGGTATTGTTGCGGCTGTCTTCGGGGCCTTCGAGGCCTTTGTCTCAAGACGAATGAGCGCGGTGATTTGCGCCAACCCCATTAACCGTGAAAGGTTTCAAAAGATGGGCATAGACGCATATTGCGTGCAGAACTTCCCCATAGCTGACGAGTTTGCCGACCTGATGCCCCGGGAGGGGGGAGGGCTTGAGGAGCGGACGGTCTGCTATGTGGGAGGCATAGGCGAGTCGCGGGGGGTGTTCGAGATGATAGAGGCCGCGGAGCGCGCGGATGTGAAGCTCCTGCTTGCCGGGACATTTTACTCGTCCGCAGAAAGGCAGCGTGCGATGGCAATGCCAGGATGGCAAAACGTGGAGGAGCTTGGGTATTTGGACAGGCAGGGAGTTGCAAGGACACTTTCGCGCTCGGTTGCCGGATTGGTGCTTCTCAGACCAACCATGGCGTATCTTGAGGCCTACGCCATAAAGATGTTCGAGTATATGTCCGTCGGGTTGCCTGTAATAATTTCCAACATCCCCATCTGGCGTGAGATAGTGGAGGCGCATGACTGCGGCGTATGGGTTGACCCCTCTGATATCGATGAGGCGGCTGAGGCCATAAGGCGCATGGTGGACAACCCCGGGGAGGCCAGACGCATGGGAGAGAACGGGAGGCGCGCGGTGGGAAAAAATTACGCGTGGGAGAAAGAGGCCAGGGTGCTGGTGGAGGTCTATAAAAGCATCCTCTGAGAATCGGAACCTTCGAAATGGCCTTGATTATTTGCATTTTTTCATGCCTTTGGGTTATTGTTATTGAGGCATAACCATTACTTGTAACCACAGGATAATATGGAGCATATAAAAGAAAAGTCTGAACTAGTCACTGAGCAGATCGAGGATAAGGCGGGGGTTGCCAGGCATATTGAATCCATTTCCATGTGGACCCTGGGGCTTTTCGCCATATCCACCCTTACGTCCCAGACAGGCATAAGCTTCTTTGGGGGGATGAGCCTGCTTGTGCTTCTTGTGTGGCGCTATTATCTGGGGTACAAGCCCGTGCTTGAGATACCATCGCATATCAAATGGGCAGCGGCCCTTTTTACCCTGAGCCTCTTTATTAGCATCTTTGTATCAACAGACCATTCATATGCCTGGTCTGTCTTCAAGCGCGTATGGTACATACTTTTTGTCGGGCTTCTTGCCACCTGCCCGCTGGGCTCTGGCAAGCGCAGGGTGCTTGCCATGGTGTTCATGGGCACTGCCGCCATTGCCGGGTTTACCGGGGCCATCCAGCTGTTCGCCTTTGGCGCGCGCGCACATGGCTTCACACATCCTGTGCATTTTGGAGGCATGATGGCCGTGGGGGCGGCAACAGCCCTTGTGCTTCTTTTCGTGCCTAACGAGACAGTGCCCTCTTCCGGAAGGATCAGGAACTTCTTCTGGGCCTCAGGCGCCCTGTCCGCCCTTGGGATGCTCAGCTCAATGACGAGGTCCGTTCTGGCCGCTTTTGTAGTGGCGAGCGTGATAGTGCTGGTCTCGATAAACTGGCGCAAGGGCCTGATGCTGATCCTTGCCCTGGTCATAATGTTTGCGTTCTCATTTGCAGGCAGCGAGACGGTTCGCTACAGGACAGGACTTTTTGTAAAAAGCGTGAGCAACCCCGCAAAGAGCGACCTTTCGGACAGATTGAAAGTTTGGGATGGTGCGATATTAATATTTAAAAAATCGCCGCTGTTGGGAACAGGTACGGGTGACTGGCATGCGGATATCAGAAAGCTTACAAAGACGAAGAAGATAGAAAGGACGAAAAACAAGGCTGCACGTGTGCAGGCGCATAACCTCTATCTTCACTGGCTTGCCACACAGGGTGCCGTTGGCATAATGGCCCTGCTGCTGTTTCTTGGCTCCATGGTCCTCTGGGGACTAAGGATGGTAAGGACCGGCCACAGGGCGGGCGGGCATCTCCTTCTGTTCGGGACAATAGTTATCATGGTGTGGGGGATGACCGAGGCCAACCTCCTTATAAGCAAGTTCCTTGCGGCGCTGAGTTTCGCCGTGGGAGTAACCGCGGGAACGCTCGACAGGGATGAGGACCAGGCCGAGCAGGAGCAGGAACGGATTTAGACCGTATATTGCATAATTTGCCACTTTCAGACCCACTAATTTGTAATTATGCCTAAAGTTCAACCGTCGAATTCAAGTGTAAGAGGGGTCCGTGACCCCTCACGGAGGCCCCTCACGGAGGGGTTTTTCTTGGGTTAATAACGTTCGAGGCGAAAGCCACCAGTTTAAAGGGGCCCGTGGCCCCCCCCGTGGCTATTCCGCGCCTTCGGCTTTGAGCACTACCTTGATGGTCTTGAAAAGAATTATTATGTCCAGCCACGGGTTCCAGTTCCTTACGTACCACGAATCAAGGGCAATGCGGTACTCATAACTGGTATTGCTCCTGCCGCTTACCTGCCACAGCCCGGTTATACCCGGCAGTACCCGAAAGCAGTGCCTGGCCATGTCCTTGTAGTGGTTGTCGATCTCCCTTTCGGTCACGGGCCTTGGTCCGATGAGGCTCATCTCGCCCATGAGGACATTAAAGAGCTGGGGAAGCTCGTCCAGCGATGTCTTCCTGAGGAACCTTCCCATCGGAGTTATCCTGGGGTCGTTCTCAAGCTTGTGCCTGCTCTCCCATTCCTCTCGTACCGCCGGGTCAGAGCTTAGAATATTTTCCAGGCGCGTGTCCGCGTCCGCGTACATTGTTCTGAACTTGATGCACTGAAAGGGCTTGCACATGCGGCCCATACGCTCGTGGCGGTACAGGACAGGGCCGGAGGAGGTGAACTTGATAACAAGGGCCATCACTGCCATGGGAAGCGTGCTCAGGATGAGAAGCCCGGCACTGAGTGAATAGTCAAGGGCCAGCTTCATGTATGAGTTCAGCGGGTTGGCCAGGTTGTTCTTCATCTGAAGCGCAAGGGCCTGCTCGTTGAAGAAATGCTGCACCGTTATCCCAAGCGCCGCCACCCCGAAGAGGTCTGGAACAAAGAGCACATGCTCTGCCTTGTACTGGAGGCGGTTTATGAGTTCCTGGTGGAACTTGCCGTCGGCCCCCGGCATTGCGATGACCACGTCTGAGATACAGCCGTGCCGGATGAACCTCTCGGTATGGCTAAGCGGCCCGCGCACTTTCACGCCGTCAATGAACTCTCCGTGCAAGTCCGGGTTGTCGTCAAGGAAACCCACGACCTTGTAGCCGAGGTTGGGCTCCTTGCTCATTGTGGTCAGGATCAGGTGCCCGGTCTTGCCCGCGCCAAGTATGAGGACCCTGCGTATGAGCAGGCCCGCCATCCTTAAGAACGCTTTTATCCGTATTCTGATGAAGGGATACATGAATATCAGCATTACACCCATGGACACGGTCACTGTGCGAGAGACGTCCTCGCTGAGCTTGCCGATGGATACAACGACGAACACTCCCACGGTTGCAAGGGCGGAGGCGGTGGCTACCTTGCGTACCTCGTCCCAGTAGGGCATCACTTCCGTGTAAAGTCCCTCGTAGATAAAGAAGAACAGCCAGATCGCAAAGAACCACCAGAACCGGAGCACGTCCGCCGAGGGCAGGCTCTTGGGGAATGCGTCGTAGAACTTCGGGAATATTGTGATCCTCAGGACGACCGCGAGCTTGAATGCCAGGATCATGGCCGCGATGTCCAGCAATGCCAGCGCCAAGATCCCTATCCGGCGTTTCATTCGCTCGGCTTTCTGTTGGGATGTATACATTATGTCCTTATAGCCCCCATGCTGGACCGGCTACAGGATCTCTATGAGCTTTTCAGCTATCTGCACGGCGTTGAGGGCGGCGCCTTTCCTGAGGTTGTCAGCCACTATCCACATGTTGATGCCGTTTTCGATGGTCTCGTCCTGGCGAATACGGCCCACATATGTATCGTCCTTGCCGTTTGCGATGGACTGCAGCGGGTAGACGTCCTTCTGGGGCGCGTCGAATACCGTGATGCCCGGCGCTTCCGCCAGAACCGCGCGCGCCTCGTTGGGGCTGAGCTTCTCCTCTGTCTCGATGTTCAGGCTCTCGGCGTGGCAGTTGAACACGGGCACGCGCACTGCCGTGGGCGAGACCTTCACGCTATCGTCGCCGAGTATCTTCGCGGTCTCCCTCACCATCTTCATCTCTTCCTTTGTATAGGCGTTGTCCAGGAACACGTCTATGTGCGGCAGGCAGTTAAACGCTATCTGGTGCGGGTAGACCTTTGGCTCGTATTCCTTGAAGTTCAGTATGGAGGCAGTCTGCTCCCTTAGTTCCTCAATACCGTTGTGGCCGGTACCGCTTACGGCCTGGTAGGTGGATACCACAACGCGTTTTATCTTTGCCCTGTCGTGTATGGGTTTCAGTACCACCACCATCTGGATGGTGGAGCAGTTGGGGTTTGCGATGATGCCCTTTTTTGTATAGCCGCTTATGGCCTCGGGGTTCACCTCCGGCACTATAAGGGGCACGTCCGGGTCCATGCGCCATGCGTTTGAATTGTCTATGACCACGGCCCCGCTTTTTACAGCCACCGGGGCCCATTCCACCGAGCGGTCGCCTCCGGCTGAGAATATGGCGATGTCTATGCCTTCAAAGGATTTTTCATTAATGGCCTGTACGGTTATTTCGCCGTCTTTGAACTCTATCTTCCTGCCCTCCGACCTGGGGGAGGCAATTGCCCTGAGCTCGTCAATGGGAAAGTCCCTCTGCTCAAGGGTGCTTATCATCTCAGTTCCAACGGCGCCGGTTGCGCCGAAGACGGCAACGTTATATTTCTCCTTCTTCTTTAGCATGTTAAAGCCCTCTTTTGGATGTATTATTCAGGAGTGCGTGCGCCCCCCTGTCAGCCTTAAATAATACCATATGAGCCCCATGTGAGCGCCACCAGCCACGGGCTGGACATAATAGCTC
>DAOWET010000112.1 GCA_030638335.1 Nitrospirota bacterium
ACTAATATTACTCTTCCTCATATGCGAGAATATGCAAAAAAATGTAAGGCGGATTTTAAAATATTATCTCATAAACCCCCAGTGATGTCTGATGATAATCGACCTCATTATAGAATTGTAAAAACATATGAATTATATGAAGAATATGACCGGATATTAAATTTAGATGCGGATATGTTAATAAATAAAAATTGTCCAGATATTTTTGATGTGGTACCAGTAGATAAAATAGGGAGTATTTTTGAAGAAGAGCAGTAAGCATGGACACGCTACAGATAAAGATACAGGAGACGGTTCATTTTCAGTAGAGAGATGTTGACCTTTGTTTCTATGAGAGATGCTCTGACTTTTGTTTCTCTGAAGAAACAATGAGACAGGAGGTATCCGAATGAGATTCGATAAATTCACTATAAAGAGCCAGGAGGCGGTGCAGGGCGCGCAGGGCCTTGCAGAGCGAATGGGCAATCAGGAACTTGTGCCAGAGCACCTTCTTGCGGCCATGCTTGAGGACTCCGACGGTGTTGCCGTGCAGGTGCTAGAAAAACTTGGCGCGGACGCACGGTCCATCAGGCAGGAGGTTGAACAGATGGTGGACCGCCTGCCAAAGGTCTCGGGCTCAGTTTCTATGAGCCAGGTCTATGCCTCTGCCGGCCTTCAAAGCGCCATGCAGAAGGCACAGGACGAGGCCTCTGGCATGGGGGATGAGTATGTGAGCGTTGAGCACCTGATGCTTGGCGTTGTGCACGCAGGAGGGCCGGGCGCGGATCTCCTGAAGGCAAAGGGCGTAACCCCGGACACGCTCCTTGCGGCGCTTCATGAGATAAGGGGCTCTCAGCGCGTGACAGATGACAACCCCGAGGACAAGTACCAGGCCCTTAAGCGCTACAGCCGCGACCTCACCGAACTGGCCCGACAGGGCAAGCTCGACCCCGTGATCGGGCGCGACGAGGAGATAAGGCGCATTGTGCAGGTGCTCTCGCGCCGCACAAAGAACAACCCGGTGCTGATCGGAGACCCCGGCGTTGGCAAGACCGCAATAGCCGAGGGGCTGGCCCTGCGCATTGTGGCCGGAGACGTGCCGGAGAGCCTCAAGCGAAAGACCGTTGTCGCCCTTGACATGGGCGCGCTCATAGCGGGCGCGAAGTTCCGCGGGGAGTTCGAGGACAGGCTCAAGGCGGTGATAAAGGAGATAGAAGAAGCCCAGGGACAGGTCATCCTCTTTATAGACGAGCTTCATACACTGGTGGGAGCGGGCGCGGCCGAGGGCGCTATGGACGCCTCGAACATGCTCAAGCCAGCCCTTGCGCGCGGAGAGCTCAGATGCGTGGGCGCAACCACTGTGGACGAGTACAGAAAGCACATAGAGAAGGACCCGGCGCTTGAGCGCAGGTTCGCCCCTGTGATGGTCGGAGAACCCACGGTGGAAGACACCATCTCCATACTTCGCGGCCTGAAAGAGCGCTACGAGGTGCACCACGGCGTGAAGATCAGGGATGAGGCCATAATGAGCGCGTCCATTTTATCAAACCGCTACATAACGGACAGGTTCCTGCCGGACAAGGCCATCGACCTCATTGACGAGGCCGCCTCTCGCCTGAGGATGGAGATAGACTCCATGCCGGTGGAGCTCGTCGAGCTTGAGAGGAGAATTCGCCAGCTTGAGGTGGAAAAGCAGGCACTCTCAAAAGAGAACACAAGCGATGCCAAAACAAAGATAGCGGACATAGGCCGCGAGATAGCCGAGCTTGGCGAGAGCAGAAACGCGCTTCGTGCGCAGTGGATGGCTGAGAAGGAATCGATTACAAAGATCTCCGGGATAAAGGAGCGTCTTGAGACATTAAAGCACGAGGCCGAGCGAGCGGAGCGCGAGGGAAGCTTAGAGCGCGCGGCAGAACTCAAGTACGGCACCTTGCCGGAACTTGAACAGCAGCTTGAGCTTGAGAGCGAGCGCCTTGAACAGAAGGACTCCGCCGCCCGCATGCTCAAGGAAGAGGTGGGTGAGGAGGACGTGGCCCATGTGGTCTCGAAGTGGACGGGCATCCCCGTGGCCAGCATGATGGAGAGCGAGGTGCAGAAGCTCATCCAGATGGAAGAGCGCCTCTCCCAGCGCGTGGTGGGTCAGCCTGAGGCAGTGCGCGCTGTGGCAAACGCCGTGCGGCGCGCTCGCGCGGGCATCCAGGATCCGAACCGCCCCATAGGCTCATTCATGTTCCTTGGCCCTACGGGTGTAGGCAAGACCGAGCTTGCGCGCGCCCTTGCGGAGTTCCTCTTTGATGACGAGGCCGCGATGGTGCGCATTGACATGGGCGAGTACCAGGAAAAGCATACAGTATCGAGATTGATCGGTGCGCCTCCGGGATACATCGGCTATGAAGAGGGAGGGCAGCTCACAGAGGCCGTGCGCAGGAAGCCCTACACTGTCATACTTTTTGACGAGGTGGAGAAGGCCCACCCCGAGGTCTTTAACGTCATGCTCCAGCTCCTGGACGACGGCAGGCTCACGGACGGGCATGGCAGGCGCGTGGACTTCCGGAACACCGTTGTCATCATGACCAGCAACATCGGGAGCATGCACATACAGGAGATGCTCGAGGCCGGGGCGCGCGGTCACTGGGGCGCGGATGAGTCGGATCTCGAAGCGCGCATCATGGCGGACCTGCGCGCGCACTTCAGGCCCGAGTTCCTGAACCGGGTGGACGAGATAACCATATTCAAGCCCCTTACAAGGGAGCTTCTGAGGAACATAGTGGACATCCAGCTTGGGCGCATGCAGGCTCACCTGGAGGGGCAGTGCATAGGGCTATCGTTAAGCGAGGCGGCCAAGGACTGGATAGCAGAGCTTGGTTATGACCCTGTCTACGGTGCGCGTCCGCTTAAGCGCGCAATACAGAACGAGATCATGAACCCCCTTGCCATGAAGCTCCTTGAGGGCGCTTTCAGCCGGGGCGACAAGGTCGTTGTGGATGTGACCGGGGGCAAGGCCGTGTTCTCTAAAGCCCAGGGGGCGCAGGCGCCCGCCGTGTGCGAGCCCGAAGACGATAGTAAGGCAGGGGGCAAGGCTGAGCAGGAGAAGGCCAAGGCATAAAGGCAGGTCTAACCCGCATATTTCATGAAGGGGCCATGAGCCCCTTTTACACTTGAAGGCAATGGTTTATCTCTATAAACATTTCGCTTCTGGTCGTCGCGACCAATTCAGCCCTCACGCAGTGAGCCACGGGCCCCTTTAAACTGGTGGCTTCCGCCCCGACCGTTTTGTCACTATTTCAGCATATACGCCACAGATCGCGTTTTGTACCTTTTTATCTCCCGCCATCTGTCCACAGGGCCTCCGGGCGAGGTGCCACGGGCACTTTTTAACGGATAGCGCCATCGCCTACTTAGCAATAAAGCACTCGAAACATGTTGTAAATGGGCCCTTGGCCCCTACTTCGCCATAAACCGCTTGGGGTCACGGACCCCCTTTATTTGGGTATCCAATAATATGAGCATTGAGGGGGCACGGGGCTCTTAAAGTAAAGAGCCCGTGGCTCCTGCGGGGTTTTAAAAGCAGTCAGGATCTATTACCAGAAGTATTTCCCTAAAGTGAGCATGAAGTCAATGCCCCTGCCGTTCAACCCCTCAAGGTCAGTCATGGAATCATAGGTGCTGTCGAAATAAAACCCAGAGTACGTCTCGTCGTCAGCCTCGTATGTAACTTGATACAACTTTGTACCAAGAGTAACTGACCAGTCATTTGGCATGAAGGCCTCGAACTCGGCGGTCAGGTGATAACCAAGCGCTGGCATGTAATCGATACTGTATGAAGATGTCTCCCCGGTGTACAAGTTTTCGACATTGAAAGTAAGGTTGGAGCTGTAATAGTACCCCACGCCGGCCCCAAGCTTTACCTGACCGTCGAAAAGGTCCAGTCCTGAACTATAGGGTAACTTGTACTTCAGTGTGGCCAGCAGGTACTTCCTCTCGAATTCAGCATCGCCGTCAATGACGGTGTGCTTGTTCACTGTAGTCTGCTTTGCAGCAGTAAAGTCAATATCAAAACGCTTGGACAGGCCGTAGCCCAATGTGAGCAGGAGGCCCACCCCGCCGCCGCCGCTTATCAGAACAGGTTCCCCGTTTGTATCGTTCGCTAACCATTTTCTGTCAAAGCCGACTCCGGCAAGGCCACCTGCCTCGATCCTGAAACGCCCGCTCGTATCAACGGTATCACTTGGCCTGGCGGCGGAAGCGTCACTTGCGAAAACCACGCATAGCATGAGAGCTGCCAATGCTGCGGCAAACTTATGGGATATCATAGTATCTATCATGGTAAAGATATTCTCCCTCATGCTCCTATTCATAGTATAAGGCATAACTCCCATTAAAATAACAATAATTCGTGAGCAAGTCAATAATAAAGATTTATTCGGGCAAGCAGGCTCTTCTCGCGTGACCTCATCCGTGACCTCAGGCAACAGCCCGGGACCTTGCCATGCTATCAGTGGAATACACGATAATTTGGTTATTTTTCAATAATTTCCCGATAATCCCAAAAAACAGGAGCTTTCCCCCGAAGGACCGGACGCGTACATTAGTTTAGTTATGTATATATTCCACCTATTGTGTCCTCCGGAGCCCATCAACCACTATATATAGGGATTAGATGTAAGCTTACAATTAATATTCATTTTATGGCCCATCCCGATGGTCTATCCCGGTTGACATTCTCGAAACGTGCTGTTATATTATCAGCTTGTCCGCAGTAATCGACAAACATTTTACTGTAGTTTTGAGGAGGTAAGGTGCCGACTATTCAGCAGCTTGTGAGGCATGGCAGGAAGAAGAAGGTCAATAAGACCAAGAGCCCTGCCCTTATGAACTGTCCGCAGCGTCGCGGTGTGTGTCTCAGGGTATACACCACAACGCCAAAGAAGCCGAACTCGGCTTTGAGGAAGGTGGCGCGCCTGCGTCTCACGAACGGCATCGAGGCCACTGCCTATATCCCGGGCGTGGGCCATAATCTTCAGGAGCACTCGATAGTAATGATAAGGGGCGGGAGGGTCAAGGACCTTCCCGGCGTAAGGTATAAGATCATCAGAGGCACCCTGGACACGGCCGGAGTCGATGACAGACGCCGGAGCAGGTCCAAGTACGGCACAAAGAGGCCCAAGTAATGCCTAGAAGAAGAGAAGTCCCCAAAAGAGATATACTCCCCGATCCCAAATACGGGAGCACGATCCTTAGCAAGTTCATAAACGCAGTGATGTCAGACGGCAAGAAATCAACTGCCGAGGCCATCTGCTACGGAGCGTTGGATATAGTTCAGGAAAAGACCGGCGAAGACCCGCTGAAGGCTTTTAAGACAGCGTTGGACAACGTCCGCCCTGTGATCGAGGTCAAGCCCCGCCGCGTGGGTGGCGCGACCTACCAGGTGCCGGTGGAAGTGAGGCAGTCAAGGCGCACGGCGCTGGCCTTCCGCTGGATCATCAATTTTGCAAAAGCTCGCGGCGAGCGCGGCATGAGCGCAAAACTCGCCGGAGAGTTCATGGACGCCCTGAACAACACCGGAGCCGCCATGAAGAAGAAGGAAGATACTCACCGTATGGCAGACGCCAACAAGGCGTTTGCGCATTACAGATGGTAATAATTCAGCAATAAGAAACAGAAAGAAAAAAGAGGTCTTTGACAAGTTATGCGGCAGGATTTAGCACAAACCAGAAATATTGGTATTATGGCGCACATCGACGCCGGCAAGACGACCACGACCGAGAGGATACTGTTCTACACGGGCGTGACCTACAAGATCGGCGAGGTCCATGACGGAAACGCGGTCATGGACTGGATGGAGCAGGAGCAGGAGCGCGGCATCACCATCACAAGCGCTGCCACCACATGCTTCTGGCGCGACTGCCGCATAAACATCATTGACACCCCCGGCCATGTTGACTTCACCATCGAGGTGGAGCGTTCCCTGAGAGTACTGGACGGCGCGGTTGCGGCTTTTGACTCCGTTGCGGGCGTTGAGCCCCAGAGCGAGACCGTATGGCGCCAGGCTGACAAGTACGGAGTCCCCCGCATCGCCTTCATGAACAAGATGGACCGCGTCGGCGCGGACTTCTTCATGTGCATAAGCAGCATGGTGGACCGTCTTGGAGCAACGCCCGTTGCGATCCAGATCCCCATTGGCGCGGAGGACAGCTTTAAGGGCACTATCGATCTTACCACCATGAAGGCCAACATATATGACGAGGACACCATCGGGGCCGAGTACCGCGAGGCGGAGATCCCCGAGGATTTAAAGCTCCTGGCGGTTGAGTACAGGGAGAAGATGATCGAGGCCATTTCCGATGTTGACGAAGTTGTCATGGAGAAGTTCATCGAGGGCCAGGAGGTCTCCACCGAAGAGATAAAGGCAGCCATCAGAAAAGGCACTATCACCAACCAGCTGACCCCTGTGATCTGCGGCTCGGCCTTCAAGAACAAGGGCGTGCAGCAGCTCCTCGACGCTATCATTGATTACCTCCCCTCACCCCTTGACGTTCCGGCGGTGCAGGGCATATCAGCAAATAACGGCAGCACCCCCATAGAGCGCAAGGCCTCGGACGACGAGCCCTTCAGCGCCCTGGCCTTCAAGGTAGCCACCGACCCCTTTGTTGGGCAGCTTACCTTTGTGAGGGTATA
>DAOWET010000023.1 GCA_030638335.1 Nitrospirota bacterium
CCCGTCCGAAGTATCAGTGGCTATCTTTTTACCATTGGCCTTGTACCCAAGCACCCTTATCTTGCACTTTGTCAATTTGGCCTTATTTGTCTTGGGAACGGTCCAGCTATGGCTAAGACCCGCAAGCCCAGTGGCTATGGTCTTCCATGTGCTGCCCTTGTCCATGGTGTACTGGAGCTTGAAGGTGGTAAAATTGTCAGGCGCTCCCCAGCTTACGGTGTAGGCGGAACCGCCATTTATTATCTCGCCGCCGTTGGGGTCAAGGACCTTAAGTCCTTCATAGACCTCATAATTATCCGTCCGTAATGTCTCCACGTTACCCAAAACATCCACGGAAAAGTACTTCATCGCCGTGATGCCTGGACCTACGACTATAGGTGAACTGTACAGGTATGTGCCGTTTTGCTGGGGCACGGTGCCGTCAGTCGTAAAGTACGTGTTGGCGCAACCGCTGCCGCTGATATCAGCACAGGCCAGTGTTACGATCTGGTACGACCGGTATCCTCCACCCGGAACTGATGGTGTAGTTACAGGGTCCGTGGTGTCCAGCGTTATCGTGTCCGAGTATGAGCCGGACCAGTTGCCCGCCGCGTCCTTGAACTGGACATATACTGTCTTCAGCCCGTCTCCCGCAGCGAGCGTCCATGAAGGTATATTGAGCGTATCGGTAATGGAGTAATTGCTCCACGTAGCCTCGTCATTGGATACCTTGGCCTCTGCACAGCCGGTGTCCCCTATGTCCGTGCAGGTAAGGTCGAGGCTGACGCTCGTGGAATTCGTGAATACCGCGCCTGAGTCGATCTCAACTGTGCCTTCAGGCGGGCCTCCCGTGCCTGAGATCTTCACTACGAACAGGTCAGTTGAGCCCGCATTCGTGTTGCCGTCAAAGGCTCCAGATGTATAGCCCGCAACGTAGATGTTCCCGATGCCGTCCGTGGCAACTCCAAGGGCATAATCACTAGTACTCGTGCCCATTTGGCGCGTCCACTGCTTCACTCCGGAAGTGTCATACTTCACTACAAAGAGATCATTACTGCCCGCATTCGTGTTGCCGTCAAGGTCTCCATATGTATAGCCCGCAACGTATACGTTCCCGAAGCCGTCCGTGGCCACTGCCTCGGCATAATCATGTGTACTCGTGCCATTCTGGATAGTCCACTGCTTTACTCCGGAGGTATCATACTTCACTAGAAAGAGATCCCATGAGCCTGCATTCGTGTTGCCGTCCAGGGCTCCATCTGTAGAGCCTGCAACGTATACGTTCCCGGAGCCGTCCGTGGCCACGCTATAGGCTCGATCATCGGCACTCGTGCCCATCTGCCGCGTCCACTGCTTCACCCCTGAACTGTCATATTTCATTACAAACAGGTCATAACCACCAGCATTCGTGTTCTCGTCCAGGCCTCCCAGTGTCTCGCCCATAACGTATACGTTCCCGGAGCCGTCTGTGGCCACTGCCCTGGCATAATCATGTGTACTCGTGCCATTCTGGATAGTCCACTGCTTGGCTCCTGTGCTGTCATACTTCACTGCGAACAGGTCATAACCACCCGCATTAGTGTTGCCGTCCAGGCCTCCCCATGTCTCGCCCGCAACGTATACGTTCCCAGTGCCGTCCGTGGCCACTGCCCTGGCACCATCAGAACCACCCGTGCCCATCTGGCGCGTCCACTGCTTCGCTCCCGCACTGTCATACTTCACCACAAACAGATCAAAACCACCCGCATTCGTGTTGCCGTCCAGGTCTCCCATTGTACTGCCCGTAACGTAGATGTTTCCTGAGCCGTCCGTGGCCACTCCATGGGCTAGATCATAACCACTCGTGCCATTCTGGATAGTCCACTGCTTTACGCCTACGCTGTCATACTTCACTAAAAAGAGGTCCGGATTACCCTCACTCGTGTTGCCGTCCAGGCCTCCTTGTGTATGGCCCGCAACGTATACGTTCCCAGTGCCGTCCGTGGCCGCTGCATAGGCATAATCATCAACACTCGTGCCCATCTGCCGCGTCCACTCCGCAGAGTAATAATCCAGCACATAGGATTCCGTATTGACTGCTTCGGAGTTGCCGTCCACGTCCTTGCCAAAGAACTTGAGTGTGGTGGAAATGTAGATGTCTATTGCGCCACCGTAAACAGTGGAACTTACTGTGGGCGTGGAGCCGTCCAGGGTGTAATAGATGTTGGCGCAGCCCGAGCCACCACCGTCGTTACAGAAGAGCGGCACGCTCTGGGCTGAGGCGTATATCCCGCCCCCAAGGGGGGCTGTAGTGGTGGGCGGTGTTACGTCTATAATTGCCCAAGATGGAGGGGCGGCAATAAGCAGCAAAAGACAGAAGGTTAAGAAGGCTGAAGATACGATCGAGACAAATGATTTTTCCGGATGGACTCTGATAGTTCCCATTAGACACTCTCCCCGTACGATCATTTTATATCATTCCCTTATTACGCATGAAAGCATAATAGCCATTGACCACACTTGAATTAACAAAGAATCAGAACTTTCTTATATGGCTTGATCATGCTCCCCCATGAATTCGTTTTTACAACTTCTGCAAGCACACATTTAAAAATATACCTAAGCAACTGCTGGATGTCAAGCTTTTTATAATAGCAATTAATTTTAGCACTTAATTTATTAATTACGATTCAAGATAATCTGGTCCCCTTAACTTCAACCTCATTAATAACCACAATAACTGGCCGGTTAAGACCATTGTGCCAAATCATGCCCGCCGTGTAGTTTTTAGTGAGCCTTAATCTTTACACGCCAGGCTGGTAAGTACGTGAAAAACAAGCTCATTTGTATGCGCCAATGGCATGTATTTCATGCTCCCCGTTATAAAACATGATTTGGTTTGCTTGACGTTCATATTCAAACATGCTAAGCTTTGAATATAAGAATATGAACTCAGAATGAGGAGGCCAGAATGGCAAACACCACGGCATGTCCCCCGCAGATAAATAAAAACCCGGTATCAACCCATAAGATAGATCTTCTGAAGGTCATCGCCCATCCGGTGAGGATAATGATCCTTGAGGAGTTGACCAGGGGCGTCAAGTGCGTAAGCGACCTGGAGAAATTTCTGGACATCAGGCAGTCAAACGTCTCGCAACACCTTTCGCTTTTGAGGAGGCTCGAGACGATCGACTACTACATGGACGGCAAGCTCAGGTGCTATTTTCTTAGAGATCCTTTGATACCGGACCTTCTCAAGCTCCTGAAGAAGGACTATGAGGGCGACCTGCCCGCCCCGGAGTGCTGTCCTATCACAAAGAAGGGGAAATATCCCGGTAGGATCAATTGAACCATGAAACAAAAGAACGAGACGATATTCCGGGACAGGTAAGATTACGACTGAATTATTCAAGAAATTGAATATGAGCATCTGAATCGGGGGCTGCGGACCCCGGGAGGAGGGGGAGATGAAAAAGGAAATAGCCTTATTTTTATCCACCACGCCATACAGCAACGAAAACACGCATACTCTCATTCGACTGGCCAATGCAGCTCTGGACATGGGGCATCCTGTGCGGCTTGTTGCATCAGATGACGGGGTCTTCTCTGTTGTCAAGGGGCAGGTGCCCCAGTCACTCTCGGCGCTTGAGGACCTGGTAGGCAGGGGCATGAAGGTGGACATATGAACCGGGTGCATGAATAGCCGCGGTCTTGTGGCTGAGGACTCGGTTGAGGGTGGCCAGATGAGCAACCTCAAGGGGCTCTTCAACGTAATTAAATCCGATGTGATCTTCCTCAACCTGGGAGCTTAGGAGGGCGGCAATGGAAAACATATGCATAGTATTAAGGAAGCCTCCCTATGGAACCGTATCCGCTTCAGAAGCCATCAGGCACGCCCTTGGCGGAGTGGTGGAGGAAATGCAGACCAGTCTCGTATTGCTCGACTCAGGAGTCCATTCCGCCAGGGTCAGGCAGGTCACGGACGAGACAGAATACCAGAGCGTAGGGGAAGGCATCGGCGACTGCATAGACATGGGAGTTGAGGTCTACGCGGACAAAGGTTCCTTATCAGAACAGGGCATTGAGCCCGAAGACCTGATCGAGGGCATAAAGTTGCTTGACGGCCCTGAGATCGACGGGATAATCAGGGACTCGACGACTACGATGATATTTTAGCGGAGGCATGCCATGCTTGTATTGATCAAAAGTGCCCCGGAAACGCCGGAGGCCAGATGCGCCATGAGGCTCGCAAAGAATTCGTCCGCGGATGTGGTCCTGATCCAGAACGGCGTGTATCATTGCGACGGCGAATGCCTTGAGGACTTCGCCGGCTCGGTATATGCGATTCAGGATGACCGGGATATGAGGGGAGTGAAAGCATCTGGCGGAAACGTAAGGATCATCAGCTATGAAGAACTTGTTGACCTTATGGCGGCAAATGAAAAAGTAGTGGGGATGTTTTAAAAGGATAAGAAAGGGGAGGGTAACGCAATGGCGAAAATAGCTGTCATAGGCGGCTCCTTCGGGGGACTGACCGCGGCCTTTGAACTCAAGAGGCTGCTCGGTAAGAAGGCCGAGGTCACAGTAATATCGGACAGGGACAAGTTTGTCTTCGTCCCGTCGCTTCCGTGGGTCTCCATGGGATGGAGAAAAGCAGAGGATATCTCTCTACCACTAAAGGGAATGCTCAAGCGTAAGGGCATTTCTTTCATTCACGATGAGGCCAAAGGCATAGATGCCGAGTCCTCCAGGGTGATCACCGCCTCGGGAGAGATGCCATACGACTTCCTGGTGATCGCAACGGGACCAGCTCTTGCCTTTGACGAGGTGCCGGGCCTCGGCCCAAAAGGCGGACATACGGAGTGTATCTTCGAGCTGGACCAGGCAGAGCGGGCGTGCCTGGCATGGGACAAGTTCCTCGAAGACCCCGGCCCCATGGCGATCGGTTCGGTGCAGGGCGTAAGCTGTTTCGGCCCTCCCTACGAGTATGCCTTCGAGGTGGACGCGGAACTCAGAAGGAGAGGGATAAGGCACAAGGTGCCCATGCACTTCATCACCTCGGAACCGTATCTTGGGCACTTCGGCATAGCGGGCTTCGGGGCATCCAAGAGATGGATGGAGGATGAGTTCGCCGGAAAAGACATAAAGGTACTTACGAATCAGGCGGTAGAGGAATTTATTCCAGGTGGCAACGGCCACTCCGACAAAGAGGCAAGGCTTAAAGACGGGACGAAGATACCCTATAAGCTGGCCATGTTCGCCCCTGCCATGAAGGGGGTCCCCGCGGTTACCGACCTCGGAAATCCCAGGGGATTCATCCCGGTGGACGAAAACATGAGGCACAAGGCGCACGAGAACATCTTCTGCGTGGGCGTGGCCATCGCCATAGCGCCACCTGAGCCCACGCCCATTCCCACGGGCGTGCCCAAGACCGGGTACATGACCGTGAAGATGGCTCAAACGGCCGCAAGGACGATAGCTTCTGATATCCGGGGACGCGGGCCCGTGGCTCCCCCTTATGAGATGGACGTCATATGCATCATGGACATGGGCGATACGGCTGCCTACCTGAGCGCCAGGCCGCTGCTTCCCCCGAGGCAGGAGTTAACGCTCAGGAAGGCCAGGTGGGCCAAGTGGATGAAGATATGGTTAGAGAAGTACTTCCTCTTTAAGATGAAACGTGGCATCTCCAACTGGCCGTAAGGAGATGTGAGACGGGGAGAAGGCAAAGAAAAAAGTCTCAGTCCTGGGTGCAAGGAATTTCTGCGGACTTCAACCTGTTATATCTGCGACCAAATGTAATTGAACCCAATTTAATATTATTGCTCAAGCAAAGTCTTGCATTGATGTAAACACTTTATCGCCACTTAAAGGCAGTGCCGGGGCCAGAGTAAGCGGGAACACACTGGTTCATCAAAAAAGCATGTCGTCTTTATTAGTTTTAACCTTTTTTATTTTCCTGGGCTTTGGAGGCTTCTTATCAAGCGAGATAACCCCGAACTCGCCGTCATAGCCGGGTTCTATATAAAGGTCGCCGCTTCGCATCTTGGCTACAGCATCCGCGATATCCTCTCCGCTGGCCTTCTTGATATCTTCCAGCGAAGTATCCAGAAGCACACGGAACTCCGGCCCAAGGGCGCTTAGTGTATCCATGTACCTGCCCTGGACGCCTTTAGTGTTCACGCCCCGCCCCATTACCTCGGCGATAAGTTCCGCAAGCGGCACGATATACCTGAACTCCGATGGCGCGGGCTCCTCGCGATCCGCAAGGTCCTCCACCCTGTGCATGACCCCCACCGTCAATTTCCGACCGCATTCGGGGCAAATAAAACCCGCCTTGCGGGTCTCGCCAGGCTCCATGGAGACGTTGCATTTTCTGTGTCCGTCCACGTGGTACTTGCCCTGTTCGGGGTAGAACTCGATAGTCCCCCCAAAGCCCTCGCCGGTCTTGAGGGCCTCTGTCATTGAACCATAACTCATGCCAGTATTAAAAAGGTTGGCCTCGCGCCCGAGCTTTGCCGGGGAGTGGGCGTCGGAGTTCGAGATGAGCGTTATGTTGTCAAGCATGCTGAGCCTTCGGTTCATTGGAGGGTCGGAAGACAGCCCGGTCTCGATGGCGTGTATGTGAGGCGTGAGTTCGTCGTAGCACTCCTGAAGAGAGTCAAAGCCGCTCACTGCGCCGAAGACCGAAAAGTGAGGCGTCCATGCGTGGGCGGGTATTACCATGCACTCGGGCGAGACATCGAGGACTATCCTCAGCAACTCCTTTGCGTCAAGCCCAAGGATTGGGCGTCCGTCGCTTTTAATGTTCCCAATAGCGTCAAGCTTCTCATTAAGTTTGGATGCCTCCGTGAGGCCGGGGGCAAGGACGATTGAGTGTACCTTGCGAGTGCGCCCGTTCTTTTTATATATGGAGCTTATCTCGGCCTGGAGTATGAAGCTCACCTCTGAGAAACAAGAGGCTGGTACGTCACCTTCGCGGTGTTTCTTTTTGAGCCGAAACAGTCCGTCCTCCGCCGGCTCAAGCGAGTCCTTAAGCTCTCTGAAATATTCAGGGTGTGTGAAGTCGCCGGTGCCCACCACGCGGATGCCCTTCATCTGGCACCAGCGCCAGAGCCCGGAGGGGCACATGGCCTTGCTGGTGGCGCGGGAGTATCCGCTATGTACGTGCAGGTCAGCTATAAAGGACATTGACCATTATATCTGAATATCTGATAGACATGCACACCTCAAGTTCTATCTCTATCCCCTCTTGGTTAGCAGGAGAAGCGTTGTCTCAATATGAGCCTGCATTCTCAAAAATGAAAACTTTCCATGAATGGTATTTCTGCTTCCAGGGAGTTTCTTGATTATATAACTATTTAGAAATTAACCATAAATTTTCAAAAGCAAACCTTTGTTTGAGGTTCATTCGATCTTGGCATTATTTATGCTATTAAATTTATGAGTTGGCTGTATAATTTTTCTTGCAATCTTTAACTTTCGGAGGGAGAATGGGGCTAATAACTACAGTTATCAGTAGGGACTGGAGGGCCTTATGGGGTTGCGGGATACTGGCAAGTATCGTGTCCTTTGTTTATCTCATAAGTGCGGGATGACCGCGATGGCGGATGATGGGTACATATCATTTGGTGCTGGATATAGCTGTATGGCAATACGGTTGTTTCAGTAAGCAGTTTAGACAGCTGTCCGTAATGGGCGGCAGAAACTAAAGGGGGCAGTTATGGCATTCAGATTGGCAGACGTTAAGGTAGGGAAGAAACTCACATCAGGGTTCCTTGCGGTGGCCCTGATAATACTCGCAGTGGGTGGAATAGGCGTAGTCAACATAGACAAGATAAGCACTGCAGCGAACCAGATAATGGACGTGGAGGTGCCGCTTGCGGATGCGTCAATGGAGGCGATGATAGCGATCATCAGCTCGAGGGACCTTATGGGCGAGTTCATGCTCACCGAGGACCCGAAGGAGCTCGACGCGATCGAGAAGGAGTTCGATAAGACGGTCGTGGACTTCGACAAGCATATTGGCTACATAGAGGACAACGGCTCGGGCAATGTGATCTCCCTGGCCAAGGACGCGGATGAATACCATGAGAGCTTCATCGAAGAGGCCCATGGGCTGATGAAGAACCAGCGCGAGCATATCGCTGCAGAGGCAGAGGCCGACGCCCTCATGGAGGAATTCGACGGGCAGGCCGATGACCTGGAAACGACCCTGGTTGATTACGAGGCGAGGCTCCTCGCGGGCTCGTCCATTGACAAGAGGGTGGACGCGGCCATGGAGAGCAAGTACATAATGGCCATACAGAAGGCGATCGCCGAGGAGTACATGGGGCTTGAATCCCTCGAAGGGACCGGGCACCTGAGGGACGAGTTCAAGGAACACGATATGGAGTTCGATGCGTTCGAGGAGCATCTCACGTCCCAGGTCGTGGAAGAGCACGGGAGGTTCGGCCAGGCTGCGCTGGATATGTTCGACAAGCATGACGAGGCCCTGGATGCGAATGCCCAGACCTATGTCAACATGGAGAAGGTGGACGAGTTCAGCATAAAGGCGGACCTTACCGCTGACAAGGTCGAAGAAGCCGCAGCCGCGAACATGGACGCTGCAATGGAAGTGGCTCACAAGGCCGAGTCGGCAGCCAATATTGCGATGATAGGGTTTTCCATAGCAGGTTTCATCATCGCGTTCATACTGGGGGTGGTCTTCTCCCGGAGCATCACCGTGCCGCTTGCAAAGGGCGTGGAGTTCGCCGGAGCCATTGCCAAGGGAGACCTCTCGGCCAATGTGGACATTGACCAGAAGGACGAGATAGGCGTGCTTGTGGCCTCCATGAACGAGATGGCGCAAAAGCTCAGAGGCATTGTGGGCGATATAATCTCCTCGTCCGAGAACGTTGCAAGCGGCTCAGAGGAACTGAGTTCAACATCTGAGGAAATGTCACAGGGTTCAAGCGAGCAGGCAAGCGCGGCTGAGGAGGCATCAAGCTCCATGGAGGAGATGGCGTCCAACATACGCCAGAACGCGGACAACGCCCAGCAGACAGAGAAGATAGCCCGTAAGACTTCCGAAGACGTGCAGGAAGGCGGCAAGGCCGTGGGCGAGGCCGTGGTCGCGATGAAGCAGATAGCTAACAAGATCAATATTATAGAGGAGATATCCAGGCAGACCAACCTGCTGGCCCTGAACGCGGCGATCGAGGCAGCACGCGCAGGAGAGCACGGCAAGGGGTTTGCTGTGGTGGCCGCTGAGGTCAGAAAGCTGGCCGAGAGGAGCCAGGAGGCCGCGGGCGAGATCACGGAGCTGTCCGGTTCAAGCGTAGAGGTGGCAGAGCGCGCCGGCACTCTGTTCGATCAGCTGGTGCCTGACATCCAGAAGACAGCGGAGCTGGTCTCGGAGATAAGCGCGGCAAGTGCTGAGCAGAACTCGGGTGCTGACCAGATTAACCGGGCCATCCAGCAGCTCGACACAGTGACCCAGCAGAACGCCTCTGCAAGCGAGCAGATGGCTTCCACGAGCGAGGAGCTCTCCAGCCAGGCCCAGTACCTGCAGGACATTATCGCCTTCTTCAAGATAGGCAGCGGGGCCGTAGCGGGCGGTGGAGCGAGGCAGGCTGTCCAGACAGGCGGAGCCCCAAAGGCAGGTGGAGCCGGGTACAACGTACCTGCCGGGCATTCCCGTATTGCGCATATAGCGGGCGCCAAGCCCGCAGCCCAGCAGGGGCAGAAAACGGGCGCGAAGATCGACCTGGGCGAACAGCATGGCGCGAGCCAGAGTTCTGACGACGAGTTCGAGAAGTATTAGCAGGGCAGGGCAATGGTAGGGCAATGGCAGAGACAGACGATTAGTATGAAGCACTTTAATGTGAAAGGAGCCAAGTAATGGCTGAAGCTATAGCAAGCGAGACCACACAGTACCTGAGCTTTAATCTGGGTGAGGAAGTCTTCGCCCTGGACATAGGCAAGGTCAGGGAGGTGCTTGAGTTCACCACCGTGACCAAGGTGCCTCAGACCCCGGACTTCATGCGGGGGGTGATAAACCTCCGCGGGGGCGTGGTGCCTGTTGTGGACATGAAGCTCAAGTTCGGGATGGGCGAGACGGAGAAGACAATAAACACCTGCGTGATAATCACTGAGGTGGAACTCGACGACGGGGAACTGACGGTGCTTGGGGCGCTGGCGGACAGCGTGCAGGAGGTCTTTGACATGCACGCCGAGGACGTAGAGCCCGCGCCGAAGCTCGGCACGCAGCTGAACACGGAGTTCTTAAAGGGCATGGGCAAGAAGGACGATGAGTTCGTGCTCCTGCTGGACATAGACAAGGTGTTCAGCCTTGCGGAGCTTGAGGCGGTAAGCGGCGCTGGGGAGTACTCTTTGCAGGACCAGGAGGACGAAGGGACATAAGCGCCTGATAAAAGCAGACCCACACGGACGCGGGCGGGATCTAGAGGGAACAGGGTCCCGCCCGTTTCATTATTGAGAGGGTTTGCTCACTCGGTATGAAGGCCCTTGAGGGGCTCGGGCAGGGGCGTGTTCTTGCCAAGGCCGTAGCCCATGAGGCTTATCCTCCCATTTAATGCCTCCACGCGCTCCGGTGGCACGGGGTGGGTGGAGAAGAACTTCTCGAAGGCCCC
>DAOWET010000191.1 GCA_030638335.1 Nitrospirota bacterium
AAAAATCGGCCTCGACACAGGACACAAGGCCATCAACCCTGTCAACGGTGAGGAGATTCCAATATACGTTGCCAACTTCGTGCTCATGGAGTACGGCACAGGCGCAATTATGAGCGTGCCTGCCCATGACCAGCGCGACTTCGAGTTCGCAACTGAGTACGAACTTGCTATCAAGCAGGTTATAACTCCCGCTGACGCTGATCCATCAGATGCGCCACTGGAGAAAGCCTTCGAAGACTACGGAATAATGATGAACTCGGACAAATACACAGGCCAGAAAAGCTCAGAGGCCCGCATAGCGATAGCCAAAGACCTGGAGGCCCGTGGCCTCGGCAAGCGCGTCATAAACTACAAGCTTCGCGATTGGGGCATCTCCCGCCAGCGCTACTGGGGCACTCCCATACCAATGATCTACTGCGACTCCTGCGGCGTGATCCCGGTGCCGGAGGACCAGCTTCCCGTGCTCCTGCCCGAGGACATCAAGCTCACAAGCACTGGGGACTCGCCCCTTAAGGACGCGTCATTCACGGACACCACCTGCCCCAAGTGCGGGGGCAAGGCCCGGCGCGAGACCGACACAATGGATACCTTCGTGGACAGCTCGTGGTACTTCCTGCGCTTTTGTATGGAAAAGGAAATGGAAAAGGGCGATGTAGACCTTACCAGCGATGATAGTAAAGCTAAAATCTCCCGGTGGATGCCAGTGGACCAGTACATCGGCGGCGTGGAGCACGCGGTGCTGCACCTTCTGTACTCCCGCTTCTTCACGCGCGTGCTTCGCGACCTGGGCCTCACGGAGGCGAGTGAGCCCTTTACGAACCTGCTCACACAGGGCATGGTCACCAAAGAGACATACAAGTGCCCCACTGACGGCTGGGTGCTGCCAGAGGAAGTTGACGGCGGGGCCTGCACCATATGCGGGGACAAGGTTACTATCGGCCGCATAGAAAAGATGAGCAAGTCTAAAAAGAACGTCATAGACCCTGACAAGCTCATAAACCGCTACGGCGCGGACACGGCGCGCCTCTTCTCCCTCTTTGCCGCGCCCCCTGAGCGCGACCTCGAATGGAGCGATTCAGGAGTGGAAGGAACTTTTAAATTCCTGAATAAGCTTTGGAATATAGTAATGGACTGCAAGGAATACATAGAAGGTCAACCCAGTTGCTACCCAGGCTCTAGACGAGGATTCGTTTCACCCGAAAACATACCTGACAACTCTCTTACAAGAAAGATGCATCAAACGATTAAAAAGGTTACTACTGATATTGACCGGGATTTCCATTTCAATACTGCAATTGCTGCAATGATGGAAATGTTAAACGAATTATCCTCATACAGGAACGAACATATTCATAGCCCAAGAGAAGATATAAACTATAAAGAAGTCTGGGGCCCAGGCAGGTATGCGATTGAAACTTTAATAGTACTCTTATCCCCTTTCTCTCCTCATATTTCCGAAGAACTCTGGGAGATCATAGGCAATGAGCATGGCCTTATTAATATCAAATGGCCAGGATGGGATGAGGACAAGGCAGCGGAGGACGAGATAGAGCTTGTGGTGCAGATAAACGGCAAGGTGCGAGACAAGACCACGGTGGCAGCAGGGCTCTCTGATGACGAGATAAAGCAAAAAGCCCTCGCCCTTGATAAGATAGTAGCAGCCACTGATGGCAAGGAAATAAGAAAGACTTTTGTTATCAAGGGGAGGCTCGTGAACATTGTTATATAGGCTTAATAATGGTTCTGCCGCCGTTGCACTGGCGCTTTTATGCGTGGTGCTCATAACCGCCTGCGGCTACTCTCTCAGGCGTGTCCCTGCCATAAATGAGATCCGCATAGGAAAGATAAAGAACCTCACCTTCGAGCCCGCGCTCCAGGACACGTTCATCCTGGCCCTTGAGCAGGAACTCACAAGGCTCGGCGTGCGTGTGGACCGCTCCGCCGGGCACGTGGTCGAGGGCAAGATATCACAGGTGAAGGTAAAGGGCACTGTTGAGGATAACGACGTAATAGTCCAGTACGAGGTATCCATTTCCGGGGACTTCAGGGTAGTCACGCCCGAGGGCAAGACACTCAACCTCAAAGGCAGGGACAACTTCATCGTCACATTCAGCGGCAACAACGACCTCAGCAGGCTCATGTCCTCCAAGGAAGGCGCGATCGAGAAGGCCCTCATTAACCTCGCCACTGACATCGCCTCGGACATCGCGGCAAACAGGGGCGCGCCGGATGAGGAGGCGCCCACTGACGTGCTTAATTCCCCTGATGGCGGGGAACCGGAGTCGGATGTAAAGCCAGAGGTTGAAATTCGCAGAGAGGTCCCATGAGCATCAAGGCCTTCTACTCAGAGCTGAAGAAAGGCCTCAAGGCCCCCGCCTACATCTTGCATGCAGGAGATGCCGCCATGCTGAAGGAAGCAGTAATGGAGGTGAAGGACTCCGTGCCCAAGGAAGACAGGGATTTCAAATACCACCCCTACGACCTCGACTCCACGGACGACTCGCCCCCGCTTGAGCACATTATAGACGTGCTCAACACGATACCCTTCATGGGCGGCAGGCAGACCGTGGTTGTGGAGAACCTGCAGAAACTGAAGGCCGCTGACCAGAAACCACTCATAAACTACCTGCAGTCTCCCTCGCCTGACTCGGCACTGGTGCTCACGTACTCTGGCAAGCCCAGAAAAACCATGACAGACAAGCTCAAGGGAGCTAAACCCATCGACATCGGGATAAATGAGCGCGACCTGCCCTTCTGGGTAAAGGAGCGTGCCGCCAAAAGGGGTGTGGCGCTTACGAGCGGAGCCATAGAGTACCTGATAGGAACGGTTGGGGCTGATGCGGGCCTTCTGGCCGCAGAGGTAGAGAAGTTCTCCTCTATGGTTACGGGGGCATCGGGGGCATCCGGCGACTCAGGGCAATTGGAGAAAATTGGCAAGGAAGATGTGGCCTCCATCATCACTGGAAGCGGGGAGAGCACGCCCTGGAAGCTGACTGACGCTCTAAAAGCAGGCAAGGCCGAGGAGGCCTTCCGGGTATACGAAATACTCAAGCAGACAATGGAGCCATACAGCCTGCTTGGGGTGCTGAACTGGCACTACGGGAAGACTCGGATGAGCCCCGCGCAGAAGTTAAAGGTTTTTGGGCTGCTAAACGATGCGGACCTGAAGGTCAAAAGCACTGGGGGCGCATACCCACTGGAGCACCTGCTTGCAAAGCTGCTTAAGGCCTCTTAAGCTGCGTTATTGAACATCAAACTGGCACTACGGCAGAACGCGCATGTCTCCTGCTAGAGAAAACACGGGTGTTTGGATTGCTTATTAATCAGAACCGGGCGTTCCTGAAGGTAAAAAGCGCAGGGGGCGACTTTCATACTGGCATACTTTCATACTGGCCCTGGAACACCTGCTGGCAAAGCTGCTTAAGGCCTCTTAAGCTGCTTTGGCCTTGTTGACCTGCTTGGCGAGCCTTGATATGTAGCGGGAAGCGGTGTTGCGGTGCAGCACGCCCTTTGAGGCCGCTGTGCTGATGACACTCGTTGCCTTAAGGAGCGCTGAGTCCATCTGGTCCTTCTCCCCTGAGGCGATGGCCTCGTGGAGCTTCTTGATATAGGTCTTGACCATGGTGCGCACGCCGCGGTTACGAAGGGTGCGCTTCTTTGTCTGCCTGACCCTCTTTAGAACTGAGAGCTTTTTTGCCGGTGTAGTTGCCAATTTCTCCTCCTGGCCTCCTGCTTTCTTTCTTACATTGATTAAAAGTGCAATGTATTTTTTACCATAGTATGGGGGGTCAAAGCAAGCTCCAGACCATATGCAACAGGGATAAACCTCCCTGCGGCAGAGACCGAAGGGTATTGTGAAAGGCATGGAATAACCACCCCGCGGCAGAGACCACGGGGAATGCACTGGTGCATTCAACAGGCCCACAGGCCATCTTCAGATGTATAAAAAAAGTATAAAAAACTCCTCCTGTCCAAAGGACGGCACAATTGCCTTGCACAAATAAAGGCCTGGCCCTTGCGCAAACAGAGGCGGGGAATGTGCCCTCCATGGGAATTCCTCAGGCCGGATCCAGGAAAAATATCGTAAATACATGAGCATACGCACAGGCATAAGATTGACATGTCCCCTGTTTGTGCGGTTTAATCTTATATATGCCAACAAGTATGCCAATTAATATGAAGGTCGCCATGTACTATGCCAACGACGATGTGCGCACCGAGGAGATGGACCGGCCAAAGCCCGGGCCCGGAGAAGCAGTAATGCGCGTAATGTCCTCCGGCCTCTGCGGCTCCGACGTGATGCAGTGGTACAGGCGGGACAAGGTGCCCCTTGTGCTGGGGCACGAGGTCTCGGGGGAGGTGGTGGAGGTTGGAGAGGGTGTGACAAAGCTCTCTGCCGGAGATCGCATAGTTGCCGCCCACCACGTGCCATGTCTTGACTGCCACTACTGCAACAACGGGCACGAGAGCGTATGCGATACGCTACGGAAGACCAGCTTCCACCCAGGCGGGTTTTCTGAGTACCTGAGGCTACCGGCCATTAACGTGGACAGGGGAGTATTCCCACTGCCTGCTGGCATGACCCACGACGAGGGCACATTCGTCGAGCCCCTCGCATGCGTTCTGCGCGCGCAGAGGGCCGGGCGCGTGGGACCGGGCAAAAGCGTGCTGGTTATAGGAAGCGGAATTTCCGGAGTGCTGCATGTGGCCCTGGCGCGCGCCCTTGGCGCGGAGTTCGTGGCTGCCACTGATCATGTTCCATGCCGGCTTGAGGCCGCGCAGAAGGCAGGAGCGAACATCACCATCAAGGCGGCCTATGACGTCACCATTGCCTTTACAGATGCAAACGGGGGCCGTGGCGCGGACACGGTCATACTCACCGCGGGCGTGCCCTCAGCCACCCAACAGGCATTTCAGACCATAGACCGGGGCGGCACCATAGTCTTCTTCGCGCCCGCGCCGGAGGGAGCGGAAATAGCCCTGCCGGTAAACGACCTGTTCTGGAAACAGGAGATCACGCTCACCTCCACATACGCCGCAAGCCCTGCCGAACACATAGAGGCCATGGAGCTCATAAGCTCGGGCCGTGTTAACGTAAAAGACTTCATCACACACACCCTGCCCCTTGAGCAGACACAGGAAGGCTTCAGGCTAGTTGCAGAGGGAAAAGAATCCATTAAGGTGATAATAAGACCGCAGGAATAAAAAAAGACGGCATCAGGAGGGACATGACAGTGGCTGACCTTGACGACATCCAGGACATGACAGAGGTTAAGAAGAAAAAAGGCGCAAAGGCAAAGGACTTCCCCACCGCCCCGCGCGTAAGTGACCTGAACCTTGAATGGGGCATGGCAAACCGCCTCTCGCAGATCATAAAGCCCGAAAGCGGACGCACCGTGATGCTGGCGGTGGACCACGGGTATTTTCAGGGCGCGGCTAAGGGCCTCGAAGAGCTGGACAGGACGGTAAACCCGCTCATGGCCCACGCTGACGCCCTCATGCCCACACGCGGGGGGCTGCGTTACAACATCTCGCCGCTTTCGAGCACGCCCATAGTGCTCAGGGCCTCAGGCGGCAACAGCATCCTGGGAGAGCTCTCGGACGAGGACATAGCCGTGTCCATGGAGGACGCCTTGCGCATAAACGCCTCAGCCGTTGCCATCTCCGTCTACATCGGAGCCGAGCACCAGCACCGCACCCTTATGGCGCTGACAAAGCTGGTGGACGAGGGCATGCGCTACGGCATGCCCGTGCTTGCGGTGACCGCAGTGGGCAAGGACCTGGGCAAGGGCGCCAGGTACCTCTCGCTTGCAAGCCGAATATGCGCTGAGATGGGCGCCCAGTTCGTCAAGACCTACTACTGCGAGGGGTTCGAGACAGTGGTCAGGAACTGCCCGGTGCCAATAGTAATGGCCGGGGGCAAGAGGGTCGCGGAGATGGACGCATTAAAACTCACCTCAAGCGCCATCAAGCGGGGTGCGGCCGGAGTGGACATGGGAAGGAACATCTTCCAGGCCAAAGACCCGGTGGCCATGATACAGGCGGTCAAGGCGATCGTGCACAAGAACTTCACGCCTAAAAAGGCTTTCGGCATGTATGAGGACCTGAAGGCGGATAACAAGCGCAAGGGGAAAAGGCCAAAGAGGCCAAAGGAAAGATAAATGAGCGAGGCAAAGGCAAAGGTCATATTCAACCAGGGCCTAAGCTTCACAGGCACCGGGGACTCCGGGCACAAGGTGGAGATGGACGGCCCCTCGGAGCACGGCGGCTCGGACTCTGCCGCAAGGCCGATGGAATTGCTTCTGATAGGGCTTGGCGGATGCACTGGCATGGACGCCATATCCATACTCCGCAAGAAAAAACAGCCTGTGGAGGGATTTGAGATGAACATCAGCGGCACCCGCGCAGAAGGCCACCCCATGCGCTACACGGACGTCCAAATAGAGTTCGTGGTCAAGGGCAAGGGCGTGGACGAGGGTGCGGTCAAGCGCGCTGTTGACCTCTCCATGGAGAAATACTGCTCTGTAAAAACCACGCTTGAGCTGCACACAAAGGTGAGCTTCTCATACAGGCTTGAGGATTAAATGCCAGCTATGGATAAAGACAGGATGCTGGCGCTACTTGCCACCCTGGGCCCTGTGGGGCACATCCCGAAGGCCCCTGGCACTCTTGGCA
>DAOWET010000045.1 GCA_030638335.1 Nitrospirota bacterium
CCGGCCCTGTGGTTTTCTTCAAGGCGCTGGTTGCTTATGTCGGGCTCGATCCGGACAAGGACATCGAATACGTCACCGTGAGCAAGGACGAGGCCATCGAGATGTTCAAGAGGGGAGAGATAGACGCCTTTATGTCCTTCCCGCCGGGGCCCCAGCAGCTCAGGGCACAGGGCATTGGCAAGGAACTCGTCAATACGAACGTGGACAAGCCCTGGAGCCAGTACTTCTGCTGCTCTGTGATTGCCAACAGGGATTTTATCACGAAAAATCCCGTTGCCACCAGGCGGGCGATCCGTGCTCTTATGAGAGCCAATGACGTGATAGCGAAGAACCCGGAGATGGCAGCGGATGTAATGATTAACAAGGTCGGAAAACCCGCAAAGATAAAGAAGCTCCTTACGCAGGTGTTCAGCGAGATCCCCTATGGCAAATGGAGGCACTATAACCCCGAAGACACTATTCGCTTCTATGCGCTTCGTCTGAATGAACTCGGCATGACGAAGTACAGCCCAAAGGAGATCATCGCGCAGAACACTGACTGGAGCTTTCTGAATTCGCTGAAGGGTGAGATGGGAATGACGTGGTAACCATGAGGGAAGCACTACAGGGGAGAGGGATATGGATATGCCAGAGATAAGGAATAAAGGGTATATGGGTTTGAACAGGCGTGAGTTTCTGGAGCGGAGCGCACTTGCCGGCACAGCCCTGTACATGGGAATGGGGAATGACGCATTTGCCGCGGAACCGCCTCCCGAGACAACGACGATAAGGATTCGCCGGTGGCGACCGGCATGCTGGGCCCCCATTTACGTAGCAGAGCAGCTGCTGCGGGAGGAGGGGTTCACTGACCTGCAGTATGTGACGGGCTCCGGGCCGGAATACGCGAAGATGCTTAAGGAAGGCACGGTAGACATTAGCCCGTCATTTGTGGCTCTGGACATATATAATATTGAAAAGCACGAACCCCCGGTAAAATTCCTCGCCGGACTGCATGTGGGCTGTTACGCCCTGGTCGGCAGCAAAAGGGTCAAAACAGTCCGTGACCTGAAAGGAAAGACCGTCTGGGTCGGGTCTCTGGAGAACAACGGCCCTCATCTTTTCTTCTCAGCTATCGTGGCCTATGTGGGGCTGGACCCCCGCAAGGACATCAATTATGTCTGGGTCGGCAAGGACGAGGCCATGAGCATGTTCCACGAAGGCAAGTTAGACGCCTTTATGTCATTTCCGCCCGGACCGCAGGAGCTGATGGACAAGGGCATCGGACATCTTCTTGTTGACACCAATGTGGACAGGCCCTGGAGCCAGTACTTCTGCTGCATGATCACCGGGCGCAGCGACTTTGTAAAGAAAAACCCCATTGCCACCAGGCGGGCGCTACGCGCGATTCTCAAGGCCAACGATATTGTCGCCCGTGATCCCGAATTTGCTTTGCGGGTGCTTCAGCAGAAGAAGATCTGGAAAAAGTCTGAGACCAAGTATATTCTCCAGGCGCTGAAGGAGATCCCCTACGCGAAGTGGCGGGATTATAAACCCGAGGATACGATAAGGTTTTACGCCCTGCGCCTCCGCGAGGTGGGCATGATCAATACCCCTCCGGATGAGTTCATCGCAAAGTATACCGACTGGAGCCACCTGAACAGTCTTAAGCAGGAATTGAAAATGACATGGTAAACTAAACCATGTACAGGGCGCTGGTTCGAGGGGGGCGAATGTGAAGGACTGGCTTCCGCGTTATATTGCCAAAGCTCCGGGCAGGGTATATACAAAGCTCATGGCAGCCTTCATGATAATCGTGTTTCTGCTTATCATGGTGGGCGCGGTTGGCCTGAAAGCGCTAAACGAGGTCAACCACAGAGTTGAGGACCTCGTTGAGCTCCATCAGAAGACCGCTGCCTTTCGCCAACTCCAGCACAACACCACGAGCCAGCTCTACGGCGTGACCACTGCCATGCTTTCCCCTGACAACAGGGTGCTGGACAGCGCCCTGAGGCAGCTCCACCAGTTCCGTTACGACCTTGAACGCGTACAGTTCGTGACAGCGGATGAGGCGGAGCTTTTTAAAAAGATACAAAAGGGGCACGAACAGCTGGTTAGTGTCATAACCCGGGTTGTGGAACTTACAAGGGACGGCAAGCTCGACGAGGCCCTGGAGATCAGGCTTAACAGGGTCGTCCCGCTGGCGGACAGCCTTGAGCGCCTCACTAACGAGATAGTCAACAGGGCCGAGGCCGGGATGATCGAAAAGATCGACGAAAGCCAGAGAGCGTACCTTACTTCACAGAAGATAGTCATAGGGTTCGCCCTTGGCAGCATCGGGCTGGCAATGCTGCTGGGGTACGCGATCTCCTCTTCCATGATGGGACCAGTGAAGCAGATGGACGAACGCCTGAGCCAGATCGCATCCGGTGATTTC
>DAOWET010000154.1 GCA_030638335.1 Nitrospirota bacterium
ACTGGTGGCTGTCAGCCTCGAACGTTTTAATGACAACATGCTACTGGTGGCACCAGCCTCGAACGTTTTAATGACAACATGCTACTGGTGGCACCAGCCTCGAACGTTATTGCCCAGAGAGATAAGGGGTCAATATTTTCCAGCCAAAAGAAGACCCCCTCCGTGAGGGGCCCGGGGGGCCACAGGCCCCTTTTAAATTGAAGACGATGGTTGAACTTTAAGACCCCCCGACTCTGCTCCTGAAGGGAGCGAGTAAGCCCCCACGCCAGTGGGGCAATAGCTACATCGAGGACAAATACTCCTGACAACACAGTATTACGCGCCCTTTGAAATAAGACAAGCCGCTTGGCTCGTAGATATGAATTATTAGAGATTCCCTAAAGTATTCCGGGGTATTCAGGCAGTGTGGAAGGGGGTTCCCGCCTGCTGTGATAGCGGTAGTATGAACGCATTATCCTCTTGACATATTCCCGGGTCTCCTTGTAGGGGATGTCTTCCACGAACTCGTCATAAGAGCTGTAGCCGCCATTGTCCAGCCACTGCCTGACCACGCGCTCACCGGCGTTGTAGGCAGCGATGCCCGGTGTCACGGAACCAAACCCGTTCACAAGTCCGCTGAAATAATGAGTGCCGATCCTGATGTTCATGTCGGCAAGAAAGAGTTCACCCTCGTTCTCCAGGGAAATGCCTGCTGCCCTGGCAGTCCGGCGGGCCGTGGAGGGCATGAGCTGCATCAGGCCCATGGCCCCGGAAGGTGAGAATGCCTCGGTATCAAAAAGGCTCTCCTCGCGCATCAGGGAGAGCATCAGGTAGGGGTCCATGGAGTATTGTCCGGCCACCTCGCTGACGGTTGGCCAGAAGGCAAGGGGGAACAGTATCTCGTCAGGGCGCCTGGAGCCCGGGACCCGGTTCATGAGCCTCTGGGCAACATCGTACTCACCAGCCTTGACCATCCTGTGGCCGATGTCCAGAAGCTCCTTGTACCTTCTGGTCTTGCGCGCCACTGCTCTGAGTTCGATGGCGGCCTCCTCATACAGACCCTCTGAAAGCAGTATGTCCGCTCTCCTGAGCCTCCTGTTCTGCCTTGTGGCCGATGAACCGCCCTTTCCATTGTTGTCAGGCTTGCCCCCGCTCCTGAGCATGGCAAGGAAGGAATAGTAGCCCTCGCCCGAGACCTTCCGAAGGTAGTAGTCAGGGTCAGCGCCGGTCTTCTCCTTTGCGCGCGCGGCCCAGTATGCGTACTTGTCCTCCTTGTATTTCCTGTACATGTAGTAGAACGTGTCCCCTGCCTCCTCCATCATGCCGATGCGGTAGTAAAGCCATCCCTTGCTCCAAAGGGCGTCCTCCTTCTCCTTTGGGAAGAGCTTGACAGAGTCGTCCAGATACTCAAGCGCCTTGTCAGGCTCACCATTGCGCCTTGCCTCCTCGGCAAGGGCAACAAGAAGCCTTGGGGCGTCCTTGTCCTTGTCCGCGACCATGGTCAGGACGGTCCTGTGGAAGGATTCCCTGTCGCCAGAGCGGATGTAGGCAAGGGCTGCGTCATATCTGTTGTCCTGTTCGATAAGATACGGGATGGCCTGGGTGTATTTCTTCTGGCGAAAGAGCGCCTGGGCGTATAGCTGCCGGACCTTTTTCTGGTCACGCTCAGTGTCAGCAAGTATGAGGTCAAAAAGGACCGGCTCGGCCTGGGCGTACAGGTGTCTGCCAGAGAGGTTCCGGGCTCGCTCCAGCTTTTCGTCATAAGAGAGCTCCCTGTCCTCAAGCAAGGCAAGCGCCATCTCGGAGTATTTGTCAGCGGAGATATAGATATGCCTGTAGTGTTTCTGCGCGTCAGCGAAACGCCCCCTCATGTTCAGCCGTTCTGCGTAGAAAAACCTTGTCTCATTGTCTTTGGGGTATTCAGAGATATAGGATTCGATCAAGCCAAACGCCTTGTCCCAGTCCCCGGCCAGGCGGATATCAAGCTCAAGCCTGCGGGCGTGCTGCCTGACTGGCGATCCCGGGTATCTTCTCAGAAGCTCGCGGATGGTCACCCCCGCATCGGTTTCACGGCCCAGCGCGAACTGAGCGCGCGCCTTGTGATACATGATGTAGTCCCTGACATAGGGGAGGGATTTATCGACCTTCTTAAAAAGGCGCAGGGCCTCCCTGTGATCGCCTTCCTCGATAAGCGCCACGGCTTTGCCGAACATCCCCGTATCAGAAGTCTTTGCGGCCATTGCCTGCATGGGCAATATGAGCGCAAGAGCGAGGACGAATATATGTCTTATCATATTTAATACTCCCTGACATATATTCTATCTCGCCCGGATGAAGCAGGCAAGTTGCCGCGCGGATCGACCTGAATGATTTAAGCGGGTTGTGGGGTAATGAGGGGCGGGGAGGGGTGGAGGCGACGACCGGATTCGAACCGGTGCATGACGGTTTTGCAGACCGCTCCCTTAGCCACTTGGGTACGTCGCCGACCTATATGTAAATAATAAAAAGCAAATGGAGCGGGTGGCGAGATTCGAACTCGTGACCCCAACCTTGGCAAGGTTGTGCTCTACCACTGAGCTACACCCGCAAAAAAAATCCCTCCGGAACAGGATAGCTTCGAAGGTGATTTAGTATAATATATCAGCCTTGGTCTTTTCAACATAGCGATAATATGATAAATCCTGATAAGAAAACGTTTATAGAGCTGGCTGAACGCGGAAACGTGGTACCGGTCTACAGGGAGATCCTGGCTGACCTGGACACGCCCGTGAGCGCGTTCATGCGTCTTCACGAGCCACCCTGCTTCTTGCTTGAGAGCGTGGAGGGCGGGGAGAAGTGGGCACGGTATTCCTTCCTCGGCCTTAAACCCGCCAAGGTCATAACAGGCAGGGGGAAAAGTATCGAGATAAAGGACGGTGACACCACCACTACTGTTGAGACCGATAACCCCATTGGGCTTCTAAGGGAGCTTATGCAGGGTTTCAGGCCTGTGGAGACGGACGACCTGCCGAAGTTTTTCGGTGGCATGGTGGGATATATCGGCTATGACATGGTCCGTTTTATTGAGGATATCCCATCTGAGAATCCCGACCAGCTTGGGCTCCCGGACATATTCATGATGATCCCGGATATAGTGCTTGTCTTTGACAACCTCCGGCAGACCATAAAGGTGGTATGTAACGTGCATCTTGAGGGCAGGGACAGCGAAAAGGAATATGGCGTTGCCCTTGAGAAGATAGACAGCGTGATAAAGAAGCTCCGCGGCCCTTCAAACGGTTCTTACGAGGCCGGCCCCGGCGATGAGGCCGGGTTTGAGTCATGCTTTGGAACACAGGCCGAGTTTGAGGAGGCGGTGAAACAGGCCAAGGAGTATATACTCGCAGGTGACGTGTTCCAGCTTGTGCTCTCCCAGAGGTTCGAGCGGGAATCCTCTGTGCGCCCCTTTGACATATACCGGGCGCTGAGGGTCATAAACCCATCGCCATACATGTATTTCATCGATATCGGGGAGGCGCAGATAGCGGGTTCCTCGCCCGAGGTGCTGGTGCTTGTGGAGGGGGATAAGATAACCCTGAGGCCAATAGCCGGCACGCGCCCAAGGGGCAGGACCGAAGAGGAAGACAACGCTTTATGGGAGGAACTGAAGGCAGACCCCAAGGAATGCGCAGAGCATATAATGCTTGTTGACCTTGGCAGGAACGACGTTGGGCGTGTGGCTGAAACCGGCACTGTGGAGGTCACGGAAATGATGGTCCCCGAGCGCTACAGCCATGTCATGCATATGGTCTCGAACGTTGAGGGGAAGCTGAAAAAGGGCCTGGACTCATTTGACGTGCTTGAGGCCTGCTTCCCGGCAGGCACGGTCAGCGGGGCTCCAAAGATACGTGCCATGGAGATAATAGACGAGTTGGAGCCCTCAAAGCGCGGGCCTTACGCCGGCTCCATTGGCTACTTTGGCTACTCCGGCGCTATGAACACATGCATTACCATAAGGACGATAATCATAAAGGACGGGAAGGTCTCTGTGCAGGCGGGCGCGGGTATCGTTGCTGACAGCGTTCCTGAGCTGGAGTACCAGGAGACGCTCAATAAGGCCCGGGGAATGATAAAGGCCCTTGAGATGGCGGAAAAGGGATTGGAATAATAATATGCTTTTGATGATAGATAATTATGATTCTTTTACCTATAATCTTGTGCAATACCTTGGTGAGCTGGGTCAGGACATCCGCGTGTTCCGAAACGACAAGATAAGCATCCAGGAGATAGAGGAGCATGACCCTGAGTACATAGTCATCTCCCCGGGCCCAGGCACCCCCACCGAGGCGGGAATCTCTGTTGAAGTGATAAGGTATTTTAGAGGCAAAAAGCCTATACTTGGGGTCTGCCTGGGGCACCAGAGCATCGCAGCCGCCTTTGGAGGGGACGTTGTTCGCGCCGACAGGCTCATGCACGGCAAGACGTCCATGATACACCACAAGGGAACAGGTGTGTTTGCAGGTCTTGAAAATCCCTTTGAGGCCACAAGGTACCACTCCCTGATCGTTAAAAGGGAGACAATGCCTGAGTGTTTTGATATAACCGCCTGGACCGAAGAGGCAGAGGTCATGGGCATCAGGCATAAGGAGTTCAGCATAGAGGGGGTGCAGTTCCATCCCGAGTCCATTCTTACTGGTGTGGGGCTTGCGTTGCTAAAGAATTTTCTTGAAGCGTACAAGGGGGGTAAGGGAAAGTGATCAAAGAAGCCATCAATATGCTCGTGGGGGGCATGAACCTCTCGTTAAACGAGATGACCGACTGCATGAACGAGATCATGGAAGGCAATGCAACGGACGCCCAGATAGGGGGCTTTCTGACCGCCCTGAGGTACAAGGGCGAGACCGTGACAGAGATCACGGGCGCGGCGCGTGTGATGCGTGACAAGGCCACAAGGATAAAGGCACCCGAAGGCACGCTGGACACATGCGGCACGGGCGGCGACATGTCCGGCACCTTCAACATATCAACTACTACGGCGCTTGTTGTGGCAGCCTGTGGCGTGCCTGTGGCAAAACACGGCAACCGCTCCGTCTCAAGCAAGTGTGGAAGCGCGGACGTTCTTGAGGTGCTTGGCATCAAGATAGACCTCAAGCCGGAATCCGTTGAGAAATGCCTTGCGGACACCGGCTTCGCCTTCATGTTCGCGCCCCTGTTCCACCCGGCCATGAAGTTCGCCATCGGCCCGAGGAAAGAGATGGGCATAAGGACCATATTCAATATACTGGGCCCGATAACCAACCCCGCGGGCGCAAAGCGGCAGGTGCTTGGCGTGTTCTCAAGCAAGCTCACCGATACCCTGTGCTCTGTGCTTGGAAACCTTGGGGCAGAGGACGCAATGGTGGTCCATGGAGAGGACGGTCTTGACGAGATAACCATCACTAACGGAACCAAGGTCTCCCGATGGGTAAAGGACAGGGTTGAGAACTCGATCATTTCCCCTCAGGACTTCGGGCTTGAGACCTCTGAGCTTGACACTATCGCTGGATGCGGGCTTGAGGACAACGCGAAGATCACACTGAAGGTGCTCTCCGGGGAGAGCGGCCCCAGGAGGAACGTGGTGCTCATGAACGCCGCGGCCTCGCTTTTAGTGGCAGGGAAGACCGAGACCTTAATGGACGGCTTTAATATGGCAGCCGAGGCCATTGATTCGGGGAAGGCAAAAGCCAAGCTCGAAGAGGTTAAAGAGGTAAGCACAAAGCTCGCGAAGTAGGGCTTTGGGGAAGGTCAGTTGTCCTTTTCCAGAACCACGTAGGCTATTGCAAATGTCTTCTCATGAGAAAGGCTCAGATGCAGGTTTGTTGCGCCAGCCTTTTCCATCTCCTCTTTAAGGGTCTTTCCGGGTTTTATGGAAGGTCGCCCGCTTTCGGAGACCACCACTTCTATGTCCTTTAATGGAACAGGCTCGTCAGAGGGGATGGCCTTGATAACCGCCTCTTTTGCGGCAAACCTGGCCGCAAGGGACGGGTAGGGCTTTATCCGCTTGTAGCAGTAATCGATCTCCCGCTGCGTATATATCCGCTCAAGGAACGACTCAAAGGTCTGTACAGCCTCTTCTATCCTCGATATATCAACGATGTCAACGCCTACTCCAAGGATCAAAGCGCGACCTCCGAGATAAGCGCCTTCATCTCCATAACTGCTCTTTCCAGCCCCACGAGTACGGCACGGGAGACGATGCTGTGTCCTATGTAGAGCCCGCGGATGCCGTCTATGGCCGCCACTGGCTTTACGTTATGGTAATTGAGGCCATGGCCCGCGTTTACGGTGATGCCGGACTCAAGGCCGTGTTCAACTGCAAGCAGAACGCGGCGGAATTCCCTCTCCCTGGCTTTGGGGGTTTTAGCGTCAGCATAGCGGCCTGTATGGATCTCCACCATGTCCGCGCCCATCTCCTTTGAGGTCTCCACGTCCGTGTTATCGGGGTTTATGAAAAGGCTTACGGGAATCCTGGCGTCGTGAAGTTTCTTTATCGCGGCCTGGAGCTTTTTTCTCTGGCGCTTGAGGTCAAGCCCTCCCTCGGTTGTCAGCTCCACGCGCTTTTCAGGCACAAGGGTAGCCATATCCGGTTTTATATGGCGCGCGATCCTCAGCATCTCGGCAGTGGCCGCCATCTCGAGATTAAGCTCTATGGGCACTGTCTCCTTAAGCAGCCTGAGATCGCGGTCATTGATATGCCGCCTGTCCTCGCGGAGGTGGACGGTTATGCCGTCCGCGCCTCCAAGCAACGCAAGTGGAGCCGCCATGAGCGGGTCGGGGTCATTGCCCATGCGGGCCTGCCTGAGTGTTGCCACGTGGTCTATATTTACGCCAAGTTTCATAAAATAATTCCCTCCTGTCAGTTCCCTCTGGAATTCCTTTGAGCTTGTTGATGCCGCCTTATCAGAAGCGTCCCGGTCTTGGACGAGCCGAAGCGGAAGACCGTAACGCCTTTACACCCAAGCTGGTATGCTAACATGAACGCCTTCTCCACGTCCTTTTTCCGGGCCTTGGCAGGCAGGTTTATGGTCTTTGAGACCGCGTTATCCGTATGCCGCTGGAACGCCGCCTGCATCCTTATGTGCTGCTCAGGCGCTATCTCGTGCGCTGTTCTGAAAAGCGCCCTTATATCAGCGGGGATGCCCTTTATGCCCTTCAGGGAACCGCTGAATATGACCGCCTCATGCATCTGCTTTGTATAGAAACCGCGCTCCTCGGCAATGCGGAAGAAGTGCCTGTTCGTCTCCAGCATCTCGCTTTCAAGCGCCATGCGGCGATTGGCAAGCGCGAAGAACGGCTCGATGCCGCTTGAGCAGTCAGAGATAATGGATATGGTGCCTGTTGGCGCTATGGTCGTTACCGTAGCGTTCCGGGGTCTGGGTTTTCCCGGGGCGTCATAAACAGAGCCCTTGAAGTTCGGGAACACGCCCCGCTCTGAGGCCAGTTTTACGGATGCCTCAAGCGCCCTGGACTTGATGAACTTCATTACGCGGCTTCCAAGGCGCAGGGCCTGTGGGGAATCGTATGGTATGCCAAGGAGGACAAGCATGTCTGCCCAGCCCATCACGCCAAGGCCTATCTTGCGGTTACCCATGTGCATGCGCTCTATCTCGGGCAACGGGTAATGGTTGACGTCTATGGAGTCATCAAGAAAGCGGACAGCGCAGGATATGTCATCGCCAAGAAGACCGTAATCGATCTTCCTGTCTACAATATATCTTGAAAGGTTCAGTGAGCCGAGCACGCACGCCTCATAGGGCAGCAGGGGCTGTTCCCCGCAGGGGTTGGTGCTCTCAAAGGAGCCTATGTGCGGGGTTGGGTTCGAGCGGTTCATGCGGTCTATGAATACGATTCCCGGGTCGCCTGTTTCCCATGCCGCCCCTACGATCTCATCAAGTATGGCTTGAGCGGGAAGGCTCTTTCTTGATCGATGCCCACCGTGCCTCGGGGATCTTAACGCGATGTTCCTTCCGGCCCTGAGCGCGCGCATGAAGGAATTCGTGATGGCAACGGACGTATTGAAGTTCTCAAGCTCGCTGGTATCGCGCTTAAGGCGTATGAAATCAATGATGTCCGGGTGGTCAACCCGGAGTATGCCCATGTTTGCCCCCCTCCTGGCCCCTCCCTGCTTGATGACCTCTGTGGCAGTGTTGTATATGCGCATGAAGGACACCGGGCCTGATGCAATGCCTCCGGTTGTGCTTACCACGTCCTGGCTCGGGCGCAGCCTTGAGAAGGAAAAACCCGTGCCGCCACCGCTTTTCAGTATGAGGGCGGCGTTTCTCAGGGTATCGAAAATGCTCTCCATGGAATCGTCCACAGGAAGGACAAAGCAGGCAGCGAGCTGGCCGTTTTCTTTTCCTGCGTTCATCAGGGCAGGGGAGTTTGGCATGAAACGAAGTGCGCTCATCATGCCGAAGTAACGCTCTTCCCATTCTCCCGGGGATTCACCATGCGAACTTTCCGCCGCGGAGACTGCACGCGCCACCCGTCTGAACATCTCCTGTGGGCTCTCAATAACACGGCCGTGCGGGTCCTTTAGAAGGTAGCGAGCCTTAAGCACCTTCATGGCGTTGTCCGTCAGCCGTGGCATGCGCTTCATTTTGTGATTATATCAGAATGAAATATTCGGGTTTGACCTGATCGCCTCCAGAACGTCCGAAGGAGAAACGCCCTCCATGCACTTGAGGTCGTCACAGCGTTTCTTGAAACATGGGGCGCAGGGCTCATCAGAGCTGAGTATCGTGTGCCCCTTGCCATAAGGGCCGGTGCGCTCCGGGCTTGTGGGACCAAAGATGGCGTATACAGGGACCCCGAAGGCAGCCGCGATATGCATAGGCCCGGAATCGTTCGTTACCATGAAGCTTGAGTTCCTGATCACCCCGGAGAGTTCCTTGAGTGATGTTTTCCCCGTAATGTCCATGGCCTTCCCCATTGAGTGTCTTTCCACCAGAACCGCGCGCTCATTGTCAGCGCTGCTCCCGACTATAACGCTCTTTACAGGAAGCAGGGAGGCTAGGGCGCCGTAGTTCTCCGCAGGCCATACCTTGCTCTCCCAGCGCGCGCCGGGGACTATGACTGCGTACTGGCCAGATGGAAGGCCAGGGAGGGCGTAATCCTCATATGGCATGGGGAACTCTATGCTCTCAGTATTGCACCCAAGTGCGTATGCTACCTTGAGATACCTCTCAACAGCATGAATGTCTGTGCCGCCATTCACCCTGTGATTGTAGAAATGCGGCGCTCCTTCACGTGCTTCGGTAAATCCGACACGTGCCGGCGCCCCTGAGAGCAACGTGGCCATAGCGCTTCTGAAAAGACCCTGGAGGTCTACGACCAGGTCATAGCGCTCGGCGCGCAGACTGAGCGTCTTCCTGTAGATCTCCACCATTGTGCTTGGGAGGACAGCTGGGTTCTTCCACTGGGACATATTGATGCTCCATACGCGGTCTATCATTGGGTGGCCCTCAAGAAGGCTCGAGAACTCGCTGGCCACGAGCCAGTGTATCTCAGCGTCAGGAAACCTGGCTCGAAGCGCGCTCAGAAAGGGCAGGCTGTGAATGATGTCTCCAAGTGAGCTTGGCTTGACTATGAGGCATTTTGATACGCGTTCAGGAAGACGGATCACTTCTTCGGCCTTTGCAGGCAGCTCATCCATGTCATGTTGAAGGCGTATGACTCGTCCACAAGAAAGTCCTTCATAGTGCCTTCGGAGTTCTTGTTCTTTTTGTAGCGGGCAAACTGCGCGTTGATGAGTTTAAGTATCTCGTCCTTCATCTTGATGCCAAAGGGATAAACGCTCCTGCCTATCTTTCTTTCCCCGTCTGTTTCAATGAATCGTGCGGCAAAGGCATATCCCTTCTCAAGATGGGACAACTGCTCGTCATTCACCTCGAAATCGTCGTCACCCGTGGCTATGTCCGAGAGCACCACAGGGTTGCCAGCCTTCTTAACCTCATAAAGGCTTATGTATGATACTTTGAGTTTTTCCAAGACCTCTTTGATCTCGTCCGAGGGGTTTTCTGAATGCAAGAAAAGATCTATAAACCCCGGGCTTTTCTCCTCTGGGCGATAATCGCATACCAGCCAGTCCTCGAAGTTAATGAACCCGAGTTCCAGGGCAGACCCACCCATCATATCCATGGGATCTTCCTCTTCCCAGAAAAAATCATAGGCCGTGTCAATGGCTTTTTCGTACTTCTGACGGGCGAACTCTGTTACCTCAGCATATGCTTCTGATATTATATCTTCGCTCATATTTTCATGCTCCTCTATATTTAATGGATGAGTCCATGCTTCTTAGTGGTCATATTTCGAGTTATCTATAATACGTCCTCAGACAGGATAAGCTCAACCGCCTCCCTAAGTCCTTTTACAGTGTGGCTGGCGTACTCTGAGTGCTGCTGCTTGCCAGTGCGCACGAGTATGCTGGTCGCCCCAACAGCCTTTGCCAGAAGCATGTCAGAGTCCTTGTCCCCAACCACAAAAGAACGCCTGAGATTAATACCTAGCTCGCTCCTGGCCTGATATATCATTCCAGGCTCAGGCTTTCTGCATGGACAACCCTCATTCGGAAGGTGCGGGCAATGATAGAAGCCCTTGAACCCATGCTTATCCCTGAACATCGTATGCAGGTCGGTCACAAAACCCTCATCCACAATACCCCTTGCAATGCCTGACTGATTGCTTATTCCAATCAATATAAATTGCTTATCTGATAGCATGTTAAGGCTATTTATATCATCAAACACTTTAAGGTTTGCCATGCTGTTGAGATAATGGGCATCCTCGCACAGAGTGCCGTCCCTGTCAAAGAACACGGCCCTTTTTGAGGGCAAGACGCTCTCAATGGCCTTGATGGCGTCATCTGAGGATATTGCCTCCATGCACTTGAGATCCTTATCAGGACATTTTCGCTTAAAGCAGGGTGTGCAGGGAAGTTCGGGCCTCAACACACTGTTATCAGGGCTTACGGGAGGGCCGGTGAGTTCCGGGGAGGTGGACCCGAAGATCGATACAAGTGGGGTCCTGACAGCATATGCAACATGCATGGGACCGGAATCATTCGATATTATGGCGTCGCATTCAGATATCAGGGCGCAGAGTTCCCTGAGCGTGGTATTACCGGCCATCTGAAGGGTTTTCCCCTTGACCTCGGGGCTAAGGCAGCCGAAAATCTCCTTTTCTATGGAGACCTCGCCAGGGCCTCCGAATATCACCGCGCTTCCGCCAAGATCCTCTACAGCATGCTCCGCAATGGCAGCGAACCTGTCGGGCAGCCACATCTTCGCGCTCCCAAAGCTCGCGCCGGGATTTATCCCTATTATCGGGCGGTTAAGGGCGCTCAGGGCCTCTCTTGCTGCCAGACGCTCGCTGATATCAAGATATATCCATGGCTCAGTGCGCTCTGCCCTGGTGCCGGATTTCCTGAGCAGTTCAAGGTAATAATCCACGTGGTGAAGTTTTCGGTCTTCTCCATCAAATGGCACCCTTTCTGTAAGAGTCCACCCCCTGTAGTCGCGGTCAAAGCCTATCCGGCGGGGTATCTTTGCAAGGTAGGCCATCAAGCCGGAATCAAAGGCGTTTTGAAGAAGCACTGCGGTATCAAATCCATTGTGCCTGATCTCTCTGGCAAGGGTAAACTTTCCGAAAAAACCCTCATGCCTGTCCTCATACGGAATTATCTCGTCAATATTAGGGTCTTTTTCAAATATTGCACTCACCCATGGCTTGGCCAGGAGGGTGATGTGGGCATCAGGGTTTGCAAGCCTGAGCGCTCTGATGGCAGGCATTGTCATCACAGCGTCCCCAAGCCAGTTGACTTGTCTTATGAGTATCTTTTCAGACATTTTAATTTGAGTTCCCCGTTGCTTGTTGCGGGGTAATTCATCCCACTGATATTAACAGATTATGGATGTTGGGAACACTGTGCAAGGGGGCAGGGCTATTTCTTCGGAAGGTGTATTGCTTCTCCATGCACGTCCTCGGCAGCTTCCATCAGGCCCTCGGACAATGTGGGGTGCGCGTGGATCGTGCGCGCCAGGTCCTTTGATGTAAGGCCGTTTCTGATCGCAACGGCTGCCTCGTGTATCACAACGGACGCCTCAGAGCCCACAACGTGTGCGCCAAGGACCCGGTCAGTCTCCTCATCCGCGATAATTTTAAAAAATCCCACGATCTCGCCTATGGCATGCGCCTTTCCAAGGGCGCGGTACTGGAACATCCCTGTGCGCGTCTTAATGCCCATCTCATGGACCTGGAAATCCCTCAGCCCGACCGAGGCTATCTCAGGTGAGGTGAATATGGCTGCGGGAATGCAGGAGTAGTCCATTTTGACCTCCTGCCCGCATATGTTCCTTGCGGCAATAATGCCTTCTGCCGAGGCAGTGTGCGCAAGAAGCATCCCTCCTGTCACATCTCCAACAGCATAGACGCCTTTGATGTTCGTCCTCATCTGCTCGTCCACAAGTATCTCGCCGCTCTTGCCAGTCTTAACTCCGACCTCCTCAAGCCCCAGCCCTGTCGAGTTAAAAGCCCTTCCTATGGATACGAGCATCTTCTCGGCCACCACGTCCGGGCCGTTCAGAAGCTTTGTTACTATATGATCGCTCTCAACCACAACCTTGGAAACGGATGTTTCGGTCATAAGCTTTATCTTCTTCTTTTTCATCTCGCGTGCGATGAGGGCCGAGACCTCGGTGTCCTCTGTTGCAAGGGCCCTTGGCAGCATCTCGACCACAGTAACGAGCGCGCCCAGTTCTCTGAATATGAATGCCCATTCGCAACCTATCACGCCTGCTCCCACGATGACCATGCTCTTTGGTATCTCTGTCAGTACAAGCGCGTGGTCGCTTGTGAGAACGTTGATCCCGTCCACAGGAAAAGCAGGGATATGCGCAGGGCTGGAGCCAGTGGCTATGATTATATTGTCTGCTTCTATTGAGATTGATGAGCCGTCATTCAGCAAGACCTCCACTGTTTTGCCTTCAAGCAGACGGCCCTTGCCCTCAAGAAGCTTTATCCCCCAGCTCTTAAAAAGCCCTCTTATCCCCTTGACCTGCGTGGACACGATCTTGTCCTTGCGGGCCATTATCTTCTCCAGATTCGGGGAGACCGTACCGTTAAGGTCTATTCCGTACTTGTCCAGCTCTCTGGCTTTTGACAGGAGGCTCGTGGAGGCGATAAGGGCCTTGGTGGGGATGCATCCACGGTTAAGGCATGTGCCGCCCACCTCGGTGTCCTCTATTATGGTCACGCTCTGCCCGAGTTGCGCGGCCTTGATCGCCGCGACATAGCCGCCGGGGCCTGAGCCTATTACAACAAGGCTCACTGGCTCTCCTCTTTGAGGAACGCGTCGTATGCAGCGGCATCAAGGAGGTCGCCTTGCCCGGTGATCTCCACAACCACTATCCATCCCTTGCCGTAGGGGTCGGGATTGATCATCTCAGGCTCGTCCTCAAGGGCCGAGTTCACCTCTTTAACCGTCCCGGTCACTGGAGATATAACAGGGGAGGTGGCCTTTGCGGACTCTATATCGCTCATTGATTCGCCTGCTGTCACTGAAGCGCCAAGCTCTGGCAGCTCTATGTAGACTATGTCTCCAAGCGCTTCCTGCGCAAAATCAGTAATGCCAACCGTAGCCATGCTGCCCTCAATCCTGGCCCATGTATGTTCTTTGTGATATTTGATGCCTTCGGGGTTCATGGGTTAGCCACCTCCTTTGCCTTTGGAGTATTGAAAACCTTTCTATGCGAAAGCCACCAGTAAAAAGGGGGCCTTGCCCCCTAGAGCTGTGGCCTCGGATACAGCCCGGCGTCCTTAACAATACCCTCCATGGCTGATTCCCACTCAATCGCCTGGATATGCACGCCTTTTACCCCGGGAATGTCCAGCACCTGCTTTATGAGCTCCACAGCTATCTTCTTGCCTTCTTCTTCCTGCAACTCGCGCATTTTCTTCTTGTCGTCACCAGCAGCATCCTTGGCTTTCAGCATGCGCTCTATGAGTTCCTTGGGCACTGAAACGCCGGCCACGGACTTGTCCATGTACTTGAGCATCATAGCGCTTCTGGGGACGATAATGCCTCCAAGTATTGCGGTGCGCTCTGGCACGCCAAGCTCAACGGCTTTTGCCATCTGACGCTTGAACATCTCGATATCGTAGATACCCTGAGTCTGGATGAAGTCAGAGCCAGCGTCAACTTTTTTCTTGAGCCTGTATGGACGGAAGTCCATTGGGTCGCCACCAGGCGTCCAGGCCGAGCCGATAAAGAACTCAGGCGATTCGTGCAGAGGGTCGCCGCCTTCCTGCAGGCCCTCGTCGCGCATCTTCTTGAGTATGCCAGCAAGCTGTATGGAGTCCACGTCGTAGACGTTTTTTGCCCCGGCATGGCCTTTCAATCTTCCTGCGGCACTAAAAGATTGATGGTCGCCTGCAATGCAGAGACAGTTCTTAATGCCAAGGGCTGCCGCGCCAAGCAGGTCAGCCTGTATGGCTATCCGGTTTCTGTCGCGGCATGTCATCTGCATGACCGGCTCAAGGCCCTGGTCAAGGGCTATCTTTGCGGCCGCTATGCTTGATATGCGCACAACCGCTGTCTGGCAGTCAGTGATGTTGGCAGCGTCGCAGCACCCTTTAAGAATATTTGCCTTCTCTACCACCTCGTCTGGAGAGGCGCTCATGGGAGGACCCAGTTCAGCCGTAACCGCCGGGTTCCCGCTTGCAATTACTTTTTCGAGATTGCTTCCTGATTTCATTGATTTCACTGGGCCTCACCCTCCTCCATGTCCTTGATATGTTCGGCAACCATGCGGCGGGGTCCGCCGTGGGTGCCCGGAGCCCAGTTGCGAGGGGGCTTTATCTCAAGCAGCTTCTCCATAGTACCAAGCTTCTTCATGCGCTCGACTATGAGGAACCACGCGCAGTCAATCTCGCTACTGACCTCGCACTTGCCTTCGTCCGTGCCGCCGCAAGGGCCGTTCATCAGGGTCTTGGAGCACCTCGCTATGGGGCAGATGCCGCCTGTCATATGCAATACACAGTCGCCGCATCCGGCGCACATCTCAACAAAGACCCCCGGCTCCGTTACCGCGCCAAAAAAGGTCGTGTTCAGCCCGGGGTAGACCGGTGTCTCTCCGATACGCTCGGACAGGAAGTTCACTCCCACCCCGCATGCGGTGGAAAGCACCAGGTCGTAGCCGCGGACCTTTTCCATCTCCGGCTCAAAGTATTCAGGCTCGCAGTGGCGCTGCACGGCAAGGTCGTCCACCTGCATCCCGGCGCCTTCCTGAGAGGCCTTCATCCGGATCTTTGATGCAAGCTCCTCAGCCTCCTTGGCGCCTCCCGAATGGCAGATGGCCACACAGGTGTTGCACCCGAAAACAAGGACCTTCTTGAAGTCCTTGACCATCTCCCATATTTCATCAAATGGTTTTTGTGATCCTACGATCATTGTCTGTCACCCTTTCCATAGATTTCTTTCCCAACAGGGTATTTTTATTACTTTGAATTATGTGCGCACCGGGACCTTCCCCGACGCCTCAAGCAGTCCGCTGCGCCAGTCAGCGCCTTCTGCTACCTTTACCCATGCAAATGCCTCCGGGCCAAAACCCAGTGCTGCCATGTCCTTGCGCACATGGTCGAGGCGCATGATCACGCGCCCAGTCACTCCGGGGTGACGGCAGACCCCCTCGGCGCAGACCACTACAGCAACACCGTCTGCGCCAGCCTCAAGCGCGCGCACCATATCAGTCGTGCCGATGCGGCTTGCGCAGTGGACCTGTATTGGCCTTATATTGGAAGGCAGGTCGACTGTGTGGTCAAGCGCATACTTTGAGCACATGAAGGCAGCTACCACCGGCTCCTTGCGGCCCTTGTCCACCAGCCCCACGAACTCTGGCATGCGCCTCTTTAGCTCGTCAACGTCGTATCCGAACATCTTTATCGCCCGGCCCGGACACTCGGGGGCGCAGAGGCCGCAGGCCTGGCACCTGTCGGGAGATATATCGGACGTGCTGGTGACAACAGGGGCGTCGTAGGGACAGATACGGAGGCAGGTGAGGCATGCCATGCATTTGTTCTGGTCCACCACCGCGCCGCCGCCGCAGCTTCGGCACCTGCGTGCTTCCTTAAGCGAGGTCAACTCGTCCCAGCCGATCTCTATCTGCACGAACTCCCTGCACCTTGTGGCAGGGTCCAGAAGCTCGGTCTCGTTACGCGATACGCGTTTGACCTTCTCCGCAACGTCAGAGGGGAGGGCCGCGATCTTCTCAAACTCCGCTTCTTTCAGGAGGAGCCCCTTGGCAATGTCCTTGCCCTGGAGGTAGAGGTGTATGGCCTCTGCCGTGCGGTGGCCCGTGGCTGCCGCCTGTATCGCGGAGCCGGGGCCGGTTACGACCTCGCCGCTGACGAATATGCCCGGCGCTGTGCTCATCTGTGTTGCGCGGTCCCATTTGATAAGCCCGCGCTCGTCAGTCTCCACCGGGCCGTCCTTTAGAAAATCGTTGTCCGACATCTGGCCGATAGTGATGATTATCGAATCGGCCTCTATAAAGGTCTTTTCGCTCTCGTCAAAACTGGGGCTGAAGCGGCCGTTTTCATCAAACACGGAGGTTACCTTTACCACGTCAAGGCCCTTGACCTTATCTCCATCAAGGCTAACCGCCTTCGGCCCCCAGCGGTGGTGGATCTTTATGCCTTCGTCAACACCTTCTTCCACCTCCCAGGGCCAGGCCGGTATCTCTTCCTCGTTTTCAAGGCA
>DAOWET010000282.1 GCA_030638335.1 Nitrospirota bacterium
ATCTTCAAGCGCTTTCACAAGGGAGAGGACTCCGATGGCGTGGGCCTGGGCCTTGCCATTGCCAGGGAGCTTGCGGACGTCATGGGCGCAAGCCTCGATGTGGAAAGCCAGGTGGGCAGGGGTACTACCTTCAGGATAACTTTACCTGCAAGCGGCAAGGAAAAATGATCTATTACCTCGACCTGTTCGGCGTTGTGGTATTCGCAATAACAGGGTCGCTTGCGGCAGGGAGAAAGCAGCTGGACCTGCTTGGCGTGGTGGTCCTTGCCATTGTCACGGCCCTTGGCGGAGGCACAATCCGCGACCTGCTTCTGGGGGCCTCCCCAGTGTTCTGGATAAGGGACATCAACTATATACTCTTTTCAGCGGGAACGGCCGTCCTGGTCTTTGTGGTCTCGCAAGTGCGCCCCCTTGACAGCGCCTCCATCAGGATACCCGATGCCTTCGGGCTCGCCATATTCACGGTAATAGGCGTGGACATAGCCCTGGCCCACGACGTCTCATGGGTGGTTGCCGTAATAATGGGCATGATGACAGGCGTGGCCGGCGGCATGCTGAGGGACATCCTTGCAGGCGAGATACCCCTTATACTGAGGACCGAGATATACGCCACGGCATCCATGTGCGGCGCGCTCGTCTTTATCGGCCTCTCAAGCGTATACCCCACTGGAAGCTATGGCCCCTTTCCAGTGGAAATGACCAACATGCTGGCAGGCATGCTCGTCACTCTCACGCTCAGGCTCGTGGCCATCAGGTGGAACCTCTCGCTGCCGGTATTCAGAACAAAAAGTACTGATCAGGGATAATTACGGTAAAATCCTCGTTCCTTTTCTAATCCGCCCCTGAAGCCTGACCCAAAATCAAGTCACTCCGCAGATGGAGAAGGCATTCACGCGCAATATTTATGTACACTAAATCCGTTATAATTATATGAGAGACCATGAAACGTAAAATACTTATAAATGCAAAGCACCCAGAGGAAAAGAGGGTCGCCATCGTTGATGGACAAATCCTCGTGGACTTCTACGTGGAGTCCGCCTCAAAGGAGCACCTTAAGGGCAACATATATAAGGGCGTCATAAAAAGGATTGAGCCCGGGCTGCGCGCGGCCTTTATAGACTATGGACCAAAGAAACACGGCTTTCTGAAGATGGGCGATGTCATGCCGGAGTATTTCAAGTCCGGCCCCACGGGCAAAAGGCCAAAGATACAGGACGCGCTCACCAAGGGCCAGGAACTTATCGTGCAGGTGGAAAGAGAAGAGCGCGACACAAAAGGCGCATCTCTCACTACCCGCATCTCCCTGCCTGGCAGGTACCTTGTGATGATGCCCGGAGGAGATGGTATTGGCATCTCCAGAAAGATCACCATCAGGGAGGACAGGGACAGGTTCAAGGATATCATGTCCTCTCTCAAGCTTCCGAAGAAAACAGGCTTTATCGTCAGGACCGCCGGGAGCGACAAGACCGAGCAGGACCTGGGAAACGATTTAAAATACCTTACGAAGCTCTGGAGCAAGATACAGGCTGAATCAAAAAAGGCCCATGCCCCTTCTCTTGTGTACAAGGAGCAGGACATGGCCGTAAGGACCGTAAGGGACTACCTGACCTCAGACATAAGCGAAGTGCTCATAGACACACAGGATGCCTTCAGGAACATAAAGACATTCCTCCGAAGGACAATGCCATGGCGCAAGATAAACGTAACCTACTACAAGAACAAGAGCCCCATCTTCGACAGGTATGACCTCGAGGCCCAGATAACCAAGCTCAACGAGAACCACGTGTACCTGCCCTCCAGGGGGTATATTGTCATAGACAAGACCGAGGCCCTTACCGCAATAGATGTGAACTCCGGCAGCAGCAGGAAGGAAAAGGACCTGAAGACCCTTGCCCTGAACACTAACCTGGAAGCGGCCGAGGAGATAGCAAGGCAACTGAGGCTCAGGGATATCGGCGGGCTTATCGTCATAGACTTCATTGACATGGACCCCCCCAGGCACAGAAGAGAGGTGGAGAACAGGCTCTCGGCAGCCCTTGTAAGCGACAGGGCGCAGTTCGACACGAGCAGGATATCAAAGTTCGGCATGCTTGAGATGACCCGCGAGAGGCTCCGTGCCGGCTACCTTGAATCCACATACGTGAAATGCGCTGCCTGCGATGGAGCGGGCGTGGTCAAGACAAGGGAGATGGCAGCCATAGCCGCCTTCAGGGAAATACACATGAGGGTCTCCAGAGGCGGGCTGTTAAACGTCACTTGCAGACTCCATCGGGATAGTGCAAATTATCTCTCGAACATGTACAGGTCAGAGTTAACGGAAATGGAAAAAGACTCGCGCACAAGGGTCAATATCATTGCCGATGACTCTCTGATACCCGGACAATACCTCCTTGAGGTGGAGACCGCGCCGGAAGAACCGGATACGCAGATCACCGGCTCTGCCAAAAAGAATGCTCCGAAGGCTGACACTGCTGACAATGTTCCTGACAAGACAGCCGCGCCAAAGGCAAAGAAGAAAAGGCCCTACAGGAGAAGGTCCGGCAGAAAGAAATCCAAACCCTCTTCCACAGATACCACAAAGACCACAGATGCCACAAAAACCACAGATACCACAAAGACGGATTAACCTGATCATTATCTTTCATTGATGCGATCTCAACAACAGGCAGGAAACCGCTGGCAGAGGCTTAAAGCTCCCGGTCGAGAACTTCCCTGAGCTTGTCCCTGATCTCGTTGCGCGCCCTTCTGAAATCCGCCATTATTTCCTCCTCCGTGCCAACCATGTTCACCGGGTCCCTTACAGGCATGTGAATGCGCTTGACCCGCGGGGGCACATTGGGACAGGAATCCCTGGCTTTATCGCAGACCGTTATCACGATGTCCATACTGGCAAGCAGTTCCGGGTCAATGAGCTTTGAGCTGTGTCCGGAGATGTCCATGCCCTCCTCCGCCATCACGGCCATGGCGCGGGGATGCACCTCTGTGGCCAGCAGCCCGGCACTGTGCGCCTCCACGCGGCCGCCCCACATGGCCTTTAAAAACCCCTCCGCCATCTGCGACCTGCATGAATTGCCCGTGCACAGGACCATTATCTTTGTTGGTTTCCTGACTGCTTCACCCATGAATATATTCTACACAAAACACTCATGGGACAGTGGTCCGCCCCTGTGGCGGTTGACTCCAGGCCATGCTTCTTATTACAATATCTAAATATGAAAAAGACTGCTGGATTATTCAAGCTTTTTTCAAATGAAACAAGGCTCAGAACCCTGATGCTTTTAAGCAGGCAGGAACTCTGTGTCTGCCAGATCATGGCCATCCTCGGGGTCTCGCAGCCCCTTGTCTCAAGAAACCTCTCCCTGCTTGAAGGTGCCGGCCTGCTTACAGACCGGCGTGACGGAAAAATGATCTATTACTCGCTGTCCAAGAGCATGGCAGAGCCTGTGAAGAAAATACTTGCCATCATCCGCGCTGAACTCAAGGACGACCCCGTAATGGTTGAGGACCTCGGAAGTCTTGCCGACTGCCAGGATTTCCAGAAGAAGTCCGGCCGCTGCGATGTAAAGAGCTTCATGGAGTTCATGGAGAAACAGCGCTCAAAACGCGTACTGGCCCAGGCTTAGCCCGGCTTGGCTACTGGCAACTCCCTGTTTTTCCCCCTTCGTGTGAATCCTCGCCACTGGAGCATGCAGCACAGAAAATACCTTTATCCGTAAGATCTCCGCTTTCAAACTGAAGGGTCACATGGTCTATTCCCTTACTGGCAAGAACGCGGGTGATCTCCCTTCGTATGCCCTCTGCCTGGCTTATGGGCTGGTCCTCCACCCAGACATGCGCTGAGAACAACACCCTCTTGTGCGCAAGGGAGCGCATATGCAGGTGGTGCACTCCGCGCACACCCTCAACCTCCACGACAGATGCAGCGACCTCTTCGATGTCATAGCCCCGGGGCACAAGATCGAGAAAGATCACAAGGGCTTCCCATACCACGCGCGCTCCGCCAGTAATGATCACCATGCCTATAAGCACGCTTGCCAGCGGGTCTGCGTAACGCCAGCCGGTAAAATACATGACAGCGCCCGAGACAAGCACGCCGCCCGATGAGAGCGTGTCCCCCATCACATGGAGCCACGCGCTTCTGACGTTCAAATCCGTGTGCCCGCCTCCAAGCACACGCATCATCAGAAGGTTCGCAGCAAAACCAAGTGCTGCAACAGGCATCATGACAGAGAGGTCCACGTCCGGAGGGGAGGAGAAGCGCTTGTAACTCTCCACGAATATGACACACGCGATCACCAGAAGCGAAAGCCCGTTTATTACGGCCGCAAGTATTCCCACACGATGGTAGCCGTATGTGGCCTTTGAGTCCTGGGGCCTGCGGCTGAAACGCGCGGCAGCAAGGCTCAGGCCGAGGGCAAACGCGTCGGTAAACACATGGCCCGCGTCACTCAGGAGAGCCAGGCTGTTGGAGATATAACCGCCTGCAAGCTCGGCCGCGAGCACGGCCATTGTTATCGTGAACGTAAGGCCCAGCCGCCGTTCGGTTTCGTCATGATGATGGTGTCCCGCGCCCATACATTAATATACCTCATTGCACGCGGCTGATAGCCCGCTTATTGCACGAGTTCTGATTTGCCGCAGATACAAGCCAGAAGTCGTGAAGTCGTATGAACATACTTCGAGCGGCTTATGGCGCGGTAGATGTGGTGAATCAGGCTCGCCCGGAGGGTGAAGGGCGGGAGCCGGAAAGGTACAAAACGCGACTTTGCAACATTTGAAAAATTATGCTTTATTGCAAATGGAATTAAAACGTTTTATACCTTTACCCCCGCTCTTCATGAAATATGCGGGATAGTACCGGGGCGCGCATGAAAGCTCCGCGTGAATGGAGTATAATAATTTTTATCATTGGAGGGGGACAGGTGCTAGAGGAAACCAACAAAACCATGCATGCCATACGCAGCACCTGGCTTGTCTTTACGGAGTCGGTGCGGGCTTTTTTCGAGAACGACGGGCTTACCGCTGCTTCCTCTCTGGCCTTCTTCTCCACCATCGCCATGATCCCCGCGCTCTTTCTGCTTACTTATCTGAACCGCTTCTCCGAGGGCATATCGAGCCTGCTGACAATAAAGACGCGCACGGTGCTGGAGGAGTTCATCCCCGCGGGTTCGACAGAGGTGCTGGATAGCCTGCTCTCAATAAGCGCCCCTGACCATGCAGTGGGAATAATCAACCTGGCGATACTGCTCTGGAGCATAACCCCGCTTATCTCTGCCATCAGGCGCGCCTTCTCCACAATATTCAAGACCCAGAGGAAACACATATACTTCATGGTCAAGCTACTGGACATACTGCTTGTATCCTTCTTCATATTCGGTTACGCGGCAATCGCCACAAGCGGGGTGCTTTTGAGGCTGCTTCCAGGCAGGCTCATTCCCTCGCACTTTGAGACACTGCTTCCCTTCATCGTGCTGACCCTTATAGTGTTCGTCTCATATATCGCTTTCAGCCCGAAGACAAAGCTCAAGTACCTTCTTGTGAGTGCCGTTGCAAGCACATCGCTCTGGTTCCTGCTCCGCCCTGCCTTCAACCTCTTTCTCACCTACAACGCCGGTTTCGGATTCATGTTCGGCTCACTGAAGTCCATCTTTGTGGTAGTGCTCTGGATCTATATCTCCCAGTGCATATACCTCTTTGGCGCTGAGATAACCGCGAGCCTCAGGCGCAGAGAGGCCATGGTCATCAAGAAACTTATGGACGGCAAGAAGCCCGGGCACGTAAAGACCGTGCGCTCCCTCCTTATAGATTTCCCCCCCGGTGAGGTCATAGTCACGGAGGGCGAGGACATCCCCGAGATGTACTACATAAAAAGCGGCACCGTGGCGGTCATAAAGGACGGGACCCAGGTGGCAGAGCTTGGCGAGGGCAGATTCCTTGGAGAGATGTCCTTTCTGCTGAACGAGCCCAGGAGCGCCTCGGTCCATTCGACAAGCTCCGTGGTGCTTATAAGGATCAGCCGCGACAACTTCAATGTCCTCACAAGAGAGTTCCCGGAGATCGTGGATGAGATGCTCCGGGAGATGGCCTCCCGCCTAAGATCCACCACCGAGCTTGCTGTGTAAGACACTAATGATATGATATGAAAACGTTATAGAAATGGCGAGGTGAACCATGAAGGCGAACAATATATTGGCAACAATAGGGAACACACCACACCTGAGGCTGAACCGTCTCTTTGGCAGGGACATTGAGGTCTGGGCAAAGCTCGAGCTGGCAAACCCCGGTGGGAGCATCAAGGACCGCATCGCCCTTGCGATGGTCGAGGCCGCCGAAGTCCAGGGCCTCCTCACGGAACAGAGCGTTATAATCGAACCCACAAGCGGCAACACAGGCATCGGGCTTGCGATGGTGGCTGCGGTAAAGGGTTATAAGTTGATACTTGTGATGCCTGAGAGCATGTCCGTCGAGAGGCGCACGCTGATGGCCGCCTATGGCGCGGAGTTCGTGCTCACGCCAAGGGAGAAGGGCATGAAGGGCGCCATCGCAAGGGCGACAGAGCTTGTTGAGGAAACCCCGAACGCATGGATGCCCCAGCAGTTCGAGAACAATGCGAACGTGGAGGCACACAGGAACTTCACCGCAAAGGAGATACTTGCGGATTTCCCGGACGGCCTGGACTATCTCATCACAGGTGTCGGCACAGGAGGGCATATAACAGGTGTTGCCAAGGTCTTAAAGGGCGAGTTCCCCTCGCTCAAGGCCTATGCCGTGGAACCGGAACTCTCGCCGGTCCTGAGTGGCGGTGAGCCCGGCCTGCACCCGATACAGGGGATAGGTGCGGGCTTTGTGCCCGCGATCCTGAACCGTGATGTGCTTGACGGTGTGATACAGGTATCAAAGGACGAGGCATTTGAATTCACAAAGAGAGCAGCGCGCGAGGAAGGGCTTTTTGTTGGCGTATCCTCCGGTGCCTCCCTGGCCGCGGTGGCAAAGATGCTCCCGGAGATACCCAAGGGCTCACGGGTGCTTACCTTCTGCTACGACACCGGAGAGAGATACCTTTCCGTGGAGGGATTGTTCGAGTAGTTGACGCCAGCCACGGGCTGGCCGGTCACGGACCGGTTATAACAGGTCGAGACGACCCGGTCTCACAGAGACTTCTATTTACTCCGAGGGGGCAATAGGAATGTTCCAATTATGAGATGCCGTTACTTCTCCTGAAAACGATTGAGGCTGCTGCCACCAGTTGAAACGGGGTCTACGACCCCCCAGTTGAAAGGTGTCCGTGACACCCCAGTTAATACGAGCCCGTGGCTCGTTCGAGGCTGACAGCCCCCGGTTTAAAGGGGGTCCGTGACCCCCTGGCGCAATGCCTCATAAAGCAATACTGCGGCTGCGGCTGCGACGTTCAGGCTCTCGGCGCCTCCTCTGACCGGGACGCTCACCACCAGGTCCGCTTGGGCCATGAACTCCTTGCCCACTCCCTTTGACTCGTTTCCAAACACAATGGCAAGCGGAGGGACCAGTTTAACGTTATAAAGGTCTTCCCCGCCCTCAGGGACGGTGGCCGCGATCCTTATGCCCATGGCCTTAAGCTCTTCCAGGACATTTTCCCTTTTCGAATGCATGATCGGAATATTGAAAACACTGCCTGCCGAGGCCCTCAGGGCCTTTGGGCCAAAGACATCGCATGTACCCTCAAGCACGATCACGCCCGAGGCGCCCGAGGCGTCTGCGGTACGGATCATTGTGCCCAGGTTCCCGGGGTCTGACACCCCGTCAAATACGACTACAGGCCCTTTTGGAAGGTCAAAATAATCAAGCCGCCCTGGTTCACACCGGGCTATTGCCGCTATGCCCTGCGGAGTCTCTGTGTCACATAATTTCCCGAAGGCGTGAGGGGATAGTTCATACAGATCGGCTGCCGGTGCTTCAGAAAACGCCGATTCAAGGTATGGCTTGTTGTTCTTATAAAAATCCTCAGTAAAAAAAATTCTTTCAACGCTCCCGTTTGAGCCCCGCCTGAGCGCCGCCTTAAAAAGGTTCGGCCCCTCGATCAGGAACGGACCGTTTCCCTCCCTGCCTCGCAGGAGCTTTGCCGCCTCCCTGACAAGCGGGTTTTGCGGGCTTGTTATGCGTTTGATCTCAGGCATGATCACCGACTTCCATTAAGTCCCGCTTTCTTCTCAGGGACGCTTATGAAATCCACCACCGTGGGTTTTATGAGCGTATGCGCAATCCTGAGTGCGCCAATACGGTATGGAGGGTCCACACGGTTGGGCCCTGCCATGAGCTTAGTCCTTGAATCCAGTATGCCGCTGCTTCTTCCAGTCATTTCAGAATGATTATAACGCTTTTGCACTGTTGAAATGTAATGAACCTTTCTGTCGGTACGACTCGTTCCCGAGTCGAATCGACCCTAGTCGGATAAGACCCGACCCGGGACCACGGGGAATGCACTGGTGCATTCAGCCCTGAATTAAAAAACGGGCGGGGGCTGTTTGCCAACCCCCGCCCGCCAAAGAGCGTGAAAAACAACATCTGATACTGCTCTCTACTTCTGCTCTTCCTCTTCTGCGGCCTCGGTCTTCGATGCCACAGCCTGCTCTTCCTCTCCCGTGCCGCCTTCGCCGGCTGCCATGAAGGGAAGGAACTCGCGCTTCACAAAGGTGTTGCGGTAGCGCGGCATCCCGGTGCCTGAGGGAATCACGCGGCCCATGATGACGTTTTCCTTCAGACCGCGAAGGTCGTCCGTCTGGCCGTTGATGGCCGCCTCGGTAAGCACCCGGGTGGTCTCCTGGAAGGAGGCTGCCGAGACAAAGCTCTCGGTGGTCAGCGAGGCCTTGGTGATGCCAAGCAGAAGGGGCTTGCCCTGTGCCGGCCTGCCGTCCTCGGCCTTCACCCGCTCGTTCTCCCTGCGGAAGAGGTTCCGGTCCACCTGCTCGCCGATCAGGAAGGTGGTATCTCCGGGCTCGTCCACACGGACCTTTCTCATCATCTGCCTGACAATGGTCTCAATGTGCTTGTCGTTGATCGTAACGCCCTGGAGGCGGTATACCTTCTGCACCTCTTCCACGAGATAGCGCTGAAGCTCGTTGGGGCCGAGGATATCAAGTATGCTGTGGGGGTCCACTGAACCGTCCATCAGAGGCTCGCCGGCCTTGACCCAATCGCCCTCGTGCACGCTGACGTGCTTGCCCTTGGGGATAAGGTACTCGCGGTCCTCGGTGCCGCCCTTAACATTGACCACACGCATGCCCTTCTGGATCCCCTTGAACTCCACCATTCCGTCTATCTCGGAGACAACGGCGTGCTCCTTTGGCTTTCTGGCCTCGAAGAGTTCGGCAACCCTGGGCAGACCACCCGTGATGTCCTTGGTCTTTGTGGTCTCGCGAGGTATCTTGGCCAGCACGTCGCCTGGCTCCACTATCTCGCCCCTTTCCACCAACACGTGGGCACCCGCGGGCAGCAGGTACCTTGCAAGGTTGCCGCTTAAGAGCTTCTGGGTGCTCCTGCCGTGCACATCCTTGATCGAGATACGCGGCCTGCGGTCAGAGGGGTAGTCGATGATGACCTTGTGAGAAAGGCCTGTGTTCTCGTCCACCTCTTCCTTCACAGTGGTCCCCTCGACTATATCGCCAAGCGCGATCCTTCCGCCGACCTCGGTGAGAATGGGGCTCGCGTACGGGTCCCAGGTGACCATCTTCTGTCCCCTGGATACCTTCTGCTTGTTCTTTACAAGGAGCTTCGCGCCGTATATGACCGAGTAGCGCTCTTTCTCCCTGCCCTTTGCATCAACCACCACGATGCTCCCGTTCCTGTTCATGACAACAAGGGAGCCTTGGCGGTCCTTGACAGTGTTCAGGCTGTCGAACTTCACATTGCCCGCGTTCTTTGCCTCAAGCACTGTCTGCTCAACGATCTTTGATGCCGTCCCCCCGATGTGGAAGGTACGCATCGTAAGCTGTGTGCCCGGCTCGCCGATGCTCTGTGCGGCGATGATGCCGATGGCCTCGCCCTTTTCCACAAGCTCTCCACGGGCAAGGTCGCGGCCATAGCACAGGGCGCATATGCCGAACTTGCTCTTGCAGGTAAGCACGGAGCGGAGCCTTACGGAGTCTATGCCTGCGTCCACGACCTTGCGGGCCAGCTCCTCGTTTATCTCAACGTTCTTTGGAACGATCTTCTTGCGGGTAACCGGGTCCTTGATGTCTTCCACCGCATACCTGCCCACAAGGCGCTCGTCAAGGGGAAGTATTATCTCGCCGCTTTCCACAAGCGGGGCAACAACGATACCGTCCTTGACCCCACAGTCGTCCTCTGCCACGATAACGTCCTGGGAGACGTCCACCAGCCGACGGGTAAGGTAACCGGAGTTGGCGGTCTTGAGCGCCGTATCGGCAAGGCCCTTCCTGGCGCCGTGCGTGGAGATGAAGTACTGGAGCGGCGAGAGCCCTTCACGGAAGTTGGCCGTGATAGGGGTCTCGATGATCTCCCCTGAAGGCTTGGCCATCAGGCCACGCATCCCGGCAAGCTGCCTCAGCTGCGCGGCCGAGCCCCTGGCCCCGGAATCCGCCATCATGTAGATGGAGTTGAAGGAACGCTGTGCCTGGAGCTCCGCTTCAGAAGCGTTCTCATGGCCCTCGTCAGCACCCAGCTCACGCATCATCTCGTCAGCGACCCTCTCGGTAACGTTGGCCCAGATGTCGATGACCTTGTTGTAGCGCTCGCCGTTTGTTATCAGGCCCTCGGAGTACTGTCGCTGTATCTCCAGCACCTCGCCCTCCGCGTCCTGGATGAGTTTCGTCTTCTTGGACGGTATGTGCATGTCCCTCATGCATATGGAGATCCCCGAACGTGTTGCATATCCAAAGCCCATCTGCATCAGCGCGTCCAGAAACACGACCGTCCTTCTGCGTCCGGCGTGCTTGAAGGCGTAATCGATTATCCCGCTCAGGTCCTTCTTCGATATCTCACGGTTAATAAGCTCGAAGGGGACCTCCTCGGGCACGATGCGGGAGAAAAGCACCCGACCGCAAGTGGTCTCCTGCATCTTGCCGTCGATCCTTATCTTGATCTTGGCATGCTCCTCCACAACGCCGGAAGCGAAGGCGTACTCAAGTTCGTCTGCGTTGCTGAAGACCATACCTTCGCCCATGCCGCCGTCCTTGCCCTTAGAGAGGAAGTAAATGCCAAGGACCATGTCCTGCGAGGGCGTCACTATGGGCCTTCCGTTTGCCGGAGAGAGAAGGTTGTTCACGCTCATCATCAACACCCTGGCCTCTATCTGGCTCTCGATGGAAAGCGGAATATGCACGGCCATCTGGTCACCGTCAAAGTCAGCGTTGAAGGCCGTACAGACCAGAGCATGAAGGCGGATGGCCTTGCCCTCA
>DAOWET010000241.1 GCA_030638335.1 Nitrospirota bacterium
ATCGATAGAGTGGTGGCCATATAGAAATCAGCTTTTAATATCACTTGCTGGCTCCAAAGCTATTAGTGAGGGAGCAGAGGAACTATTGATAGGCACGGTCAAAACAGACGGATTTCATGTTGATGGCACAAAACCCTTTGTAGATTCCATCAGCTCACTAATGTCAATGCAGGAAGGGGCACTAAAAGTTAATGCGCCTGCTATTGAAATGACATCAGGCGAACTCGTTAGGATGGCCAATGTAAACCTTGAACTGCTAGGCTGGACTCATTCTTGCCATCAGGCTGAATGGGCTTGTGGTATATGCCCTGGGTGTATGAAACATCTTTCAGTTATAAAGGAATTCAATGTTTGAACCACTCACAATAAGAATCGAACAAAATCAAATAGTAATTAGCTACGATGACGGACTCTCCTTCTTAATAGAAGATTTGGATAAATTATCTCAGATTATTAATTCTATAACGTCATTGCATGAAGGCTTGCAGCCTTCATTTAAATCGCCTTCTGCTTCAACGCTAGGGATGCTTTCAGAGTCAAAATTAATTGAAGCCCTACCTGCTGAGGTGAGCGTTCCTGCAAGCTGCGACTATGGTGATGGCAAAAGATTACCATTAGCTCCAGAGGTTCTTTCTAACTCACGAACTCTAAAAGAGATTCTGCAAGATAGATTATCTCGGCGTGATTTCAAGTCAATAGCTCTTGATGAATTAGCAACAATACTAGTACGATCTAGCAGGGTTATCGATATCAAAACATCAGATGATGGATACCAAATAACTCATCGCCCTACTCCTTCAGCAGGTGCTCGACATCCCATCGAACTAAAAGTTATTACTTTCAATGTTCATAATATTGAAACAAGTCTATGGGCATTTGATCCTGCCATGTGTGAGTTAGTTAAAACTCCTTGCGAAGCAGCAGAGATCTCATATCTTGAAAATGTTGTAAAGGATGTTGGTAACTTCAAATCTACTCCTGCCGCAGTTATATTTCTAGTGGCCCATTTCCCGAGAACACTTAGCCGCTACCCAAATGGATCATCCTTGGTATGGCGCGATGCTGGGGTCTTTGTTTCTACTCTTCACTTATGTGCAACAGATATTGGACTAGCTTCATGCATTTTAGGAACTTGCCAATTGTTAACGGAACCCGAAGATGAACTTATTACAGATGTTTGTGCTATTGCTATTGGTGGTATTGCTAGTACATAATTCTGAGGACACCATACCCATATTCTCCCTCCTCCAACACCACACCCGGCCATCAGGAATTAGTATAATATTACATCTTAATCAGAGCGGGGGAACGATGGAACCTTTTTTCCTTAAGGCAAAGACAATATCGGACGCATGGTTTCAGCTTATCTACAACATCTTCGACAACTCATACAAACAGCACATACAGCTGGGCTCATTCGAGAAGGAGCAATACCGCCTCCAGTACCCCGGCATGGCCGTCTTCATAGAGCACCCCTCAATGGACATCGTCCCCCAGATACCAAAGGCCCTGGGCATCCCGTCCCCCACCACCATGGATTACATAGAGGACTACTTTGCCAACTACCTCATGGACCCGGCCCTGTCCGAGGACGAGACATACAGGTACTCAAGCCGCATACACCACCCCATGCCAAAGGGTGGGACTCAACTGGAGCGCGCCATCGCCATGCTCAAGGAGACCCCGCTAACCAACCAGGCAACGGTGGAGATCGCGGCCCCGGACGACCTGGACACATGCTATGGCAATGACGGCAAGCTCGACCCCCCGTGCCTGCGCCTCATAGACTTCAAGGTGATCCCATCAGATACAGGTGATGACAAGATGACGCTCACCGTCACGGTCTACTTCCGCTCATGGGACCTCTGGGCCGGATTCCCCTCCAACCTCGGTGGCATAGAGCTCCTGAAGCAGTACGTGGCTGACGAGGCCGGGCTCTTAAGCGGGCCCATGTATGCCTACAGCGCGGGCGGCCATATATATGGTTATCAGGAAGAGATCGCCAAGATCAGGACGCTCAAGACCTAAAGGTTCTGTATATGGCAACAGGCGGAATAATCGAGGCAATAGGACACACCCCGTTAATCCGGCTTGAGCGCCTGGCCCCCGAGCTTGACGCCTCACTGTATATCAAGCTCGAAGGCATGAACCCCGGCGGTAGCCATAAGGCCAGGGTGGCACTGAGGATGGTCCTTGAGGCTGAGAGCGAAGGCCGCCTTACGCGCGGAAGCGGGCAGACCATAATCGAGCCCACCGGCGGGAACACGGGCATAGGGCTTGCGATCATCTCGGCCGCGCTTGGCTACAAGGCAATGCTCGTGATCCCGGACAACTACAGCCGCGAAAAGCAGCGCATACTCAAGGCCATGGGTGCCGAGGTAGTGCTCAGCGACAGCTCCAGGGGCCTCAACTCCCATGTGGAGCTGATGTGGGACATGCTCATCAAGTACCCGGACTATGTCTACCTGGACCAGTTCGGGAACCCTGCAAACGTCATGGCCCATAAAGAAGGCACAGCGCCTGAGATAATCGACCATATGAACCATGTGGGCGGGGTGGATTTTTTTGTTTGCGGCATAGGCACTGCCGGTAGCATAACCGGAATAGGCGAGGCGCTTAAGGAGCGCTACCCGGGCATTATGGTAGTAGGGGTGCAGCCGGAGGGCTGCGACGTGCTTAATAATAAATTTGTACCCCACGAGATCCAGGGCATCGCGGCCGGCATAGTCCCCTCCATCCTGAACAGGGACATTATTGATGAAATGGTATCGGTCAGCCTCAAGGACACGATGCAGACCCTGCGGCTGCTGTGCAGGAAGGAGGGCCTGTTCCTGGGGGTATCCTCCGGCGCGTATGTCTGGGCTGCCATGCAGGTAGCCAAAAAAGCCGGAAAGGGCGCGCGGGTGCTCACGATCTCCCCCGACTTTGGCGAGGGCTACCTGGATTACTATGAGCGGCAATGCTGAGAAGATCCGCAAAGAATATTAAGGAGTGCCTCGCTCTCATTAGTGAGCACGCCGCAAGTGAGGCCCCGGGAGAATGCTGCGGCATAGTGCTTGGACAGGGTTCCTTTAATGCTCGCGGCACGGGTAGTGCTCACGGCACGGATCCGCTTGAGGTATTCCTCTGCACCAATATCCAGGACATCATGCATGAGAATGACCCCGAGATCTACAAGCGCGATTCCTCAACCGCGTATCACATAGATCCGCAGGAACAGGCAGAGGTCTTCAGTGTCGCGCGTGCTGAGGGGCTGGACATCATTGCCTTCTACCACTCCCACGTTGACCACGGTGTCTACTTCTCGGATGAGGACAGGGCCATGGCAATATGGGACGGCGTGCCCACATACCCGGATGCCGCATATATCATCGTGTCCGTTAATGCTGGCCGGGCCGGTGAGGCGGGGGCCTTCATCTGGGACAACGTGCAGCAGGAGTTCAAGGCGATAAGTTTGCCATAAGAGACGCTAAGGATCGTTCAGGCGTGGGCTTCGGTATGTGCGTGAAGAGCGGGCGAGAAGAAGTCCAGGGTCTCGCCTCTCAGGAAGAACAGGAAGTGTCCTGCATTTCAGGCTTGCATGAAAAAGGGGGCTTTTGTTCGGGCAAGCCCCCTTTAAAAGTTAATATGTTTTGCTATAAAGTCGAGGTCAGTCCTTTTCAGCCCGCTCCCGCTCCTTCTTCTCCGCCACGCAGTAGATGCCGCCTTCCTTGATGCCCGGCACAAAGCATTTGTTGCAGGAGAGGCACTTTGCGGGGGACCTGTCGCCCTCCTGCCAGCGCTTTGGAAGGCCTGGCTCCCGGATAAGGGGGCGCGAGATGGAGACGTACTCCACATCGCTCTTTATGGCGTCCTCCACCTTCTGAAATGTGCGAAAGCCGCCCACGGATATGAGAGGACAGGAGACAGCGTCCCTGATGCCTCTGGCAAGCTCAAGGTTATAGGCTTCGCGCTCGGGCGCGTTGATCTTGGTCCTCACGGGGCTCATCTCCCCTGAGGCCGACGTGCCGCCGCTTACCTCGATGGCGTCAATGCCCGCATCACTCAGCATGCGTGCGGCCTCAACCGCGTCGGCAGTATCAAGGCCACCTTCGAGGTTGTCTGAGGCGTTTAACTTGACCATCACGGGGAAGTCACGGCCCACAGCCTCGCGCACGCTCATGTAGACCTCCATCATGAACCTCGCGCGGTTTTCCAGAGTGCCGCCGTAGTCGTCAGTGCGCTGGTTGGTCAGGGGAGAGAGGAACTGGTTGATAAGATAACCGTGGGCCACGTGCAGCTGCACCGCGTCCATCCCGTAGTCCTTTGCCCTGCGTGCGGCCTCGCCAAAGGCGGCAACCACCTCGCTGATGTCAAGGGTGGTCATCTCCACGCTCATGGCCCCCTGGTACTGGGCCGCGTCCACCGCGGACGGCGCTATCGGGTCCTGCCCCGCAGCCTGCGCCGTGGTCTGGCCCCCTGCGTGCACAAGCTGCATGCAGAGCTTCCCGCCCTCTGCGTGCACCGCGGCCACGAGCTGTTTGTAGTTGTCTGAGAAATCGTCCGAGTACAGGCCCATCTTCCCTGGCATCTGTTTGCCCTCGGGCCGTACGAATGTGTATCCGGAAATTATGAGCCCAACGCCTCCGCTGGCCAGTGTGCTGTAGAAATCCAGAAGCCTCTGGGTGGGCCTGCCATCCTTATCGCACATGCC
>DAOWET010000043.1 GCA_030638335.1 Nitrospirota bacterium
CAGCGAGAAGGCAAAACTCTCTATCCTGTACCAATATTAGCCAAGAGGATAAAAATGGCCCGAAGATTCTTGTGTTTGATATTTGTTATCGCGGCAACGCTCGCCTTTGCCGGGTGCAGCGAAGACCCTGCGAAGGATATAAGAAAACTCTCCGAGGAAGAGGCACGGGAGATGGAGAGGTCCATGACAGAGGAAGCACCCAGTGTTCAAACCCCATCCTCAGGGGCGCCATCCAGGGAAGCGGAAGAAGCCTACGAGGCCCCGCCTGAGGGTGACCTTGGCATCTCTCCCACAACCCCCCGGGCCGACAGCCAGCTTAAGGTCACGGGCGGGGTTGACCTCTCTGATGCAATGGTGACCTGGTACCTCAACGGCGCGCCCCTGCCAGGCTTTTCCTCGACAACGCTTGACCTGCGCGAGGCAGAGATCAGAAAGGGTGAGAAGGTATACGCCTCGGTCTTTATTGACGGCGCAGTCCTCAGTAGCGCTGAGGTGACGGTGGAGAACGCGCCTCCGAGGATCATTTCGGCGCGGCTAATGCCTGAGGCATTCAAGCCCGGAGACAGGATATATGTTGATGTGAAGACCGAGGACGCGGACAACGACAATGTAGAGTTAAGCTACGAATGGACACTGAACGGAGCTCCGGCAGGCACGGAGAGAGAAATTGGCGAAACGCCCAAAAGAGGCGACGCCTTCATGGTCCGGATCAGTCCCTATGACGGCGTGGAGTATGGGGAGGAAGAAGTCATGGTCTTTGAGGCGGGAAACCTTCCGCCCATGATAGAGGAGCACTACGAGTACGCCTTTGACGGCTTGACATACATATATAAGACAAGGGCCACGGACCCTGACGGCGACCCCCTGACCTATACCCTAAAAAGCGGGCCCGACGGCATGGAGATAGACTCCATGACCGGAGAGGTGAGGTGGACAGTGCCCGAGGACTTTCTGGGCACGGCCGACTATGCGATACTGGCCGAGGACGGCTCCGGGGGAAGTAGCGAGATCACGCAGAGCTTCCGCCTGACCCTTGAGGGGCAATAAGCCCCCTTCAACTGGCGAGCCACGGGCTCGTATTAACTGGAGCGTCCAGCTTCCGTCCTCATAAAGAAAAGTAGCATAACATCTCATCTTTGAAGCGTATCTTTTTATCCCTTAAAGGAAACACTACGGGTCGACTCGACCTAGTAAAACCGGTCCGTGACCGGCGTGGCTGGTGGCTGGTCTTGAAAACTTTCTGCCCCGCAGGTACAATCAATTGACTGACCAAAACACAGAGGAAGGACTTGATGGTAGAGGCTCAAGACGATCAAATGCATGAGGACACCCCGTCGTCAGGAGGGTTCTGGGGTACATACGGCCAGAAGATAATGATCGGTGGAATTGCCGCCTACCTTCTGCTTCTGTTCATTGGTGTGATTGCCGAGTTATTCGATATACAGAGCATTCTTGACTGGTGGATCTGGCGTCCTCCCGGGAAAGGGCCAGCGGGCCCCCCGAACTAGGGGCTAACGTGCCCTGGAGCATTTCATTGATGTCGCCAGCATATCCGGGTAGTTTTTCATTGGGACAGCAATCTGTATGAGAGGGGAATATGGATTTCTGCGACCTTGAATGTAAATTCGCAAGCTTCCCAAAAGAGGACGCAGTGGACGGGGCCGGAAGCTGCAGGACGTTCGTGGCGCTATATTGCAGGAAGAAAAAATCCTACGTGCACAAGAACCTGCCATGCAAGGACAAGGTACAAAAGAAATAACCCTCTGGAGGGTTTTGAATTATGCGTTCAAAGTTAATATATGCGGTCATTATAATTGCCTGCCTCCTGTTTGTCGCTCCGGCGGCAAGGGCGGACGTGCCGGAAGAGCTTTATATTGAAGCCGCCCCCGGCATAAGCATATTCATCGACGGCGAGTATCAGGGCCTGACTACTAATGGAACCACTAAAGAGGACAAGGGCCTGCGATTGATCCTTCTTGAAGGGCAGTATACGCTCTGGGCGGAGCTCGCGGGAAAAGTGATCTTCCAACATACCTTCTATCTTGAGCCAGGCCAGACAACGACCATCCTTATAAGCCCGTAACTCCCTGGAAGTGTTTGTGTTATCTTTATAAGAACATGACTGATCTGCTTATATTCATAGCCGGCCTTGGTGTGGGCCTTGTGGTAGGCGCCATTGCGCTCTGGTATGCCCAGAAGGGGCGCCTGAGTGCTACGCAGAGCCATCTGGATGAGCAGATAAAGGAAGGGGCTTCCCTCAGGGATGCGCTTGAGCAAGAGCGCATAAGCTCTGCCCGGCTTGAGGAGGCGGTAAAGAGAGTCGAGGAGCAGAAGGACCTGCTGGAGTCAGCGGAGAAAAAATTCACCGAGACCTTTAAAGCCCTCTCGCTGGACGCCCTGAGCCAGAACACCGAGGAATTCAAGAAATACGCCTCGGATTCTCTAAAGCACCAGAGCGATCTTGGCGCAAAGGAACTTCAAGGCAAGCGGGAGCTGATAGAGCAGAGCATAGATGGCATGAGCAGAAAGCTTATGGACCTTCAGGGCAAGTTCGAGCAGATCGGGCAGGGAAACATAGAAAAAATAACCGAGGTCTCCGAGTTAATAAAGGTGCACTCCGAGATAACCGGGAAGCTGGGGGAGACCACAGAGGGCCTGAGGCTCACGCTGGCCTCGGCCAAGAAGCGCGGGGAGTGGGGCGAGCGCATGGCCGAGGACGTGATACGCCTGGTGGGCCTTGTGGAGGGCATCAACTACGAAAAGCAAAAAACCCTTGAGCACTCCTCGGGCAGGCCTGACTTTACCTTCTTCCTGCCTAATAAATTAAAGATAAACATGGACGTGAAGTTCCCGCTTGATAACTATGTTAATTACATCGAGGCGGAAAACGATCATGACCGCAAGCGGTTCAGGGACGAACTTGTCAGAAACGTGCGCACCATGATCAAGGACGTGGGCTCAAAG
>DAOWET010000195.1 GCA_030638335.1 Nitrospirota bacterium
ATGAACTCGGCGCTTGATAGCTGGGTCGCCATTATCTTGCCAAGCGGAAACAGCGCCTTCTCAAGGCCGCCCAGAAAGAGCGAGAGCCCCAGCACAACGTAAACCACGCCAATGAGCGTCTGTCGCAGCCGCGGTATGGGCTGTCTCAAGACCACAAGTTGAAAGAACGCTATGAGCACGATTATCGGCAGCACGTCCCGGCACGTGGATATAAGTATTACTAAATAGTCTGAAAGGAATCCCATCACCTGTATCACCCGAACACGATCAGGCCGTAGCCCATCACGAATATCATGGGCATGAGTGAGGCAAACGCAATCAGCCCAAAGCCGTCAAGGAGCGGGTTGCGCTCCCTGATGCTTGAGGCCAGCCCGACCCCAAGCGCTGCCACAAGCGGCACGGTTACCGTGGAGGTAGTCACCCCTCCTGCGTCATACGCTATGCCTACGATCTCCTCCGGGGCGATAGTGGTCATGAGTATCACGGTTACGTAACCGCCGATGATCAGGTAGTGGAGCGGCCAGCCGATTAATATGCGTAACACGCCTATCAGGATCGCCAGCCCGACAGCGACGGCCACTGTCATGCGGAGCCCGAAGGCGTATGAGAGGCGCGATTCCTCTCCGAACCCTATAAGGTTGCCCTCGGCAGCGATGTTAGCCGCCTCGCGCGCTATGGCAATGAGTGCGGGCTCCGCCACTGTCGTGGAAAACCCGAGCGCAAAGCTGAATATCAAAAGCCACGCAAGGCTTCCCTTTTTTGCAAGTGCGTGGGCCATTGCCTCGCCTATGGGGAAGAGGCCCATCTCGAGGCCCTCGATAAAGAGCGTCAGGCCGAGCACAACGAGTATGCCGCCAAAGAGCACCTCGCCCATCTGAGGCATCGGCTGCCTGAGCACAATTATCTGGAAGAACGCTATCACCAGCACGATGGGCATGAGGTCGCTCAGTGCGCTCATGATCTTTTTTACGACCAGGCGCAGTATCTTGGCCCTGAGAAATTTCATGCTTATATTATGCCACTGTATCAACCAAAGTGTCGGGATTTCTGATTAGTGTCCAGAAAGGATCAAGAGTCACACGATCGTGCGCCTTGATCTGAGGAAGGCCTCAAATGCTGAATTGACTTGAACGTCTGTTTTATTTAGTATATGCTTGCAATATATATAAGTGTATGACAGGTTATATTCATTTAACAGGGGGGATGAGGCATTTTCCATTCGTGTCCTCATTCATGCTTTCCCCCGAAAGGGAGCCCTCATATGAAACTGGAATCATTTCTTCCTGTCCTTATCCTATTGTTGCTTGCGCTCGCATCGCCTGCAGGGGCCGCGTCCATCACCGTGGACACCTTTAATGACGTGATATCAAACGACGGGTCCTGCTCCCTGAGGGAGGCGGTCATCTCAGCGAACGACGATGTCTCTGTTGACACATGCACCGCGGGCTCCGGCGATGACACCATAGTGCTCGGGGCAGGGGAGTACGTGCTTGAGACAGCGGGAGCCAGCGAGGATGCCTCGCTGACCGGAGACCTGGACATCCTCAATTCCGTGACCATCGAGGGTGGCGGTGCGGCCATAGTGAACGCTGATTCCCTGGACAGGGTCTTCCATGTAATGAACTCTGTCTCCGCACCAGATGTATCCGCCGTATTCAACGGCATTACAATAACTGGCGGGTCTACGCCCGGCGACGGCGGCGGGGTTTGCGTCGACTCAGGCACTGCCGATATCACAAACTCCACCATAAGCGGAAACACATCCACCAGTGGCGGCGGCGGCGGGGTTTGGGTCGACTCAGGCGGCACTGCCAATATCACCGGCTCCACCATAAGCGGTAACTCGGTCTCCTTAGGCGTTCTAGCAACTGCCGGCGGTATTGGCGTCTCCGGCACGGCTAATATCACAAATTCCACGATAAGCGGGAACTCGGTCACTGGAAGCAGTTTTTCACTTGGCGGCGGGATTGCAGTCAGTGTCTCCGGCACGGCTAATATCACAAATTCCACGATAAGCGGGAACTCGGCGACCGGAGGGATTATGCGTGGCGGCGGGATTTACACCGGTGGCGCGGTCAACATTGGCAGCAGTATCCTTAGTGGCAACAGTGCTGTCACATCCGGGCCGGATTGTTATGGAACCGTAGGCGCCCTGACAAGCCAGGGCTACAACCTCGTAAACGATCTGAGTTCAGGAGGGTGCACGTTCGGAGGCACAGGCGACCAGACAGGGGTTGATGCAATGCTTGGGCCGCTTCAGGACAACGGGGGGGCCACGCTCACGCACGCGCTACTGCCCGGGAGCCAGGCCATTGATACGGGCGACCCTGCATGCACGGGCACTGACCAGCGCGGGTTCAGCCGTCCGCTGGACGGTGACAGCAACGGGACCACTGTGTGCGATATAGGCTCCTATGAGTACGGCATGGTCTACATGACGCTCACGGCCTCGAACATCGCCTTCGGGAGCATCGAGGCAGGATTTTCCTCAGGGGCACAGGAGTTGACCATCCAGGCGCACGGCCCGGGCAGCCTCCAGTTAAACGACATCTACCTCGCTGGCGCGGACCAGTCCGATTTCATGCTGGACCTCAATGGCGGCGCATCCCCATGCGGTTCAACCTCACTATTGCTCCGCCAGGGCGGTGCCTGCACTGTTACGCTCACGTTCTCTCCGGGGGCCTCCCCCGGGGCCAAATCGGCCCTGCTCGTGCTCCTCTCTGACTCGCCGGTCACAGGAAGCCTTACGGTCATGCTCTCGGGCACCGGCACGCCTGGCCCTGTGCCCGCGATAGCCCTCTCTAAAAACAGCCTTGATTTCGGTACAGTGGACGCTGCGGAGTTTTCCGAGAAGACCCTCACCCTTACAAATAACGGCACAGGCGACCTGACCCTCGGGACCATCAACGGCTCAGACCCCCTGGGCTCACCGTTCTCCATTGTCACTGACACATGCACGGGCCAGAGCGTGCCCGCAAGCGGCACATGCGATATAACCGTGCGCTTTAAGCCCGCGACCGTCTCCGCCGCGGCCCATGGCATAGGCGGGCTCGGGGTTATCATGCTCGGCATGGTCATGGCCTCGGGCATTACCAGAAGGAGAAAGGCTCTCGCGGTTCTGTTGATAGGGGCGGTTATGGCCGTGAGCCTCCTTGCCGCATGCGGTGGCGGTGATGGGGGCGACACGAATGACGAAGGGGAAGGGACCTCCACGTACTCTGACACGTTCAATGTGCCGAGCGACGACCCTGACACGCCTAATATCACTGTGAACGTCTCAGGGAGCTTCTAGCTTCTTCATCATATGAACCCGGCACAGGGGGCTCTTTAATGCCCCCTGTGCTTTTTCCTGAAAAGGATCAAGCGTCACACGATCGTGCACCTTGATTTAGAGAAGGCCTTATAAATGCTGAAATGTTTCTTGCCGGATAAAACCATCAGGTGGTAGGGTTCTTCCGGCTAATCCGGAGGCCCTGTGGACAAGCGGCGGGGAAGCAAAAGGTACAAAATGCGACCTGTGGCGTATATGCTGAAATAGTGAAATAATAAAAGGGGGCCGTGGCCCCCCGCGCTTCATGAAATATGCAGGCTAATCGTCTGAAGGCTCAGTATTATTATCCTCAGGGTCCTCAGTAGAATCTTCAGCCGTGCTGTCATCATCTGTATTTTCCGGTGGCTCTTCTTCGCTCTTGTCAGCAAAGCCCTTCAGGACCGAGTCTCCATAGGGATGACTGTTCTCGAACTGCCGGTATTTCTGGAACGGCTTGCTTTTTTTGTACGGGTGCCCCTCTTCGAACTCATAGGGCTCCTCGTACGGGTGAAGTGTCTCTGTCTCTTCCTCCTCCCTTGCCTCAGGCGCCTCAGGCGCCGGGCCTTCGGGGCCGCCTCCAGCATCAGGTGCTATCTTCTGCCTGATGATCTCTTCCTTTGTGGAGCTGGAGTCAGGGTTTATGATCCATACCTCCCCGAACGGGCCATCCTGGTACACCCTTGCCAGGCCAAGGCGTATGAGTTCGAGCATGGCGACAAAGGTCACAACAAAGTGCATCTTGATAATATCGCTCTTAAAAAGGTCCGTAAACCGCATCGCGTCCATGGACTGAAGGGAATCGATTATCATGGCCATCTTGTCCTTGACAGTGAGGACCTCCCTTGTAAGGGTCTGGGCCTCTGCCGGGGCCCGCTCCAGCATCTTCTGGAAGGATGTGATGAGATCGAACAGGTTCAGGTCAAAGAGGCTGAGTTCCTCTAATTCGTCCTCGGATTCACCCTCATCCCCGGAAGGGATGCGGGTATAGACATTGGACTGGTCTGTCTCCCTCTCTTGCAGACCGTGGGCAGCTTCCTTGAACGCCTTGTACTCAAGAAGGCGCATTACAAGCTCAAGCCTCGGGTCCTCGGGCTCGTCAGTATCAGCCGTGTCCTCCACAGGCAGGAGCATCCTGGACTTGATATGGATCAAGGTGGCCGCCATGACAAGAAAATCGCCTGCCACCTCAAGGTTCAGCTCTTTCATGACCTCGATGTACTCAAGATACTGCCGTGTTATAAGGGATATGGGTATATCGTAGATATCCAGCTTGTGTTCCCTTATAAGGTGCAGCAGGAGGTCCATCGGGCCCTCAAATAAAGGGAGCTTTATCTTGTAGGCAGTCTCTTCCATGGCATCTATATTACCATTTTCAAGCTCTGTGAATGTATTGCCATGCAATGGCGGCAATGGGATGCTTTCAGATAAATATGAAGGAAATCAGGCAGATACGGGATTTGGCATCTGAAATAAAAGGCCACGGTCCGTAAAGCTGAACCGTGGCCCTTGATAATGTGCTGTTTCTATGCTGTTTCTATTTTGAAAGGTACTCGTGCATGGCAGCAGCTGCCCTGCGGCCCGCTCCCATGG
>DAOWET010000281.1 GCA_030638335.1 Nitrospirota bacterium
AGACATCATCGCCCGCGCAGAGGTGGTGGACGAGGACGTGATCCGTACTGTTAAGCGCGCACACCACAAGCAGGGAGGCATCGCTATTTTGCGCGGCAACCTTTGCCCGGACGGTGCTGTGGTGAAGCAGTCGGCTGTGGGCGAAAAGATGATGGTGTTTACGGGCAAGGCCAAGTGTTATGACTCAGAGGAGAAGGCCATGCGCGCCATCATGGCCGGGAAGATCAAGGCAGGCATGGTGGTGGTGGTGCGCTACGAGGGGCCCAAGGGAGGGCCGGGCATGCGCGAGATGCTCTCACCCACGGCGGCCATTGCGGGCATGGGGCTTTCGGATTCTGTGGCCCTTATCACGGATGGAAGGTTCTCAGGCGGCACGCGCGGCCCTTGTATCGGGCACGTCTCGCCCGAGGCCATGGAGGGCGGGCTTATAGCGCTTATCAAGGACGGTGACTCCATCAGCATTGATATACCCAAGAGGAAGCTCCAGCTGAATGTGGAGCGGAAGGAGCTTGCGGCCAGGAAGAAGAGATGGAAGAAGCCAGAGCCAAAAATAAAGAAGGGATGGCTGTCGCGCGATGCGCAGCACGAATCTTCTGCTGGCTCAGGCGCCGTAATGCAGTGACAGTAAGTCCTGACATACTGCATCTGCGGCGAAATAAAGCATTCGAAGTACGACATGTACTCCTTCATGCTTTCTTTCTTGCATCTACAGCATGGCAGAACTTACTGGGGGTAGCAAATCAGAGCTTACTGGGTGTGGATGAGATCAGGGTCGGAATAAAAAATATTGAAGGAGTGTTTAGATGGCATCGCTGATAGAGGCACTGAACATATCGAGTTCGCCATTTACGAACGCCTTCATCTCCATACTGGTGTTCATGCTCATTGCCACGGTGGCGGACATCTTTATTGACAAGGGTTTAAGGAGGATCACCAGCCGTACCAGCATTGCCCTTGACGACAGGATACTGGACGTCGTGCACAGGCCGGTGTACTATACCATCGCGCTGGTGGGCGTGCTGCTTGCGGTGGAGTACCTGGGGCCGGGGGCCAGGGCGGGGCTCTACGCGCGCGGCACGCTCTATACGCTTATCACGCTCATCTGGACCTTCTCGGTGATAAGGATCAGCAACGCATTGGCCGAGGACGCCTTTGCCCGCGGCGCGGATGTTACGGGCCTGAGCAAGGACCTGCTGCCGCTTTTTGAGAACGTCCTGAAGATAGTCGTGTTCGTGGTATCGGTGGCTGTGATACTCTCGGTCTGGGAGGTCAACGTCACTCCGCTGCTGGCCTCCGCCGGTCTCGTTGGCGCGGGCCTGGCAATAGCTGCCAAGGACACGGTTGCCAACCTCTTTGGGGGCATCAGCGTGTTCATGGACAGGCCATTCAGGGTTGGAGACTACATCGTGCTGGACCAGAAGGAGCGGGGGGAGGTCGTGTCCATCGGCCTCAGGAGCACCCGCATCAAGACGCGCGACCATATCCAGGTGGTGATCCCCAACTCCATCATAGCCAACTCCAAGATAGTCAACGAGAGCGCGCCCTTGCCGTACTTCAGGGTGAAGATACCGGTTGGAGTGGCCTATGGAAGCGACATCGATCTGGTGCAGAAGACCCTTGTGGAGATAGCGCGGGGCAACGACCACGTTGTCGCAGAGCCCGAGCCGAGGATCAGGTTCAGGCAGTTCGGGGATTCGGCCCTCATGTTCGAGCTTCTGTGCTGGGTCACGGAATCAGCGATGCGGGGGCTTGCCATACACGAGATCAATTGCGAGATCTACGGGAAGTTTAATGAGCTTGGGATAGCGATACCGTTTCCGCAGCGTGACGTGCATATTATTAGCAATAGCGGGGAGCCTGGCAAGGAAATCAGTAGTTAAACCGATCTTTGACAGCCCCAGCTCCTACCACTCGGCGGCCTTCATCATCACGATGCCTGAGACCTCGTCCACACCCCTGTAGCGAGCGGGTTTTTCATCGAGGCATTTCATGATGAGCTGGTCGAGCCACTCGGGCAGGTCGCTTACGTAGTCGATGGGATACTTCGAGCCTATGGTCTCGGCTGTGCCGGTGATCATCTCGTAGAGGATGACGCCCATGGCGTAGACATCGCTCTTTGCGTCGGCCTCGTCGCCCTCTCTGACCTCCGGAGCGGTGTATACGTCCTGGCAGTCCGTTGGTTTTTCAAGGCGGATGTTGTTTTCCATATCAATGAATATGGAGTCAGGAGTTATGCAGCCGAAGAACGTGCCTGATGAGTGCAGGCCGTCGAGCTGTTTCATTATCTGCATCCAGATGCGCAGGCTGTACGCGGGCTCAAGGTGCCCGGAGTTTATGAGGCTCTTGAGCGAGGACTCGTTCTGGAGAGCTGATGGGTCTTCCTCTTCTTTACTGGCCTGCTCTTCCGAGACCTGGGCGAAGAGGTCGTCGATGTTTGTCTGGTCCATCACATCGGCGGCAGGGGGCTCGGGCTCCGCTGGTGTGGCGGGCGCTTCGGGCGCGGCAGGGGCTTCAGGAGA
>DAOWET010000049.1 GCA_030638335.1 Nitrospirota bacterium
GTACACCTTATAGCATCTTTTGAATCTCTTAATCTTTTTGTATCTCTTCTCACAGTAAGTGTACCCGCAGAGCGGGTATTTATTAGGCTCTGGAATAGATATATCCATGGTTACTTATAATAATACCCCAGTAATGGAAAAATAAATATCTTTTGATCAGGGCCTCCAGCCACGGGCTTGACTTTACCGGTCGACACGACCCGGTCTCACGGAGACTTCTAATTATTCCTGTGGGCAATACGTTCCAGGGGAGAGATGCTACGTTACTTCTCCTGAAGACGCTGGAAGCTGTGCGCTCCAGTTAATACGAGCCCGTGGCTCGGTCGAGGCTGACGGCCTCCAGTGCCAACGGGCACACCGGCACTTTGCCTGTAAAGGGTCGGGGCGGAAGCCCCCAGTGAAAAGGGGTCCGTGACCCCGGGGCCGGCCCCCCCCTCGTGGTAATATAGACGGAACATTCAGCGAAACTCATGGAGGTATATATATGGTACGCATGGCACGTGTTCTGGCGCTCGTCTTTTTGATGGTCTTTCTTGGCACCGCGATCTCATTAGCCGGGGAGAAGACCTATACCTTGAAGTTCAATACCGTGGCCGGGCCAAATCAGCCGCAGGTCAAGGGGCTTCAGGTTTTCGCAAGCGAAGTTGAGAAGCTGAGCAAGGGGAATATTAAGGTAAAAATATTCCACTCGGGCCAGCTTGGAAACCAGCAGACCCAGCTAACGGGCGTGATGCGCGGGACCATTGACATGACATTCACCGATCCCAACGCTCTGGCCCAGTTCGATAAGCGGCTTGGCATATTCGGGGCCGCGTATCTGTTTCGCGACCTCGGGCACATGTACAGGGTCATGGAGGGCTCGGTGGGTGCGGAGTACTTTGACCGTCTGGCAAGTGAGCGGGGTGTGCGCCCGCTGGACGTGTGGTATCTGGGCACAAGGCAGCTCAATCTCCGCGACAAGGCCGTGCGAACTCCAGAGGAGATGAAGGGCGTGAAGCTCCGCATGCCGAACTCCCCGCAGTGGATAGCGCTTGGGCGCGCGCTTGGCGCAAACCCCACCCCGCTGGGTTTTGGCGAGGTGTATCTTGCGCTTAAGACCGGGGTGGTGGACGGGCAGGACAACCCCCTTCCCACGGACAAGGCCCAGAAGTTCTACGAGGTGACAAAGTACATCGTGCTCACAAGCCACCAGATAGGGATGGTCTGGCCCTCGATAAATGAAAAACTCTGGCAGAAGATGCCTGAAGAATACAGGGGATGGATCATTGAGGCCCTGAGAACCGCTCGCGCGCACCAGAACGGCATAGTGCTGGACGGTGAGGCGTCGCTTGTTGACGAGTTCGAGAATGTGCATGGCATGACGATAGTCAGAGACCCGGACCGAGAGGCCTTCATGCGCCACGCGCTTCGTAGCTACAGGGAGTTCGAGGGCGACTGGGGCAAGGGCATGTACGAGAAGATACAGTCGTCGAAGTAGAGGGCTTCTCTGGAGGTTAATATCATGGGCAAGGACAGGGTCACTGGGCATAACCCGGTGAGCGTGCTCTACGGGCAGAACTTTTATTATAAAAGGCTGCAAAGCGTTCCTGTGAAGGTGCCGGAGCAATAGCGCAATAGGAAACGATGCGGCTCTCAAGCAATGGCCTGTGCAGGCCAGGAAGTTCGCAAAGACACTTCACGCTAAATAAAGACGAATAACCAATTAATCAATGGAGGGGTTTGATGAAACTTCCGGTATACGTTACAAAGCAGGAGGTAGGGAGGGTCTGCAAGGAGTTGGGCATAAGAGACTGGTCGAAGAAGAAAAAGGCCACCGTGACGCTTGCCGAGGCCAGGAAGATACTCAGGCATATAGACAAGGGCGGGCTGAAGGTGGACCCGGAGCAGTTTCGCGCGGGCCTTGAGGTGGAGCTTGAGCATGGCACCATGTTCCCGAAGTACAACGTCACGAACAACCACCCCATACTGACCGGGAAGATAGTGTTCGCGCATTTCATGGAAATGCTGGACTACTACCAGAGGCTGGAGGTCGCGGAGCTTGAGGGCGACCTGCTGAAGGCGCTTGTAAAGAAGGACATGGTAAAGGCCAGGAATTATTTCAAACGCCTGGCAGGCGCGAAAGAGGAACTGGCCGTGGCAGAGGCAAAGAGCCTCAGGTAGCCAGCATCAGTCCTTCCGGGGCTTGTCCTTTTCCGTCCCGGCCTGTCCGCTGCAGCTTGGGGGGTCTTCCAGGCGCGGGGGGATGTGGCAGCCCTTTGGCACGTACTCCCCGCACTTGCAGTTCCAGCCGCCTTTGGTCTTCTGTTCCTTGCGGAGTTCCCCGTGGCATATGGGGCAGAGGGGGACGTGGTCCGCGGA
>DAOWET010000103.1 GCA_030638335.1 Nitrospirota bacterium
CGCTGAGAGCAGGGCCAAGAACCGCAGGATAGAGATATTGCTCCGCCCGGAGCCTATGACCCTGGACTGATAACCGGCATACTTTTTATAACACCATAAACGAGACGAAGGCGGGGCGTCAGAAAAGACGCCCCGCCTTTTTTTGCAGACGTTTGTTATGTTAATTCTTGGTTTTTTCCAATTAGGGCTTAACTACCTGAAAAGCAATAAATCCTCCCTCTAAGAAAAGGCATATTTTATGAACTGTCAAACAGAACAAATAACAACACACCCAGTTTTATTTATTTTGTTTGACTATTCCAATTTTAAATAGTATCTTAATTGGGATGGACAAAAATATATTGTCTAATATATTTAATGATATAGTAATACAATATCCACTGGCCACTGTATGTGTAATAGGCATTATTTCACTTGTTGGAATTTTTCTTAGAAGGGAAGCAAAGCCAACTAAATTCCATATTACAATCTTTACTACTTCCATCACGTTAGCTATCTTTCTTAGCATTTTTGACTTATGGTCTAACAAAAAACAATCTACTCCTCCAGCATCTACTAGTAGTTCGCAAACGCAGGAAAAAATAGAAAAACCCTATCAGTCTGATGTTTTTTGGCCTGCGAATATGCTCCATAAAGAACTTACTACCATTATGAAAGAAAGAAATATTTGCCAACTTGAACCAATCTCATTAAATCAGAAGAGCAAGTCATTTAAATTATGGATTATTGAGAATATTTCAAATTGCAATCATGATGTTAAGTCAAGTAATGTCTGTGTGAACTGGGTTAGTTATTTAGAGGAATGTTCAAAATGACGAGAATACATAATCGATATTTCACATTGGACAGAGCTGGTTTAAAGAAAACACTGTTTATTCAGGTAGTACCGTTTTGTAGAATCAATGACAAGGAAGGATATTTATGTTAAGAACTTTATTGATAGCTATAGTATTAATTACAGTAATCTTCCCCTTAAATGCTGTCAGCAAAGAATACGTCTACTGTGAAGATGTAAGCAATTATTTCTCATATTTCAAAAACGCTGATGAGGCTTTTACATTGCTTACAACAAAAGCAGAGACTGCAGCGATAAATGATATATTTAAAAATGAGTTGGAATCTTTAACCTTTTCCGTTTTTCCTAAAAGCGCTGTCGTAGACTCGCTAAGGGACTTGATTATTTATGATATAGAAATGTATTCTAGCGATGCGTTCAAACCATGTATCAAACTAACTGTCCCGAATACTGGACAATTTGATGCTGTAAGGAATAGGTTTAAAGCTATTAAAGTAGCCAGTATGTGCACTAATAATATCGACTTGCTTAAGAAATTTCAGGATATATCCACAAATGAATTTATTGCCCAAATGAAAGCTGGAAAAGAATATAAACAAACTGGAATAGAGAAAATGTTAAATGATCCAGCTCTTCTTCGTGCGCAATCCAAGGCCCAACTTAGGACATATTTCCATACTAGGAAATTCCAGGATTCTGATGGAATGGAATGTGCTGAACGATTTGTTTATCCAATTGAACTATTTGCCGCATCAACTCCTTGGAATGTACCATTTATTCAACCTTTGCCAGTGATTTCCAGTACTGATGCAAAAGGTAAGAACTCTACTATCGAAATGATAATAATCACTCCTAATAATTATTTTTGGCAATTGGGAAGTTACGATCAGATTGAAAAAGATGGTAAGGATATTACTGATACTTTTATTAAACCCTTTTCTGCCAAGGACTTTCAATCACATGTAAGGAACAACCTTCAATCTGTGATTGCTATTGGCATGGCCTCTTGCGAAGGGAGTGCTGATGTTGAGAATCATCGTGCAAGAAAACGGGCTGAAACATTAATGAGTTGGATAAGTCAGGCATTTATAGGAAAAGTTGATGTGGAAATACTTGGGATTAACCTTGGTCGATATAATGTGTCACCTCAAGAATGCAAAGAGCTATGGGATGAAAAAGCATCCGCTCAAAGAAGAATACTAATAATAGGAATTACAAGGGGTTCAGATCAAAAGATAGATCGTAAGGTTCTTATTGAACTAATGAGAAATATTGCCGAAACCAGACCGGAGGCTTTGCCTATTAATCCTGATGATTATGAACTTTTTGAATTCATTCAATACCATTAGGGACACGCAGCGTTAAATTCATCATAATACACCCCTCATACCAGATACTTCTTCTCTTACAAAAAGCATTAAGCCTTCATTTTATAGCTGGATGGATTCGGCAGCATTAGCGGAAATTTCTCAGGGGAACACTGACATTAAGAGTAAAAGTGAAAAACCCGCGGGCGGGTTACATCAGGCACATGCCCTGGCTCTCGGGCTCGGGTGCCGGGCCGTCGTGCTTCTCGATGCGCACTGCCGTGACCTTGAGCTCCGGTATCTTGGAGGTGGGGTCGAGCACCGGGTTGGTGAGGCGGTTAACCGCGCCCTCGTAGAAATGGAACTTCTTGAACACGATTCCCGCAGACAGGTTCGGCGTTATCTTTATGCGCGCAATAACATGGCCCCTGCGGCTTGATACCTTCACAACGGACATGTCGCTGACACCAAGCTTGTCCGCATCCTCGGGGCTCATCTCAAGATAGCTTTCAGGACAGGCGTCCCTTAGTAACTTCACCCTGCCGGTCATGGTGGCTGAGTGGTACTGGTAGTAGTCCCTGCCCGTGGTGAGCACAAAGGGATACTCAGCGTCCGGCACTTCGGCAGGCGGCCTGAACTCTATTGGCACGAACAACGCGCTTCCCCGCGTAACTCCCTTTGTGTGGAGTATGGGGGTGCCGGGGTGTTTCTCATCCGGGCACGGCCACTGCAGGCCCTCGCGCCCAAGGCGCTTGTATGTGATGCCCGCGTACTGTGGTGTGACTTCCCTTATCTCCTCGAAAACGTCCTGGCCTGAGGAGTAGCTCATCTCATAGCCCATGCGCGTTGATATATCAGCCAGTATCTCCCAGTCCAGCCGCGCTGAGCCCGGCGGGTCAAGGGCCTTCCTGACTAATTGCACCCTGCGTTCCGTGTTTGAAAAGGTCCCGTCCTTTTCCGCAAAGCTCGTGGCCGGAAGCACAACGTCCGCCGCGCGCGCGGTTTCTGTAAGGAATATGTCCTGGACCACAAGGAGGTCCAGCTTCTCGAAGGCCTCCTCAACGTGCGTGAGGTCCGGGTCCGTGACAAGGGGGTTTTCTCCCATGACGTAGAGGGCCTTTACATTGCCCTCCATCATCTGGTTGCTCATCTCCACTACTGTAAGCCCCACCTTGTCCGAAAGCTCAACTCCCCAGTGCTTCTCGAACTTGCCCTGCACCTCCGGGAGCCCCACCTTCTGATATCCGGTGAAGACGTTTGGCAGCCCGCCCATGTCACACGCGCCCTGGACGTTGTTCTGACCGCGAAGGGGGTTTACGCCGCTTCCGCGCTTGCCCATCTGGCCGCACAGGAGCGCAAGGTTGGACAGGCTCTTTACGTTGTCCGTGCCCTTGGAATGCTGGGTGATGCCCATGCAGTAGAGGATGGCAGCCTTGTTCGCGCTCCCATAGAGCCTTGCGGCCTTGAGTATGTCTTTGGCAGGAACACCTGTCAGCTCTTCAGCGTATTCTGGAGTATAGGGCACAAGTGCCTTCTTAAACTCCTCGAACCCCTCGGTCTTCTCCTCTATGTAATCCTCATTGTGTAAACCTTCCTCAAGAATCACATGGGCCATGGCGTTCACTATGGCGATGTCGTAGCCAGGGGGCGGAGAGAGCCAGAGCACGGAGTCGTCCACGAGCCCGGTGCGCCGGGGGTCCACGACTATGATCTTGGCCCCTCTATAGCGCGCCGCATTCCTGAGGCGCATGCCTATCACCGGGTGCGTCTCGGTATTGTTGCTGCCGATGACGAGCATGACCTCGGCCTCAGAGAGGTCCTCCACGGAGTTGGTCATTGCCCCTGAGCCCAGTGTGGCGGCCAGACCGGCCACCGTGCTGGAGTGTCACAAGCGTGCGCAGTGGTCTACGTTGTTGGTGCCAATGACCGCGCGCATGAACTTCTGGAATACGTAGTTGTCCTCATTGGTGCACTTGGCAGATGTCAGTCCGGTTATGGAGTCAGGGCCTGAGTCCTTCTTGATGGAGGTGAGCTTTTTGGCAACCAGATCAAGGGCCTCGTCCCATGTGGCCTCCACCAGCTTGCCGTTCTTTCTAATAAGCGGGGTGGTGAGGCGGTCGGGGCTGTTTACAAAACGGTATCCGAAACGGCCTTTCACACATAACGAGCCCTTGTTGGTGCCGATGTTGTGGTTGGTGGTAACGCCCACGGCCTTGCCGTCGACCACGTTCAGGTCAAAGGTGCAGCCAACTCCACAATAAGTGCAGACGGTCTGGGTCTTCTTGGGGCGCTTTCCTTTATCCGAATGGTCCAGCTCGTTCATGCCAGCGTCGGCAAGCGCGGCAACGGGACAGACAGAGAGGCACTCGCCGCATGAGATGCATTTATCCGCATTGACCACCTCCATGGCAGCACCGATGCCCTCGCCCTTGAGAGCAAGCACTGCCCGGCCCACGACCTCCTGGCACGCACTTACGCATCTGCCGCAGGCTATGCAGCGGTAGGGTTTGTAGATAATGGCAGGCGTTGAGAACTCGGCAGTGCGGGGCCTGGGGCTGGTCACACCAGAGGCCGGGGCCTCAACACCGTATTCTTTTGCCAACAGCTCAAGTGTGCACACGCCCTTGAGTTCGCACTGGTCACACTCAAGGGGATGGGTCATGAGGATGAATGAGAGTATCTCACGACGCATGTCCCTGAGCCTCTGCGTGTCAGTGCTGACCTTCATCTCGGGCACAACAGGCGTCTTGCATGCTGCCACAGGTTTTTCACAACCCTCCACCTCTACAACACAGAGCCTGCACGAACCAATGGGCAGGAGCTTTTCCATGTAACAGAGCGTGGGGATATGTATCTTCTCCCTGCGCGCGGCAGACAGAATGGTCTCGTCTTCTGAGACCTTGATCTCTTTGCCGTTTATGAATATGTCCATCTTATTTTTTTCCATAAGCATATGTCACAACACGGTAGCACCTGAGACAGCGGGATGCCTCTCCCAACGCTTCCTCCGAAGTGAAACCCTTGTCCACCTCACGGTTGTCCACCCTGCGCTCAAAGGGGGCCTCGTGCTTTATGGGTTCTTTATGAGTGCCTCCGGGCATGCCCAACTCCTCTTCCGGATCAAATGGTTCAAGCTTTGAGACGAAAAACTCGTCCGACTGCTCCTCAAGGAGCCCTAGGGAGCCGCCCGAGAGATGGGTGTGTATCTTCAGGGCGCTCAAGCGGCCATGGGCGCACGCGCGTATCAGTACGTCCGGGCCGATGACGCAGTCGCCGCCCGAGAATACACCAGTGCGGCTGGTCATGAAATTGTCGTCAACGATTATGGTGCCCCATTTGGTTATGTCCACGCCCGGTATGTTGCAGATGCAGGAGAGGTCGCCCTCCTGGCCGATGGCGGGGACTATCACGTCCGCATCTATCACGAACTCCGAGCCCTCCACCGACACCGGTCTTCTCCTGCCGGACTCGTCAGGCTCGCCAAGTTCCATCTTCAGGCACTCAAGGCCCGTGACCTTGCCGTCTTTGGCGAGGATGCGCTTGGGCGCGGTAAGGAAGTGATACTGCACTCCCTCTGCCTCAGCGTCGTTTATCTCCACGTC